>JAPOVI010000269.1 GCA_026708265.1 Acidobacteriota bacterium
ATCGATTTGGATCGGAGTCAGTGATCGATTTGCTCCGGAATCGGTGATCGATTTGGTCCGGAATCCGCAGTAGCAGGCCCCGTGTGGTCGTGGGAGCGGGCGCGTGGCGGCGACTGACACTGAGGGCGGTCGAGAGCTTCACCGGCGCCTGGTGTTCGCGTCGTGGCGAGATGATACCATCGACCGCAGAGTTCACCTCGTCTGCCACGGTTGCCCTCGAGCATCGGGTAGCACCCGGAGGCGTCTATCTCGTTTTGAAGCGTCCTTGTGGTTCGCTCAAGGCGATCATCGTTTTTGTTTCGGGTCCCAGATGCGGGTCAGGCCGCTCATGACCAGATGAACCGCGACGTCCAGGTTGCGGGTCGTGAGGAGCGTACGGTTCTCTTCCTCGTTGAGCCCATTGGCGGCGGCTAGTCCGGCAAGGCCGTGTCTTGCCAATCGGTCCACGATGGTTGGGTAGTCAACGGGGGGCAGCCCGGGATGCGCGGATCTATGTGCTTGGTAGGCTGCGATTGTCTCGGTGTATCCCGGGGTGTACTTCGCCTGATGTTCGAACGAGAGTGACGGTGCGGGTCGGCCGAGCAGCAGGGCGGCGAGTTCGCTCGCGGCGCCGCCGAACCCCCCGATGACGTAGAGTGGCCGGCGGTGATCGAGTGTGAGCAGTGCCTCCTCCACGACACCGGGCAACAAGCCCAGAAAGCGATGCCGTGCACCGCCGAGTGCAATGCGGGCGGCGGTCGCGGCGGCGAGCTGGCGGCGTGTGGTCGAGAGGCTGAGACCGATAAGGCACCGGCCCCAGGGCGTCTTCCGCAACGAGGTAACATCCGCGTTGGCTTGGTCTCGCGCAGCGGGAGGCGCCGGTAATCTTCGGACGCGCAGCATGTGGCGCCGCGTGGCTAGCCAGTCAAGCGAGACGCCTTGCCAGAAGGGCCAGGCGGTATAGTTATCGAGCGGGGGGAATTCGACGGTGCCGGCGCGGTTGTAGATGCCGATCATCTCGAAGAGCGCGCTGACGAGATTGGTCGAGTCGTCGGAGGGGCCGGTCAGTTCCAAGGCGCCGCCGTAGACGAGATTGGCGCCGGTAGCGAGAGCCTGTCGGGAGAGCACGCGAACGGCGTCGGTGAGATGGAGATCGGAGAGCCCCAGCGTTCGAAGAGTCAGTTCGTCGACGGTGCCTACCGAAAGACCCAGTCTGAGTCCCTTCAGGACGTGGCCCCAGCGGCCGCTGGGCGTGAGGAGCGTAACGCCATACGCTTCGAGGTCTTCGGCCTCCTCGGGGCCGAGTACAGGGTCAGGGTAGAGAAACACCGTGTTGGTTGCAGGTGTATCGTGGCGCTTCGTGGTACCAATGAGAAGGGAGAGGTCACGTGTTTCTGGTGGGCGCACCAAGACCGTGGCTCCTGGAGGCACCAGGCTGTTCTCCGCGAGAAGGGCAAGGTGGCGCGACGCATGGAGGAAACGAAGCACCTCGAGGCCGAGGAAATTGGTGGCCCTGCGCAGCTCATCTGGTTCAAGTGCGCCGGGGTTCATCCGAAGGGTCGGCAGATTGGCGAGTAGCGGCGAGGAACGCGGTTCAGCGTTGGTTAGGGCGTCAATGACGACGATTGGGCGACCGTGGCGCTTGGCAAAGGCCACTTCGCGACGGCACCAAGGGCTGGACACGAAACGGTCCGTCCGAATAGCAACGAGCGCCGCGTCAGCGATGTTGGCGTCGAGCTCGCCACGAATGTCATCCCCGGGCTGGATCGAGACTTCGTCGAAGAACCGGTCGGCGGCGAGCGATTCGAGCTGGTTCTTCAGCCGTGTCGCGATCGTGCGGCCCGCCTTATCGCGTTTGGTATGGCTGAGAAACAGCTTGAGAGGCGCGGCGCCTCGGGTCGCTGGGTTCGCGCGCACGCGGCCGGCGAGCAGGCGACACGCCTGCAACAACGTGTGCTCGAGGACGGTCTTGGCGAGCTCGGCAGGAGCGGCATTTGGCGACAGTTGGATCCCCAGTTCTGGGCCGTCCAGCAGGCGATGGCCGAGCCCGCATTCGAGGAGCGTGGAGTGATTGCGATTCTTGCGAACCTGGTGGCGATTCAAGGCGAGGTAGGCCTGCCAGTGTTCGTCGAGAACGAAGGCCGACGTGAGCAGCGCAACGCGAAGGTCGCACTGAACCTCGGGCGCCCGTAGGGCGGGCTCCCTGACTGCCGCGGTAGGCGAAGAAAAGAAGACGGGGATCCCTATTCCGGGGAGACACGGGTCGAGAGCATCTCGGTTCAGTGCCCTATAGACGGTTTTAGCGATCTCGCCACAGGGACCGTCGTCGGGGTGCCAGAAGATGTCGACTTGTAGAGGTATTGGAATGGCCATCGTCGAGGGTCTTCACGTACGGAGACTACGGTGCGGAGATCCGACGTGACACTGTAGCAGCGAAGTGTTCGCGCCGGGCGTCGGCGGATAGCGAGATAGTCATGACGTGATATTGCCGTCTAGTCGCGCGCGCCGACCGCTACGGGCCGAACTCGTGGCATCTCGGAGCGACCGCCCACCGTCATCGGGTGGCCTTGACCGTCGCCGCCGCGCGACTCCGGCTAGACGGAGGGCCTAGCGAGACGGACCTTTGTCGTGACCCTGTTGCGTCCGGAACTCGTTCAAGGGGCGCTTCCGGTCGCTTTCGCCGTGCTCGCATAGGAGAGTATGGTAGCGGAAAGAGCGGTCGAGCTCGTCGCGTGCGGGCGCGGCGATGCGCGACCCTTGGGCGCCGGCGCCAGGCTCGCCCAACGGATCTCCGTCTGCAGTGGCGGTCGTCACTCCTGCCCCGATGCTCCCGCGAGGTGAGAGCGCAGGCGGACACACAGTCGCTGGTGCCAGCAAGGCGAGGGACGGGTACCGGTGGCCGACTCTCTTCGGAGGAGTCCAGACAGATCCGACGCGATGGGCCGAGGCGTCCGAGACGTCGCGCAGCCTCAGGGCGAGGCGGTTACAACGCGGGCGGCACTCCCCTCGCTGACGGCCCCGCCGGGCACCTCAGCTTCCGCCGGCTCGCGGCGTCCGAACAATGCCGCGCATCGCGCGGCCGAGGTCGTCGAGGATCATGTACGACGTCGGCACGAGGATCAGCGTGATGAACGTCGCGAAGAGCACCCCGAAGCCGAGCGAGATGGCCATCGGCACCATGAACGCGGCGTCGAAGTTCCGGTTCCACATCAGCGGCGCGAGGCCGAAGAAAGTGGTGAGCGAGGTCAGCAGGATCGGCCGGAAGCGCTGGACGCCGGCCTCCCGCACCGCGAGCGAGAGGCCAGCCGACTCGAACGCCCGCTGGTCCGCGGGGCCCCCGCCCGGCTGGCGCGCCATCCGCCCGACGCCGGTGTGCACGGCCCGCGCGCGGTTGATGAAGTCGACCACGATCAGGCTGTCGTTGACGACGACGCCGGTCACCGCGACGAGCCCGAACATCGACATCATCGACACGTCGAGGCCCAGGAAGAGGTGGCCCCAGACGGCGCCGATGAGCCCGAACGGGATGGCGCTCATGATGATGAGCGGCTGCACGTAGGACCGGAGCGGCACCGCGAGCAGCGCGAAGATCAGCAGCAGCGCGAGCACGAAGCCCCGCTGCAGCCCGCCCAGCATGTCCCGCTGCTCGGCCATCACCCCCTCGAACGTGTAGGACACGCCGGGATGGCGGGCCAGCACCTCGGGGAGGATGCGGGCGTTGAGGTCGGCGATGACGTCCCCGGCAGACGTCACGGTGGCATGACCGAGGCGGTGAGGGCGCGGTTGCGGTCGACGCGGCGGATGGAGGCGAAGCCGCGTCCCGGCTCGACGACGGCGACCTGGCCGAAGGGCACCTCGCCGCCGTCGGGGTTGCGGATGCGCATGTTCTCGAGGTCGCCGAGCGAGCGGCGCTCGTCGCGGGGGTAGCGGACCATGACGCGGATGTCGTCGCGGCCGCGCTGGATGCGCTGGGCCTCCTCGCCGTAGAAGGCCTGCCGCACCTGGCGGCCGAGGTCCTGGAGCGTGAGGCCGAGGGCCTCGGCGGCGGGCTTGATGCCGAGCTTCATCTCCTCCTTGCCGGCCCGGAACGAGTCGGTCACCTCGTAGACGCCGGCGTACTCGCGGAGCCGTCGCTTCACCTCGTTGGCGGCCGGCCGCAGGCGGCCCAGGTCGGGGCCGGCGAGCTGCATGTCGATGTCGCTCCCGGCGCCGCTCCACCGGCTCAGCGAGAAGTCTAGCGCCACGGCCTCCGGGATGGGGCCGGTGGCGTCGCGCCACAGGAGTCCGAACTCCTCGCTGCGGTAGCGGCGCTGCTCCGGCGCGGCGAGCTCGATCGCCACCTCGCCCACAGTGCGACGACGCCATGCCGACGACCGGCGTGATGGGCCCGCCGACGTGGACTCCCTTTGACATTCTACCCATCTCTCTGGTAGACATTCTACTTGGGAGGTGTGGATGGCGCGACCACCGGCGCATGAGGACCGGCTCGGCCTGCTGCAGGGCACGCTGGACATGTTGATCCTCCAGACGCTGCTGCAAGGTCCGGCCCATGGCCACCAGATCGCGACGACGATCGAGCGGACCTCGAACGACGCGCTGCTGGTCGACCACGGATCGCTGTACCCCGCGCTGCACCGCTTGCTGAAGCGCGGCTGGATCACCGGCGCGTGGGGCACATCGGCGAACAACCGGCGGGCGAAGTTCTACGCCCTGACGCGCGCCGGTCGCCGGCAGCTCGAACGGGAGGCGACCCGCTGGGAGCGGATGGTCGAGGCGGTCGGGCGCGTCATGCGCCCCGCCGACGCGGGTGGGGGGACGTGATGACGTGGCCCCTCTGGTTGTGCCGTCTGGTGCCCTATCTGGGCCGCCGTCAGGCCGACGCGGATATCGAGGAGGAGCTCCGACTCCACCTGGACCTGGAGCGCGAGCGGCAGCGCGAGGCAGGCGCCGTGGATTCCGACGCGCGGCGGGCCGCCCGTCGGACGCTGGGCAACGCGGCCCTGATCCGCGAGCGTACGCGAGACGTGTGGGGCTGGCGCTGGCTCGACGATCTCGGCGGCGACCTCCGGCACGCTGTCCGCGGGTTGCGGCGGAGCCCCGGCTTCGCGGCCATCGTGGTGACGCTTCTGGCGCTCGGGATCGGAGCGAGCACGGCGACGTTCAGCGTCGTCTACGGCATCCTGATCAGACCCCTCCCGTATCCCGAACCCGAACGCATCGTGTCCGTGCGGGGGCTCACAAACGTAACGTTCCCGGCGCTTCGCGACGACACGCGGACGTTCGAGCATCTGGCCGCCTATGGCTTGCCCAGGCGGTTCACCTGGAGGGGTCCTTCCGGATCGCATGCCCTGCGGGGTTGGGAGGTGTCGCCGTCGTTCTTCAGCGGGGTGTACGGCATTGCGCCGCACCTCGGCCGGTTCTTCACGGAGGACGAGGCGGTCGCCGGCGCGCATCGAGTCGTGGTGCTGAGCTTCCACGCCTGGAGGGACCGCTTCGGGTCGGATCCGGACGTGATCGGGACGCCACTCGAACTGGAAGGTGCGCCGTATACCGTGGTCGGCGTCCTGCCGCGGCGCTTTTCCGCGCCGAGTCGGGGCATGGAGGTCTGGACGCCGTTGGTCGTCGCTCCCTACGACCAGACGAATCCGGCCGACCCGTCCATGACGATCAGGATGACCACGCCGATGTTCGCTCTCGGGCGTGTTCGCGACGGGGTTTCGTCGCAGCAGGCGACGATCGAGGCGCGGGTCGTCGTCCGCCGCGCCCGGTTCGAGGTCGCCGGGGACGCCGGGCCGAGGGTCGGTCGGGAGGTGGAGGTCGTTCCCCTGCAGCAGGAACTGGTACGCGCTTCCCGGCCGATCCTGCTGTTGGTCGCGACCGCTACCGCGCTGGTCGTGCTGATCGCCTGCGTCAACGTGGCGGGCCTCCTTCTGGCGCGGGGCATCACGCGGCGCCGAGAATCGGCCATGCGTGCGGCGCTCGGGGCGGGCCGCGGTCGAGTGGCCCGGCTTCTGCTGACGGAGTCCGTCGTGCTGAGCCTGGTGGGTGGGGCGGTCGGTCTCGCGGTCGCGGTACTTGTCGTCCGGGCCGTGCCCGCGCTTGTGCCCGGCTACGCGCCGCGCCTCGACGAGGTCGACGTCGACGGCACCGCGGCGGCCTTCGCAACCGGCCTGTCCGTTCTTATCGGCTTGCTGTCCGGCATGGCGCCCGCGCTCCGATGGTCACGGACCGACCTCCTTGGCGACCTCCAACAGGGAGGGCAAGCGACGGGCGGTGTCCAGGTGCGGGGAGGGCGCGCAAGGGCTGCCCTGGTGGCGTTGCAGGTGGCGGTCACCGTCACATTGCTCGTGAGTGCAACGATGCTGCTTCGCAGCTTCGTGCAGCTCGTCACCGTGGATCCCGGGTTCGACCGCACGAGAGTCCTGACGGCCCGAGTCGCCAACGCCAGCGACCTCCGCGAGTCGTCCCTCGACCGCGGACCGACGTGGGGCGAGATGGTCGACACCGGGGCGATCAACCGGCGCTTCTACGATGCGTTGATCCAGAGCGTCGAGCGACTCCCGGGCGTGGTGGCCGTGGGTCTGATAGGCGGTGGTCCCGAAACGGTTCCGCTGCTGTTCACGCAACACACGATCGTGCGCCGGGCCGACCGCCCATCGTCGCGCGAGTTGAGCGACAACCCGCGAGCCCACGAGCGCGTCGTAACGCCCGGCTACTTCGACGCGATGCGCCTGCGCCTTCGTCAGGGACGATTCCTGACACCGCTCGATACCGAGGACGGTCCGAGCGTGGTCGTCATCAATGAGGTTCTCGGGCGCCTGCTGTTCGGTGACGCGTCCGCCGTCGGGCGCCGGGTTCTGTTCCGCGGTGGCGCCGAGGCCGAAGTGGTGGGCGTCGTCGCCGACCTCAAGCATCCGGGGACGGAGGCTGCCGGCGCGTTCGCCGACGTTGCATCCGCGGACGGCGGAGCGTCTGCATCCGCGCCGGAGATCTACATGCCGCTCGCCCAGGACTTGCTGGGCACGTTGTATTGGCCGGTCCTGCTCGTCCGCACGGCTGCCGATCCCCGGGCGATCGCGCCGACTCTGCGCGAGACGGTGTCCGAGGTCAATCCGACCGTACCGATCTACGACGTCTTGACGCTGGAGGAACGCCTGTCGGCGGCCGTCGCTACGCCACGTCTGTACGCCTCGCTGGTGGGGTCGTACGCGGCGGTGGCCTTGTTCCTCGCCCTGTTCGGCATCTATGGTCTGCTGAGCCGCGCGGTCTCCGAGCGCCGGGGCGAGATCGGTATCCGCATGGCGATGGGGGCACGGCGCAGCGCCATCGTGGCCCTGGTGGTCCGGCAGGGCGCTTGGCTCGTCGTCGTGGGGCTCGCGGTCGGCACGCTGGGTGCGGTCGTGGCGACCCGACTGCTGGAGAGCTTCCTGTTCGGGGTGACGCCCAACGACCTTGTTTCCTTCGCCGCCGCCGTTCTCGCCGTCGCCGTCGTCTCCGTGGCTGCCTGCTGGCTGCCGGCGCGACGTGCCACGCGCGTCAACCCCATGGACTCTCTCCGGGCGGGATGAGGCTGGCAAGTGGCGACCGGCGGGTGCGGAGGGGAGGGCAACGTGGCGCTGATTCGCGAACGCGCCCGCGACGTCTGGAGTTGGCGCTGGCTGGACGTCCTGGGGCGGGACCTGCACCATGCCGCCCGCGGCCTCGGGCGGAGTCCCGGGTTCGCGGCCACCGCCGCGCTCATTCTCGCGTTGGGCATCGGCGCGAACACCGCGATGTTCAGCATCGCCTACGGCCTCCTGCTCCGGCCGCTGCCGTATCCGGACGCCGCCGCGATCGTGCGGGTGGGGTACCGGAGCGCCGCGCAGCCCGGGATCG
>JAPOVI010000331.1 GCA_026708265.1 Acidobacteriota bacterium
TGGGACGGTGGGGGCTGGGGCCGACCCGGAGCCTGCGACGGGTTGGCGGCGCTAGAGACGCGGACGAGCAGCATGGGCGTTGCATCCATCTTCGTGCGGGCGACCTGGGACGACGAAGCTCAGGTGTGGGTGGCGACCAGCCACGACATCGATGGGCTCGCGGTCGAGGCGGAGACGAGAGAGGTGCTGACCGAGAAGGTGGTGGCCGCGGTGGCCGATCTCATTGAGCTCAATGGAATCGACACCGACCTGCCTGAGATTCCGATCCATGTGATGTCCGAGGATCTGCGGCGCGTCGCGAACCCGCATCGGGTTGCAGGCTCCCGTGGATGAGGGGTGGCCGGCTACTACCGTCGGCTGGTACGGTTGCTCCGTGATCGCGGTTGCACGTTCGTCCGCCAGGGTCGCGGCGACCACGAGGTGTGGCGCAGCCCGGTTTCCGAGCGCTACTTCGTCGTGGATCGCCAGATGAAGTCGAAGCACACCGCGAACGAGACGTTGAAGCAGGCAGGCCTGAAGAAGGCGTTCTGAGCCAGGCCGACCCGCATGGTGACGGCGTGGAGCGGCGGCGCGCCCGGGAGGAGGATGACGATGCGGATTCGGATGGTGATGCTGGGACTGCTCGCGAGCGCGGCGCTCGCCGCGACGGCGCTGGCCCAGGGGCTGCCGGCGGCGGCGCCGGCGGACGTGGGGCTCTCCGCGGATCGGCTCGACCGGCTTGAGGCGGTCGTGCAGCGCTACATCGACGACGAGGCGGTGGCGGGCGCCGTCACCCTGGTCGCGCGCCGGGGCGGGCAGGCCCACGTGCGGGCCTACGGAATGGCGGACCGCGACGACGACGAGGCGATGACGGCGGACACGATCTTCCGCATCGCGTCGATGACGAAGCCGGTGACCAGCGTCGCCGTGATGATGCTCTACGAGGAAGGGCACTTCAAGCTGAACGACCCGGTCGGGCAGTATCTGCCGGAGCTCGCGTCGCTCGACGTGCTCGTGGCCGACGGCGAGGCCTTCCGGCGCGTGCCGGCGGAGCGGCCGATGACCGTCCGGCACCTGCTGACGCACACGTCCGGCATCGGCTACCGCTTCCTCGGGGACCTCGGGGCGACGCCGCTCCAGAGCAAGCTGTCGGAGCTCTACCGGGATGCGGGCGTGGCGGACGGGCTCGCCGAGCACGACGGCACGATCGCCGAGCTCGTCACCGCGCTCGGGGAGCTCCCGCTGCTCCACGAGCCGGGCGCGGCGTTCACCTACGGGCTCTCGGACGACGTGCTCGGCCGCTTCGTCGAGGTGGTCTCCGGGATGGCGTTCGACGACTTCCTCCGCACGCGTCTCTTCGAGCCGCTCGGGATGACGGACACGCACTTCTACCTGCCGGCGGCGAAGGCCGAGCGGCTGGCCGCGGTCTACACGCCCGACGGCTCCGGGGGGCTGGCCGAGGTCGAGGGGACGGTGGCCGGCGAGCACCTGATCTACTCGTCGACCTACACCACCGGCGAGCACCGCACCTATTTCGCGGGTGGCGCGGGCCTGGCATCGACCGTCCACGACTACGCCCGCTTCCTGCAGATGATGCTGAACGGGGGCGAGCTCGACGGGGTGCGGATTCTCAGCCCCAAGACGGTCGAGCTGATGTCCACCGACCACATCGGCGACATGCCGGTCGGTTCGGTCGTCCAGCCCGGGAGCGCCGGCTTCGGGCTCGGCTTCGCGGTGCGCGGCCGTCCGGGCGCGGACGGCGAGCTGGGGTCCGCGGGCGCCTACTACTGGAGCGGCTTCTTCGGCACCAACTTCTGGATCGATCCCGAGGAGGAGCTCATCGGCGTCCTGATGACGCAGATCTTCCCCGGCACGTCCGACATCGCGGAGCGCTTCCGGATCATGGCCTACCAGGCCATCGTCGAGAGCAACTGACGCACGACCGCGATTTCGAGCCGTCCTCCGGCGGTGACGACCGCGCCGCCGGAGCACGATCCTCGGGGTAGAGTGGCCCGACGCGGGGCGGCGGCCCGACGCCGGGCCGGTCGCCCCGGTCGTCGCCCGCGGGACGGCATCCGCAGAGGAAGGGAGTCTCAGATGTCCCAGACGTCGAGCCCGCCGTTCGCCGCGCCGCCGGATTCCGTTGCCGGCTTCGTCATCGCCACGGCCGTCGTCGCCGGTATGTCGCTCGCGACCCCGGCCCCGGCTGGCGCGCAGCAGCCGCCGCCGGACGGGTTCGCGCCGGTCACCGACGCGATGCTCGAGGACCCCGCCCCCGCCGACTGGCTGACGTGGCGCCGCACGCCCGACGGCTGGGGCTACAGCCCCCTCGACCAGGTGAACCGCGGCAACGTGGGCGACCTGCGGCTCGTCTGGACCCGGGCCCTCACCGCGGGCAGCCAGGAGGGGACGCCGCTCGCCTACGGCGGCGCGCTCTACATGCCGAACCCCGGCGACGTGATCCAGGCCATCGACGCCGTCACCGGCGACCTCCGGTGGGAATACCGCCGCGACTCGCCCGACGACGTCGAGGAGTTCGTCGGGAACCTGACGACCAACCGGAACATCGCGATCTACGGCCGCCACGTCATCGACACCAGCGTCGACAACCACGTCTTCGCCCTCGACGCGGTCACCGGCGAGCTGGCGTGGGAGACGCCGATCCTCGACTACCGCAAGAACCCCGCGCGACACTCCTCCGGCCCGATCATCGCGGACGGCAAGGTCGTCTCGGGCCGGAGCTGCATGCCGCGCGGCGGGCCGGACGCGTGCGTCATCACCGCCCACGACGCGACCACCGGGGAGGAGGTCTGGCGGCGCCGCACCGTGCCCGCGCCGGGCGAGCCGGGCGACGAGACCTGGGGCGGCATCCCCTTCGAGGAGCGGGTGCACGTCGGCTCGTGGATGGCGCCGAGCTACGATCCGGCGCTCGGGCTCGTCTACATCGGGACGTCGGTCACTTCGCCGGCTCCGAAGTTCCTGCTCGGCGGGGTCGAGAATCAGCACCTCTACCACAACTCGACCCTCGCCCTCGACGTCGACACCGGCGAGATCCGCTGGTACTGGGTGCAGATCGAGAATACGGCACCAAAACCGGGAGTTCTTGGAGCTTCATGATCGGCGATATACCACGTTTAAGACCACGCGCTGATTCCAGTCCAGAGCGGTCCACGACCGTCCGTTGGTGCGTTGGTGCGTTGGTGGTTGGTGCGTTGGTGGTGTTGGTGGGTTGGCGGAGTTGGTGGTTGGTGCGGGGGGGAGGAGGGGGAACCGCCGCGCGGGCGGGTTTTCCGCCGCCAAGCCATCGTCGTCTGATTCGCCCAGTTCGGGGCGTCATCGTCGGGCCCTACGCGGACGCGGGGCCGGAATGATCGCCCCCGCCGGGGGGTCCCGTCGACCTGCTCCCAGACCAGCCCGGCAGTCAGTTTCCCCAGCGTAGCCGACCCGCACGTAGAAGTAGGCGCCGCTGTAGCCCCACGGCGTGTACTCGCTGTACCGCTCGCCGAACCAGTGCGCGCGTGCGGACACCTGCGAATACGTGTCGAAGACGTTCTGGCCGCCGCCGGCCAGCGTAGTACCCCGCCCGAGGTCGAAGCTCACCTCGAGGTCGAGGATCGGCCGGCCAGCGAAGAAGCCCTGCGCCAGGCCGCCCGACGGCACGAAGATCTCTCCGCGCCCGCTGTCGTGGTCGTACCAGCCGCCGTAGTAGCTGAGGCGGCCGAGCAGGCGAGCCCGGCCCATCCGCTGCGTCACGCCGACGTTCCCGCGCGTGCGCGGCAGGGAGTGGGCGTACTCGGCGAGCCGCCGGCCGTCGAGCAGACCCTTGCGGTTGTCGGTCACCCGCGTGTCGGTGTGGTTGAAGACGGCGCTGACGACGGTGTTGCCCCGGAGCGCGAGCGGCGTCCAGGTGGAGACGACATCGATGCCCTGCGACCTCGTGGCGAAGGCGTTGGTGAAGAAGCGGAGGTTGCGCACGCTCTCCGCTGCGTCGAAGCCGCCCGCCACGAGGTTGGCGATCTCGGCGTCCGTCAGCAGGAAGTTGCTCGTGATCCCGATCCGATCCGAGATGTCGATGCGGAAGTAGTCGGCGGTGAGCGTGAAGGGGCCGGTGTCGAGCACGACGCCAGCCGTGTAGTTGACCGACCGCTCCGGCCCGAGCGGCAGCCCGCCCCGCAACTGCGCCGCTGGCGAGATCGACGGGATCAACGCGTGGTTGACGAGGTCGCCGATGGTCGGGTCGAACCGGCTCGCGATGTTGAAGCCGTTCTGCTGGCCCGGGGTGGGCGCACGGAACCCGCTGCTCACGCTGGCCCGGACGAAGCGGAAGCGGCCGGACACCTTCCCGTTCGCCGTCGTCCCGAAGTCCTCGAAATTCTCGACGCGGATCGCCGTTCCCAGCGTCCACGCGGCGTCCGCGTCGCTCAGCTCGAGGTCGCCGTAGGCCGCCACGTTGTAGCGGCTCCAGACGCCCGACTGCCGCGGCCCGTAGCCGAAGAACCCGTTGGCTCCGGACGTGAAGCGCTGCCGCGCGTAGGGGCCGACCAGCCACCCCGCGCGGTCGCCCTGGATGAGGGCGTACTGCTCGTCCCGCCACTCGGCGCCGGCGGCGAGGTTGACCCGGTCGCTCACGGCGTACGAAACGTCGAAGTGCAGATTGACCTCCCGTTGCCGGCT
The DNA here is from genome assembly GCA_026708265.1 of Acidobacteriota bacterium. Taxonomy (GTDB): domain Bacteria; phylum Acidobacteriota; class Vicinamibacteria; order Vicinamibacterales; family UBA8438; genus JAGWAJ01. The sequence continues at coordinate 4,654 of JAPOVI010000331.1, forward strand.
CGCGCCGATGTCGAACGAGGTGGGGGAGGCGGGGCCGAGCGAAGCGTTGATGGTGTCGTGGATGAAGAGGTCCGTGCGGTGCGCGCCGACCGAGCCGCTCAGGTCCCAGTGGAAGCCGCCGGCGGTCGAGCCGCGCACGCCAGCGACGAGCGACGCGTCGGTCGCCGTGCCGCCCATCTGGGGCGTGAAGCCGCCCGGGAAGAGCTCCTGGAACGAGAAGCAGTTCGGATCGTCGAACACTTCCTGCAGGGCGGCCGGGTCCGGCACGTCGCCGGTGACGGCCACGGTCGGGCATTCGGCCGAGCGGCGGCCCTCGGCCGCGAGGACGTCGGCAATCAGCAGCGTGCGCCCGCCGTCGATGCTGAACACGCCGAGGCGCGAGTCGGGTTGCGAAAGAAGAAGCTCTGCGTGACCTTCTTGCTCGCGTAGTTCGTGTGGGCGTAGAGCTCGACGCCCGCGGGGAGGGAGTAGCCGAAGTTGCCGAAGGCCTTCAGGTCGTCGTCGACGTCGGGGTCGCCCCAGCGCTGCGGCCGCTCGGAGCGTACGTGGGAGTTGCCGGCGGCAACGAGCGCTCTCGCGTCATTGCGGTACGCACTCCGCTCGGTCGGGTTGGAGTTGCCGTACTCGACGCTCAGGTTGGCGAACCCCGCCGCTCCGAGCGGCAGTCCGACGTTCCCCGCGAACTGGGCCGCTTCCCCGTCCCCGGCGCCGTACATACCGGTGTTCACCTCGACCGATCCTCCGGAGGCGGCGTCCTTGAGCTGGAAGTTCATCACCCCGGCGATGGCGTCCGAGCCGTACTGCGCCGCCGCGCCGTCCCGCAGCACCTCGACCTGCCGTAGCGCGATGGCGGGGAGGACGGAGATGTCCGGACCCTGCGCGCCGAAGGAAACGCCGTTTCCACCGTGCCAGTCGACGACCGAGGAGCGGTGACGGCGCTTGCCGTTGACGAGGACCAGAGTGTGGTCGGGCGCCAGGTTGCGGAGCATGGCGGGACGGACCACGGTCGATACGCCCTCGACGGGCTGCGTGTTGGCGTTGAACGACGGGATGATGGTGCGGAGCTGGTCCTTCAGGTCGCCCCTTCCCTGACCGAGGAGGTCGGACGCCGACAGGACGTCCACCGGCACCGCCGACTCCGTGGCGCTCCGCGGTTCGGCGCGGGACCCGACGACGACCGTCTCTTCCGTGAACCCCGCGAGGAGGTTCTGCATCTCGACCGGCGAGAGTCCCAGCGCCTGAACCTCTTCGGGCGTCATGCCGAGGACACGCCCCAACTCCTCAACCGTTGCGTCCGTCGCCACCCCCCGCTGTCCTCCTCGCTGTCCGGCCTGTTCCTTCGCGCTGGTGCCCAGCGGGGCGGCCGAGAGGGGCGCCACACACACCGACGCGAGCAGTGCGAGCAGCAGCACGACGCGTCGCCGCGCGTCGGTCGTTCTTGATCTCGTCCGAATCCGCGGTGCTGTCGCCATCGTTCCGCTGGCGTTCGCCATGCCTTCCCACCACATGCCTCGATACGAAAGGCCACAGCGATCAGAAACGCAAGGGACTTCCCCTTGAATGGAGCGTGATGCTTGGACCCTCCCGGTTGCTTGGGGAGACCCTCGTGTCTACCCCCCTTGGCACTTTAGCGTGACCGGCGGCAAGGCCTGGGAAGCGGGAGCCGACAGCCCGCTCACCGAGCTCATGTACTACCCCGCTGCGCGACCGCGACGCCGGCTGGAACCCGCTGCCCGACGTCGCGGTCGCATTCAGCGCCACCGCCGGCGCGTTGCGAGACCGGGTGGTGACGACCGACCGGTCCGGCGAGGCCCGCACGGTGCTAACCAAAGACGACGGCGGCGGCCGAGGTGACAACAGCGGTCTGCCGCAAGACGCCATCCGGTCCGTCTTGAACGGACACGTCCCCCGCCTGAACCGAGTCGAGCAGATCTGCCGCGCCCTCGGTTTGGAGTTCTACATCGGACCGCCGCGGGATGTTCCGGTCGAGGCCGACGGCGTAAAACCGTCCCGTCCCCTGACGCGCTTCCACTCGAGCGTCCAACTGCCGGTGCGCGTGTTGTCGCCATCGTCGCCGGAGGTCTGCCTGATGGAGAGCGAGGAGGCGGATCAGGCGAGGCCGGCGCCGGTGGATCTGGACGACCCGCAGGCGTTCTACGCGCTGTTCCACGGCTACTCGATGGTCCCGACCGGGATCGGGCCGGCAGACTTCTGCCTCGTCTCTCCGTGCGCGAAGCTCGAGCCCGGCCAGCGGATCTGGCTCCGGGACCGGAGAGGGCGCGAAGGCCTGCGGTGGCTGATCAGGCTTGCGGCGGCCTCCTACGAGGTGGCCGCCTGGCAGCCGCCGAAGCCGAACGGCCACCAGGACCTCGTCCCCGAGCGCTGGGAGCGCAAGGACGTCGACGACCGCGGCGTCATCCTGGCGGTGTACCGCGGTTGGGTCGTACCTTCGGACCCGGTGCACCGGCTTCCCGACTGGCACCCCGGCCGACTCACCGGATTGTGGCGGGCGCTGTTCGACGACGAAGCGGAGCGTCGTCGAGGTCATCGTCGCGGGCCGCGACCCGGTGCGCCTGGACGCCGCGGAACGGGTGCTCGAAGGCTGGACGCGGGCGCCTCGGGCAGCCGCCGCCGCGCCGGCGTCGCCGGAAGAGATCGCCGCGATCCGCAAGGCGGTCGCCGCTCTCGACCTGGACGCCCTGGAGGCATGGGGCGGCCTCAACGACGCCATAGCCCGCTGCGCCGCACTGGAGGAGGCGTCGGAACGGTCGCGCCCGCAGGGGCCGGCGATCACGGCCGGCCGGACGTGGCGCTCGCGGAGGGTGCCGGAATGAACCGGCTCCTGGTGGCGCTGACGGTCCTCGCCAGCGTCTGGCTCTGGCGGCCGTTCCCGCCGTTTGGCGCCGACCCGGTCGCCGACCTGATCGCCGTCCGGTCGCCCGGCCTGCACGGCCTGATCCGGGCGTGGCACTACCTCGGACCGGCCATCGCCGCCGTCATCGCGTGGTCCGTCGCGGTCGCGGCCGGCCGCGTCTGGTTCGCGGGCCGGCCGCGCGGCCGGGTTCGCGGCAGGCTCCCGGCGTGGCCGGTCGATCCGGGCGACCCCGCTCCCGCCATCGTCGTCGGCGAGATGCACCATCCGGTCGCCGTCCGGGAGGT
>JAPOVI010000222.1 GCA_026708265.1 Acidobacteriota bacterium
GGTCGTACTCGAGGATGGCATACTGCACGATGCCGATCACCGCGGTTGCGGCGCCCACCGAGAGGATCACGGTGGCCAGGGTGCCCGCTCGCGGGCCCCGGGCGATGCCGTAGACCACGGGGACGACGAGAAACAGGAGGACCTCCTTCGCGTCCACGAGGCTGTCGATCGGCCGCGCCGAGCCGGCCACCGACACCAGCGTCCACGCCGCGTAGGCGGCGAGCGGCACGAAGAACGCGGGGACGGACGGCCGCAGGCGGCCGCCCGCCGTGAGGGCGGCCCAGAGGGCGAGCACCACCGTGAGGAGGATGGAGGCGGCCGCGATCGAAACCTGCAGCGCCGCCGCGAAGCCGACCAGAACGACCCAGGCGGCCGATTCGAGCCGCGATGGGGCGCCGGTGTCCCGGACGGCGCGTGAGGTCGCGGGCCGGGCGGCGCCGGCCTCGAGGGCGCTCGCCCCGGGGGCGCCGGAGTCAGGATTCGATGGTTGCCTCGTCAAGGAGCATCACCGGGATGTCGTCCCTGATGGGATAGACGCGACGACACTGCCTGCATCTCAGGCCGGTCTCGTCGTTCACGAGCTCGACCGGCGTCTTGCAGGCGGGGCACGCGAGGATCTCGAGCAGCTCCGGGTCGACGCCCATCGACGCGCCTCCTCGCGCGGCATCGGGCGGGCGTGCCCGGCCGCGCGCGCCACTATACCAGACCCCTTCCGCCGTCTTGTCGCCAGTTCCGACCTGTGAAAAAATCGGTCGCATGCTGCATCACTGCGTGCGTCGAGTCGGCGTGATCGGGGTGTTCACGTTCGCCGGGGCCGCGCTGCTCGGTGCGCAACCCATCGACGAGGAATCCCGCGCGCAAGCCTATCGGCAGTTCATGCTCGGTCTCCACCTCGAGGACGAAGGGGACCTGGACGGAGCGATCGACGCGTTGCGCGGGGCGGCGGTGCTCGACCCCGAGGCGGGAGAGCCGCTGGCCGCGCTGGCGGAGCTCTACTCCCGCTCCAGTCGCGCCGAGGAAGCGATGGCCGCAGCGCGCAGCGCCATCGAGCGGGAGCCGGGCAACCTCACGGCTCGCCGCATCCTGGGTCTGATCCGCGCATCGCGCGCGTTGTCCCGCGACGGCACTCCGGAGGATGAGGCGGAGGCGATCGCGCACCTCGAGCAGGCGCGCGGCACGATCCTCCCCGATCTGCAGGTGGAGCTCACCCTGGCCCGGCTGTACCTCCGAGCCGATCGAGCGCAGGACGCGGTCGACCTGCTCGAGGAGTTGCGCCGGGCGGACTTCAGGTCCGGCCAGGCCGCGCTGCTGCTGTCCCGCGCCTACGAGCAATTGGGGCGGACGGAGGAGGCGCTGGCCACCCTGGAGGCGGCCGCGACCTCGGGCCGGCCGTCGTTTCGGGTGCTGGAGCGGCTCGGCCAGCTCTACGAGCGGCAGCGACGGTGGGATGACGCGGTCGAGGCCTACCGGCGAGCCGTGGCCCGCAACGTCCGCAGCGCCAACGTGCGGCGGAGGCTGGCGAGCGCCCTCGTCGCCAGCGGCGATGCGGAGGGCGCGCGGGAGGTTCTCGACGAGCTCATCCGGATGCGCCCGCGCGATGCGGAGGGGCTGTACCTGCTGTCGGACGTGGAGCTCGAGCTCAACAACTTCGATGCCGCGGAAGCCGCCGCTCGCCAGCTGGTCGACATCCAGCCCGATTCGCTGTACGGGCCCGCCGCGCTGTCCCGCGTGTTCGAGCGCCGCCGGGAGTTCCGGCGGGTGGTCGAGACCCTGGAACCGGCCATCGAGGCCGCCCGCCAGGAGGGTGCCTCGGCGCGGCAGCTCGCGGGTCTCTTCGGCCGCCTCGGCTATGCCCACGAGCAGTTGGGGACCTTCGGTCGGGCCGCGGACGTGTACGAGGACGCGGTCGCGATGATGCCGACCAGCCTGGCCTTCGGCGTGAGGCTGGCGCAGGCGTACGTCAACGACGGGCGCCCGGCGGACGCCATGCGGGTCATCGAGCGCTCCCGGGCCGCTCACCCGGACAGCCTCGCGCTGGCCCGCCTGGAGGCCCTGGTGCTCGACGTCGAGGGGTCCGTGGACGAAGCGGCGATCGTGCTCGAGCGCGCGCTCGAGGCGAACCGGGGCCAGCCGGTCGCGTATGTCGTCCTGGCCGACCACTACAGCCGGCAGGACCGGGTGGATGACGCCGTGACGCTTCTCGAGACGGCCCTCGAGCGCTTTCCCGGCGACACCTCCGTCCTGTTCCAGTTGGGCGCCGTCCTGGAGCAACACGACCGCATCGCCGACGCGGAACGCGCGTTCCGCCAGGTACTGGACAGCGATCCCGAGCACGCACCGGCGCTGAACTACCTGGGTTACATGCTGGCGGACCGCGGCATCCGGCTCCAGGAGTCGGTGGCCCTGCTGCGGCGGGCCATCGCGCTGGATCCGCACAACGGCTCGTACCTGGACAGCCTGGGCTGGGCCTACTTCAAGCTCGACCGACTCGATCTCGCGGAGGCGCCCCTGCGGGCGGCGGGTGACCAGATGCCCGGCAACTCCGTAGTGCAGGATCACCTGGGGGACCTGCTCCACCGCCTGGGCCGGTCCGCCGAGGCGATCCGGGCCTGGGAACGGGCCCTGGCCGGCGACGGCGACGAGATCGACCCCGAGGCGATCGAGCGCAAGATCGACGACGCCCGGCGCGGGCGCGAGTAGCGGCCACCTGTCCACCTTGGGCCCCGGGCTGTCCCGCCGCCTCGCGATCGGGTCCTGTGCGGTGGCGTGCGTCTGGCTGGCGGCGGGTTGCGCCGCGACCCGGCCGGCCATCGAGCTTCCGCGAGGAGACGGCACGCCGTACCCCGGCCATGCCGACGCCCTGGCCGAGGCCGTGGACGCCTGCCGCGGCGTGCGCACGATGGAGTTCCTGCTCGCTCTCCGCGGAAGCAGGGGGGAGACGAGACTGCGGGGCCGCGTGCGCGGGGCGGTGGCGCGGCCGGGTTCGTTGCGCCTGGAAGGGCTCGCGCCCTTCGGAGCTCCCCGATTCGTCCTGGCTGCGGCCCCGGGGGCCGCCACGCTCCTTCTGCCCCGCGCGCGGCAGGTGGTGCGCGACGCGCATCCGCGCGAGATGCTGTTCGCGCTGGCCGGCCTCCCTCTCGCCCCCGACGACCTGCGGGCGGTCCTGACGGGCTGCGTGGTGCCGGAACCTCGTTCCACCGCCGCGCGCGCGTACGGGAACGACTGGATCGCCGTCGACCTCGCCGGCGACGCGACCGTGTATCTCCGGCCGGTCGACGGCGGCCTGACCGTGGTCGCGGGCTCCCGGGGGGCGCTGACCGTGGCGTACGAGGGGCACGTCCGGGGGTTGCCGCGCCGCGTGCGGGTCCTCGTGGAGGGAGCAGGCACGTCGGCGGGCGCCGACCTGACGGCCGAGCTGTCGCAGGTGAGCGTCAACACGACGCTCCATCCCGAGGCCTTTGCCCTGACCGTGAGCGAGGACTTCCGGCCGGTCTCGCTCGAGGAGCTGATGGGCGGCACGCCGCTGCAGGATCCCGCCGGGCCCGCCGCTCCGGCCCGATCCACCCCCTGAGCCGCTCTTCGCATGGTCCCGACACCCCGCCGGGCAGGAGCGGCGTCCCGGATCCGCATCGGCGCGCCGGCCAAGGTCAATCTCGACCTTCGCGTGCTGCATCGCCGACCGGACGGCTACCACGAGGTGCGCACGCTGCTGCAGTCGATCGCGCTCGAGGACACGGTGTCGATCCGCCCCCGGCCCGGACCGCTGACGGTCCGCAGCCGGATGCCCACGCTGCCGCGCGACGCGGCGAATCTCGTATGGCAGGCGGCGGCGCGCCTCTGGTCGGCGTTGGGCCGCCCCGGAGACCCGCGCGGGGCGGCGATCTCGTTGCGCAAGGCGATTCCGGCGGCGGCGGGCCTCGGCGGGGCCAGCAGCGACGCGGCCGCCGCCCTGCGGGGGCTGAGCGTGCTCTGGGCGGACGAAGCCGGGGCGCGGCGGTTGGGCGAGGTGGCCGCGGCGGTCGGGTCGGACGTGCCCTTCTTCCTGCGTGGCGGGACGGTCGCCGCGTCGGGGCGCGGCGAGCGCCTGCGCGCCGTTCGGCCCCTCGATCCGCACTGGGTCGTGCTGGCGGTGCCGCGCTTCGGCGTGTCCACTCCCAGCGCGTACGGCTGGTGGGACGAGACGCCCGGTGCCGCCCCTCCTGGCCGCCGCCCGCCCCGGTGGCGCGCCAATCTCTCCCTGCTCCGGAACGACCTGGAGCCCGTGGTCGCGCGGAGGCGCCCGGAGATCGGAGTGCTGGTCGCGAGGCTGCGCGCGGCGGGTGCCGCCCATGCCGCCATGTCCGGCAGCGGCTCCGCGGTGTTCGGGCTCTTCCGCGCCCGCGCCGCTGCGCTGGCGGCGCGGGCCGCGGTGCGCGGGGCCGACTGGAGCACCCGGCTCACCCGCACCATCGGACCGCAGGAGTTCGCCCGGCGCACGCGGCTCGCGGTGGAGGGGGCTGACCCGGGCGGGACCTTGCGAGGGGCGGGGACATCGACTAATATCACCGATTGCGCTGAGGCCGGCGACGGGTGATTGTGCATGGCCCCCCGGGCGTAGCCGCGGATGCCCCGGGGTGCGGATGGGGCGTGGCCAAGCGGTAAGGCGCCGGACTTTGGATCCGGTATTCGAAGGTTCGAATCCTTCCGCCCCAGCCAACCGCGCCCGGCCGGTCCGAACGGGCCTCGATCGGCCCCGAGAGCGCCGGACGGTCCTGCCGCCGGGCGCGGGCTCGAGCGCGGTGGGATCGCGATCCGGTGGGGGCCGCCGCAAAGTCGCTCCACCGCAGGAATGCGCCGCCGGTCGCGGTCGCGGGGCTGACCCCGCGAGAGCGAGGTGCGGCATCGCGCGTCGAATGAGGGATCGTGCCGACGCACAACGGTGACCTGAAGCTGTTCGCAGGCAGTGCGCACCCGACGCTGGCGGCGGAGATCGCGCAGGTCCTGGACGTGCCGCTCGGCCGGGCGAGCCTGCGGCGCTTCACCGACGGCGAGGTCTCGTTCCAGATCGACGAGAACATCCGCGGCACGGACGTCTTCGTCGTGCAGCCCACCTGCACGCCCGTCGACGCCCACCTGATCGAGTTGTGCGTGATGATCGACGCGTTCACGCGCTCGTCGGCGGCGCGCATCACCGCCGTCATGCCCTACTACGGCTACGCCCGCCAGGACCGCAAGGACAAGCCCCGGGTGCCGATATCGGCCAAGCTCGTCGCGAATCTCCTGAGCGCCGCCGGCACGCACCGCGTGCTGACGATGGATCTGCACAAGGCGCAGATACAGGGCTTCTTCGATATCCCCGTCGATCATCTCTTCGCCGCGCCCGTCTTCATCGACTACCTGTCGCGCCACCGCGACAACCGCGACGTGACCATCGTGTCGCCCGACGCGGGCGGCGTCGAGCGGGCGCGCGCGTACGCGAAGCGGCTCGACGCAGACCTGGCGATCATCGACAAGCGGCGGTCGGACGACGGTCACGCGGAGGTGATGCACGTCGTGGGAGAGGTCCGCGACCGCCTGTGCATCATTCAGGACGACATCGTCGACACGGCGGGCACGCTGCAGCAGGCATCCCGTGCGCTGCGCGACGGCGGAGCGGCGCGCGTGCTGGCCTGCGCGGTCCACGGGGTACTCTCGGGGCCCGCGCGGGAGCGGATTGACGAATCCGTGCTGGAGCAGCTCATCGTCACCAACACCATTCCCTTGCGCGACGAGTTCGCGGGCTCGGACAAGGTGCGCGTGCTGTCGGTGGCGCGGCTGCTCGGCCGGGCGATACAGAGCATTCACCAGGAGACCTCGGTGTCTTCGCTGTTCGTCTGACAGCGGACCGAGGCAGAGGAAGACGCGATGGAAGCGAGACTGGCGGCGGAATCCCGGGAGGCGCACGGAAAGAACCACGCGCGGCGCCTGCGCCGCGCCGGCCGCGTGCCGGCCGTCCTCTACGGCGGGGACACGCGCGACGGACGGCCGGTGGCCGTCGACCCGAAGGAGCTGATACGCATCCTGCACTCGGAATCGGGTGTCAACACGCTGATCGAGCTGGCTCTCGACGGCGGAACCGCGGATCGGGTGCTCGTGAAGGAGTTCCAGCTCGATCCCATCAGCAGCGACCTGCTGCACGTCGACTTCTACCGCCTGGCCATGGACAAGGCCCTCACGGTGACGGTGCCCGTGAGCCTCAGCGGCGAGGCCGTCGGCGTGAAGCAGCAGGGCGGGCTGGTCGACTTCGTGACCCGCGAGGTGCAGGTCGAGTGCATGCCGTCGGAGATTCCCGAGCACATCGACGTCGACATCACCGAGCTGCGGGTGGGTGACGGAGTCCGCTTGCGCGATCGGGTCGAAGGCGCGGAGTGGAAGCCGGTGAGCGACCCCGACACGCTGCTGGTGCACGTGCTGCCGCCGAAGGTCGACGAGTCCGAGGCCGAGGAGGCCGAGGGGGAGGCCGCCGCGGGTGAGGCGGAGGACAAGGCCGCGTCCGGCGACGACGCGGAGGGCTAGGAGTCTGCGCCGTGGAACGGCGCGGACTCCTGGCGACGAACGGCGGGCGAGAGAGACTCGGGCGGGTTCCCGGGAGGCCGCGTGAAGCTGATCGTCGGGCTCGGCAATCCCGGAGCCAGGTACCGCGGCACGCGGCACAACGTCGGATTCGACGTCGTCGACGAGATCGCCCGCCGTCGCGGGCTCGAATTCGAGGGCAGTCCGACCGATGCCCGCATGGCGCGCGAACGAGGGCCGGACGCGGAGGTGATGCTCGCCAAGCCGCTCACCTACATGAACCGGAGCGGCGGCGCGGTTGCCGCGCTGCGGCACTACTACCGCATCGAGCCCGGCGGGTTGCTGGTGGTGGCCGACGACGTGAATCTGCCGCTCGGGCGGTTGCGGGCGCGCCGCCGCGGTTCCGACGGGGGGCACAACGGGTTCGCGTCGATCATCGAGGCACTCGGAACCGATGCCTTCCCGCGGTTGCGGGTGGGCGTCGGCCGCGGCCGCGCCGAGCGGCGGCTCGCGAGCCATGTGCTGGCGCGCTTCGACGCGCCGGAGCGGGAGGAGGTAACGATCGCGGTGGAGCGGGCGGCCGACGCGGTCGAGACGTTCGTGGGAGACGGAATCGATGCGATGATGAACCGCTTCAACCGGAAGCCGGAAGGAACGCCGGAGGCGGGCGGAGCGGAAACGGACTGAGCACTCCTTGCCACGGCAAGCGCCGATGGCCGCCGAGTCCGAAGGGAGAGCAATGAGCGAAACACGTCAGTACGAGCTCGTATACGTCGTCAGTCCGGAGACGGACGAGGAGGGCGTGGCGGGCCTCCACACGCACATCGCGGAGATCGTCGACAGGCTGGGAGGCCGGATCGACAAGACCGACAACTGGGGGCGCCGGCAGCTCGCGTACGAGATCGACCGTCATCGCGAGGGTACCTACGTGCTCGAGCTGATCAGCGGTCCCGGCGAGATCGTGAGCGAGATCGACCGCCGGCTGCGCGTCAGCGACAACGTGCTGCGGCACCTCGTGGTGCGGGTCGACGAGGATCTGCGCAAGGCCCAGCGCGCACGGGAGCGACGCCAGTCGAGGGCTCAGCGGCGCCGCGCGGCAAAGGGGCAACCGCCCGCGGGCCGGCCGCGGGACGAGGCTCCCGCAGCCGCGGCGACCGCGGGCTCCGAGGGGGGAGCGGGGACGGTAGCCGCCGCAACGGAGCCGGCCGCCGCGGAGCCGGCC
>JAPOVI010000111.1 GCA_026708265.1 Acidobacteriota bacterium
TCGGCCGCCGGCTGGCACGCGACGTGGCGCGCCGGCGAGGGCGGCACGGGCGGCGCGCCGGCCGCGGGCGCGCCACGTCGCGTGCCAGCCGGCGGCCGAGTTCCGCGGGCGTCTCGGCGACTGGATCGGCGACGTCCGCCGGGGACGCGAGCGGGGCGACGTCCAGGTGTTCGTGGCGGAGACGTCGGGCCGGGCGGAGCGCATCGTGGAGCTGCTGGCCGAGCACGATCTCGTCGGCGTCCCGGCGGAGGGGGCGGAGACCACGGCATCCGCCACCGTGCTCGTGACGACGGGAATCCTGTCGCGCGGCTTCCGGCTCCCCGACGCGGGGCTGCAGCTCTACGCCGAGACCGACCTCTTCGAGGCCGAGCGCGCCGTCCGCCACCAGCGCCGCTCGATCGCCAAGACGTTCCTGTCCGACTTCCGGGATCTGAAGGTCGGCGACCACGTCGTGCACGTCGACCACGGCATCGGCGCCTTCGTCGGGCTGCGGCACCTCGGCGTGGACGGCGAGGCGGCGCAGGAGTTCGTCGAGCTGCGCTACGCCCGGGGCGACAAGCTGTTCGTCCCGGTCGAGCAGCTCGACCTGCTGCAGAAGTACACGGGCGCCGCCAACCCATCGCTGGATCGGCTCGGCGGCACGACGTGGGAGAAGGCCAAGACGCGCGTCCGCAAGTCGATGCGCGACATGGCGGACGAGCTCCTCAAGCTGTACGCCGCGCGCAAGGCGCTGCCGGGGTACGCGTTCAGTGCCGACACGCACTGGCAGGAGGAGTTCGAGGCGGCGTTCGAGCACGAGCTGACGCCGGACCAGCAGTCGGCCCTGAGCGACATCAAGCGCGACATGGAGTCGCCCGTCACGATGGACCGCCTGCTGTGCGGCGACGTCGGCTACGGCAAGACCGAGGTTGCGCTGCGGGCCGCGTTCAAGGCGCTCATGGACGGCAAGCAGGTGGCGCTGCTGACCGCCACCACGGTGCTCGCCTACCAGCACCTCGAGACCATCCGGGCCCGGTTCGGAGGCTTCCCGGTGCACATGGCGATGATGAGCCGCTTCGTGAGCCGGGCGGAGCAGAAGAAGACGCTGGCCGATCTCAAGTCCGGACGCGTCGACCTCGTCGTCGGCACGCACCGGCTGCTGTCGAAGGACATCGAGTTCCGCGATTTCGGACTGCTCATCGTCGACGAGGAGCAGCGCTTCGGCGTCGCCCACAAGGAGCGGATCAAGCAGTTGCGCCAGCGCGTCGACGTGCTGACGCTGACCGCCACGCCCATCCCGCGGACCCTCAACATGTCGCTCGCCGGCATCCGCGACATGTCGGTCATCGAGACCCCGCCCCGCGACCGGCTGGCCATCCAGACCGCCGTCGTGCGCTTCGACGCGCAGATGATCGCACGCGTCATCCGCACGGAGCTCGAGCGGGACGGCCAGGTCTACCTCGTGCACAACCGCGTGGAGTCGATCCACTCCATCGCGAGCCTGATCGGCCGGCTGGTGCCGGAGGCCAGGATGGCGGTCGCGCACGGCCAGACGAGCGAGTCCGTGCTCGAGAAGGTGATGATCGACTTCGTGGCGCGGCGCTACGACGTCCTCGTGGCGACGACGATCATCGAGAACGGGCTCGACATCCCGAACGTGAACACCATCGTCGTCAACCACGCGGAGCGGTACGGCCTCGCCCAGCTCTACCAGTTGCGGGGGCGGGTGGGACGCGCCGACCGGCGGGCCTATGCCTATCTGGTGGTGCCCGCCGACGACGTGCTGACGCCGATTGCCAAGCGGCGTCTCGCCGCGCTGCGCGAGTTCAGCGAGCTCGGCAGCGGCTTTCGCATCGCCGCGCTGGACCTGGAAATCCGCGGGGCCGGCAACCTGCTCGGCGCCGAGCAGAGCGGCCACATCGAGGCCATCGGCTTCGACATGTACGTGAAGCTGCTCGAGCAGACCGTTCGCGAGCTGAGCGGGCAGGAGACCGAGGCCGACGAACGCCGGGCGCGGATCAGCCTCGGCGTCGACCTGCGCATCGACGAGTCGTACGTGGGGGCGACGAACCAGCGTCTCGCCCTGTACCGCCGGATGGCTGCGGCGGGGGACGAGTCGGAGCTCGCCGCGGCGCTCGACGAGGCGGTCGACCGCTACGGGCCGCTCCACCCGTCCCTGCTGCACCTGGCCGAGTACGGGCGGATTCGCATCCTCGCCGGGCGGCTCGGCGTGGAGTCGATCGAGCGGGACGGAGCCCGCCTGGTAGTGAAGTTCCGGACCGACGCGGGGATCGACCCCTCGCGCCTCGTGGCCCTGGTGAACGCGCGGCCGGCGGCGACGCTCCTCCCGCCGGCGGTGCTCGAGCTCGACCTTGCCGCGAGCGAGGAGCGATCGCCGGCCGGAGGGCGGGGGCGGAACCGCGACGGGGCGTCCTGGTGGACCGCCCGCGCCAAGGCGGGCCGCGTCACGGCCGGCTTCACGAAGGGCGAGATGCTGGCCGCGTCGAGCCCCCGCCTGGAGGCCGGCCTCGCGTTCCTGACGCGAGTCAGCGGGCTGCTCGACGAGCTGAGCGGCGCCGCCTGACGGGCCGGGAGGCGGCGCCGCGGCACGGCGCACGCTCCGGGCGGGATCGCCGGGAGCGAACGGGAGTCGCAAGCGGCCGGTTTTCGGGCTAGGATGAAGCCATGCAGACATCGAAGCGCGTACCGTGCCTCGCCCTCGCCGTCGTCCTCCTGGCGGTCGCGGGGGCCGGAACCGTCCACGCGCAGGCGCGCCTCGGAGGCGACACGCCGGAATCCGCGACCGGCATCGTCCTGCAGCGCATACTCGCGCGGGTCAACGGGGACATCATCACCCAGACCGATCTGGAGAACCGCCAGGTCGCCATGCTGCGGCAGGAGAGCTTCGCGCCGACCTCCGAAGCGGCGTTGCGGCGCAAGCTGGTCGAGGTGACGCCGCGCGTCATCTCCAACGCCGTGGACGAGCTGCTGCTGGTCCAGCGCGGCCGCGTGCTCGGCTACTACCTGAGCGACGAGCAGTTCGCGGAGATGGTGGCCAACATCAAGGAGGAGAACGGCTTCGACTCCGACGAGGACTTCCGGGAAGCGCTGCTCCAGGCGGAGGGGATGACGATCACCGACTTCCGCCGCTCGATGGAGCACCGCATCCTCGTCAACCAGGTCCAGCAGATCGAGATCGTGCGCAAGGTGATGCTGACCGAGACGGAGGCGCGGGAGTACTACGACGCCAACCTCGACCAGTACGCCGAGGTGCCGACCGTGACGCTGCGGGAGATCCTCATCGCGGTCCCGACGACGTCGGACAGCTTCAGCGTCGCCGGCGACGACCTGGCGCGTGCCGCCGCCGAGGAGGCGCGCCAGCGCGTCATCGACGGCGAGGACTTCAGCGTCGTGGCGATTTCGGTCTCGGACGCGCCGTCGAAGGCCAACGGAGGGCTCATCGGTCCCCTCGACTACGCCATCCTGAGCGAGACCGTCCAGCAGGTCATAGACGGGCTCGAGGTCGGCGGCATCAGCGCGCCGATTCGGACCCCCGGCGGCTTTCAGGTGCTGCTGCTCGAGGCGCGGACGGAGGCTACCCCCCTGCCGTTCGACGAAGTCAAGAACAGCATCATGGACAGCGTCTTCAACGATCGCCGCTGGGAGGAGTTCACCCGCTACCTGGAGGAGCTGCGCAGCGAGGCGGTCATCGAGTGGAAGGACGAGGACCTGCGGCGCGCCTACGAGCGGTACGAGCCGGAACGGACCTCACCGCCCCGCCCCGGCAACAACTGACGCTCGCGGAGCAGCAAGAGGACGCATGCAGGTCGGCGCCGTAACCCTCGATCCGCCGTTCGCCCTCGCCCCGATGGCGGGCATGACGGACACGGCGTTTCGCCGCCTGGTGAAGCGCCGGGGCGGCTGCGGGCTCGTCGTGACGGAGATGGTGAGCTCCGAGGGGCTCGTGCGGGGCATCGACCGCACGCTCGACTACGCGCAGTACACCGAGGAAGAGCGCCCCGTGTCGATCCAGATCTTCGGTGGCGACGCCGCGAAGATGGCGGCCGCGGCGGCCATCGTGGAGGAGATGGGGGCCGACATCGTCGACGTCAACATGGGCTGCCCGGTGCCCAAGATTGCGAAGCACAACGCCGGCTGCAGCCTGATGCGCGAGCCGGCCCACGCGGCGCGCGTCGTACGCTCGATGCGCGACGCCGTGCGCATCCCGGTGACGGTCAAGATGCGCGCCGGCTGGGACGAGGCGCACGTCAACGCCCCCGACATGGCCCGCAGGATGGAGGACGCGGGAGCGTCCGCGGTCGCCGTGCACGGGCGCACCGCGAAGCAGTCCTACCGCGGTCTGTCGGACTGGGAGCTGATCGGGGAGGTCG
The DNA here is from genome assembly GCA_026708265.1 of Acidobacteriota bacterium. Lineage (GTDB taxonomy): Bacteria > Acidobacteriota > Vicinamibacteria > Vicinamibacterales > UBA8438 > JAGWAJ01. The sequence continues at coordinate 4,371 of JAPOVI010000111.1, forward strand.
CGGCCGGCGTGGACATTCCGGTGATGGGGAGCGGCGACTGCGTGACGCCCGAGCAGGTCGTCGACCGGACGCAGGGGACGGGCGTCTCCGGCGTGCTCGTGGGGCGGGGGGCGCTGCGCAACCCGTGGATCTTCCGGCAGTCGTCCGCGCTCGCCTCGGGGAACACCGTCCCCGAGGTGTCGCTCGCCGAGCGGGGCCGCTTCCTCCTGGAGTACATCGACCTGCTCCTGGCCGAGGGGATCGACGAGTCGGATGGCTTCCGTCACCACGCGCCGGGCGCGGCGCCGAGCCCGGGGCGGACGTTCCGGCGGCCGGGCCAGCGCGAGCGCTGGGTCGTCAACAAGCTGCGGGCGCTCGGCTCCTGGTACACCAAGGGGTTCCGGGACGGGAGCCGCCTGCGCACCGCCGTCAACCGCGCCGAGTCCGTCGCCGAGCTCCGCGACATCATCTCGGAGTTCTTCTTCGGGACGGCCCGGGCGGTCGCCGCAGGGTGAACCGCCCCGTGCCCGGCGCCCCCGAGAAGCGCCACGCTGCCGCCCGCCGGGTCGCCGACATCGACTGGACGTCGTGGCGGGCGGTCGACGACGCCACGCTGGTGTTCGTCGTCCAGGACGGGCGCATCCTCCTCATCCACAAGAAGCGCGGGCTCGGGGCCGGGAAGATCAACGGCCCGGGCGGCCGGCGGGAGCCCGGCGAGTCGTTCGACGACTGCGCCGTGCGCGAGGTGCGCGAGGAGCTCGGCGTGACGCCCCGCGACGTCGTCAAGGTGGGCGAGCATCGCTTCCAGTTCGTCGACGGCTACTCGACCTTCGTGTACGTCTACCGGGCCTCCGGGCTCGACGGGCAGCCCGTCGAGACCGACGAGGCCGCGCCGCTCTGGGTCGAGGTGGACCGGATCCCGTTCGACGAGATGTGGGAGGACGATCGCCTCTGGCTGCCGCTGGTCGTGGCGGGCCGCCGCTTCTCCGGGCAGTGGATCTTCGACGGCCACCGGATGCTCGACTACCGCCTCGACATCGTCGACGGGACGTGAGAGGGGGGCCGCACTTGCGCCGGCGCGGTGCCACCGGCGCGCCTCCCTCCTCGCTTGGCGGCCAGGGTCCGGTGGCATATGATGCGGCGTTGGAGACCCGCCCGCGAGCCGCCGGCGGTCAGCAACGGGAGGTTGTCGTGTCAGAGGCGTCCCATCGTGAGCCGGCCGCGCGGCGTCGGTCCGTAGCCCCGGGGCCGAAGGCCGGATGGATCGCGAGCGCCGTCGTGCTGGGCCTCGCCGCCGCGGCGCCGCTCGCGGCGGCCGGCGCGGAGGGCGCCGGGCCGGCGGCCTGGATCAACGACCTCACGCCGATCGACGCCGCCGAGTGGGACTACGACAAGGCGGCGCATCTCATCGAGCGCGCAGGCTTCGGAGCGACGCCGGCGGAGATCGAGCGCCTCGCCGCGATGACCCCCGAGGCCGCCGTCCGCTGGCTCGTCGACTACGCGCGGCAGCCGGACGATCTCGAGCCCTTCGACGCCTCGCCGATCTGGGATCCGGGCATGGACCCGTTCCCCAAGAGCCGGGCCGAGGCCGTCCGCATCGCCCGGGAGCGGGGCGAGTCGATGGGCGTCGCCATGCTGCCGGAGGGCGAGTCGCGGCGGCTGCAGCCGGTCGTCAACAAGTTCTTCTACGGGCTGCGGGCGAACGCCGTCGAGACGCAGCGGCTCGCCACGTGGTGGGGCGAGCGGATGCTCCGGACGACGCGTCCTCTCGAGGAGAAGCTGACGCTGTTCTGGCACGGCCACTTCGCGACCGGCAACACGAAGGTCCGCGACACCCGCATGATGCTGCGCCAGAACGAGATGCTGCGCGCCGGCGCGAACGGCAACTTCCGGGACCTCCTGATGGGCATCCTGACCGACCCGGCCATGCTCGTCTACCTGGACAACGGCGAGAACGTCAAGGACCACCCGAACGAGAACTTCGGCCGCGAGCTGCTCGAGCTGTTCAGCCTCGGGGTCGGCAACTACACCGAGCGCGACATCCGCGAGGGGGCCCGCGCCTTCACCGGCTGGACCAACGACGTGCTCGAGTTCGAGTTCGATGCCGAGCAGCACGACTTCGGCGAGAAGACGTTCCTCGGCCGCACCGGCCCCTTCGACGGCGACGACATCATCGACATCATCCTGGAGCAGCCGGCGGCGGCCGAATTCATCGGCGCGAAGCTCTACCGCTACTTCGTCCGGGAGGAGATCGACGCCGCCGTGCGGGGGGAGCTCGCGGCCACCTTCCGCGACGCCGGCTACGAGCTGCGGCCGCTGCTCACCCGCATCTTCCTCTCGCGCGACTTCTACAGCGCCGCGTCCTACGCGACGCAGGTCAAGAGCCCGGTCCAGCTCGTGGTGTCGACCTACCGCAAGCTGGGGCTGACGGAGCTGCCGACGATCCCCGACTTCAACCGCCTGACCGCGCGCCTCGGGCAGACGCTGTTCAATCCGCCCAACGTCGCCGGTTGGGCCGGGGGCCGCACGTGGGTCACGCCGGCCACCCTGCTCGAGCGCGGCAACCTCTTCCGCGACGTCCTGTACCCCGACACGGACGGGTTCTGGGCGCCGGATCGCGCCATCCCGGGGATCTACCAGGAGGTGGAGGATCGTCTCGCGCAGGGGATGAACATCACGGCCGCCACCCAGCAGGGCGACGCGGAGTCGAGCCAGCTCGCGGACCGCGACGAGGACTACAACACGCGCTACGGCGGCTACTTGGGCTACGTGATGGCGTTCGAGCGGCTCCATCCGATCCCGCGGCGCGTGGCCGACCTCGACCTGGCGCGCATGCTCGAGGAAGCGGGCGTGTCGACCGTCGCCGATGTCGTCGACCACCTGACCCGGCGCTTCCTGCGCGTCGAGCTGAGCGGCGCGGATCGGGCGGTGCTGATCGATTTCCTGCGGGACGAGCTGGCCGCGGACGAGCTCGGGCCGGCCGGACCGCAGACGGAGACGGCGTTGCGCGCGTTGCTGTATCTGATTCTGAGCACGCCGGAGTACCAGCTCGCGTAGCAGTCCGGGACGGAGGAGTGTCGCGGGCGCGCGGCCACGGAAGTCTGGAGGAGCGAGATGGCTCGATTCAAGTGTGGGTGTTCGCGGCGTGACTTCCTCGTCAAGGGGATGTACGGACTCGGGGTCGGGGCGGCGCTGCCCGGGCTGCTCAACCGGACGTCGGCGGCATTGGCGGCGCAGGCGCTCGAGGGCACGAGCATGGAGCCGAGCCCGGAGCGCATCCTGGTCGTCGTCGAGTTGTCGGGCGGCAACGACGGGCTGAACACGGTGGTGCC
>JAPOVI010000121.1:0-73228 GCA_026708265.1 Acidobacteriota bacterium
AGGAGCTTGCGCCGCGGCACGCACTCCGTTGGCGTTCTGCGGCGCAAGCTCCTAGGAACGGGGCAGGCCTCCGTACCATTCGCGGAGCGCCTCCCCGATCGCGTGCGGCTGGTCCTCCTGCACGAAGTGCAGCCCGGGACCGATGTCGACCGCGGTGAGGTTGGGCAGGCGCTCCCGGCACCACGCCAACAGGTCCTTGCGCAGGATGGCGCCCGGCCGCGCGTAGAGCAGCAGCTTCGGAACGTCCGCTTCGGCGAGCCACGCCGCGTAGTCCCCGACGAGCGCGTCCACGTCCGCCGGCTCGCCGTCGATGGGGATCTCGTTGGGCCAGCGCCAGACCGGCTTGCGGCTTTCCGGGTCGCGGAACGGCTGGCGGTAGCGCTCCATCTCGTCGTCGCTCAGGGTCCGCAGGATCGCCCCCGGCAGCACCTGCTCGACGAACGCGTTGCGGTTGACGACGAGGTCCCAGCCGACCTCCGGCGTGCGGAACCGCTCGAACAGGGGACGCACGGTGCGCGGCCACTCGTCCCAGGTCACGGGACGGACGATCGCCTCCATGAACGCGAGCCCCCGGACGTTGGCCGCGTGGCGCCGCGCGTAGTGGAACCCGAGCGCCGAGCCCCAGTCGTGGAGCACGAGCGTCAGCCGCCGCAGGCCCAGCGCCTCGATGAAGCCGTCGACGTAGCGCGCGTGGTCGACGAGGCGGTACTCCAGGTCCGGCCGGCCCGACCGGCCCATGCCGATGAGGTCCATCGCCACGCAGCGCCCATCCCGCTCGAGGTGCGGCATGACGTTGCGCCAGAGGTAGCACGACGTCGGGTTGCCGTGCAGGAAGAGGATCGGGTCGCCCTCGCCCGCTTCGACGTAGTGGATGCGCGAGCCGGCGACGGTCACGAATCGCGACTCGTAGGGCATCGCGGCGGAGATCGGTTCTTCATCGGTCGGCATTCGAAGCTCCCGGCGCGGGCGGCCGCGACCGGCGCCGGTCGCGTCCCGTTGCGCATCGCGCGCGGATCCTACCCCGGCCGGGCCACGGGCGCCCGCGGGCCGTCGTGCGGCGGCCGAAGGGTACCGTGGCGGACCGCGCGAGCGACGCACGACCGCGGGCCGTGGTCTAATGGGGCCGACATGGCGGTTCGCGTGCAGTCGGTGCTCGATGGCGCGGGGAGTCTGGTCTTCCCCGGCGTCTACGACGCGCTCTCGGCGAAGCTGGCGGAGCGGGTCGGCTTCGAGCTGGCGTTCGTCTCCGGCTACGCCGTGTCGGCGACCAGCCTCGGCGAGCCCGACGTCGGCCTGCTGACGCAGACGGAGGTGATCGAGCGGGCGCGCTCCATCTGCCGCAGCGTGGCGATACCGATCATCGTCGACGCCGACACCGGCTACGGCAACCCCCTGAACGTCGTCCGCACCGTGCGCGAGCTGATCGCGGCCGGCGCCGCCGGCTGCTTCCTCGAGGACCAGCGCTGGCCCAAGCGCTGCGGCCACATGCGCGACAAGGCGGTCGTGGCGCGCGACGAGTACCTGGCGAAGATCCGGGCCGCGGTGGACGCGAAGGGGGACGACGACTTCTTCCTCGTCGCCCGGACCGACGCCATCGCCGACGGCGGGCTCGAGGAGGCTCTGGCGCGCGCGGAGGCGGCGCGGGCGGCGGGCGCCGACGCCACCTTCGTCGAGGCGCCGCGCTCGCTCGACGAGCTGGCCGAAATCGGCCGGCGCGCCCCGAAGCCGACCGTGGCCAACATGATCGAGCAGGGCCGGACTCCGCTCCGCCCGCGAGACGACCTCGCGGCGCTCGGCTTCCAGTTGGTCCTCTATCCGCTGACCGGCCTGTACGCCGCGGCCCGCGCCCTGGAGAGCGTGTACGGCGCGCTGCTCGCGGACGGGACGTCGGCCGGGGTCACGGATCGCCTGATCGCGTTCGAGAGATTCAACCGGATCGTGGGCGTCGACGAGCGGCTCGCCCTCGCCGAGGCCTACGACCGGGAGCTATAATGCCGCGCTTCCTGCTCGCTCCAACCGGAGGTGACGCGTGAAGGTTCCTGTCCGCATTACCGTCAACGGCCGCCTCATCGAACGCGAGGTCGAGCCGCGGCTGCTGCTGGTCCATTTCCTGCGGGTCTTCGTCGAGCTGACCGGCACGAAGGTCGGCTGCGACACGAGCCAGTGCGGTTCGTGCACGGTGCTGATCGACGGCGTGTCCGCGAAATCGTGCACGACGCTGGCGGTGCAGGCCGACGGCGCGAGCGTCACGACGGTCGAGGGTCTGGCCGACGGCGAGAAGCTCCATCCGCTGCAGGAGAGCTTCTGGAACAAGCACGGCCTGCAGTGCGGCTTCTGCACGCCGGGGATGATCCTCGCCTCGCACGAGCTGCTGCGCACGAATCCCTCGCCGAGCGACGAGGAGATCCGGCACGGCCTCGAGGGCAACATCTGCCGGTGCACGGGCTACCAGAACATCGTGCGCGCGGTCAAGGATGCCGCCGGCGCCGCGGCCGGCGCGGACCAGTAGCGGGAGTGCAGCCATGAGCACCAGAATCTTCGGCTCCGGTATCCGCCGCCGCGAGGACCCGCGCCTCATCACCGGGAGCGCGACGTACACGCACGACATCACGCTGCCCGGGATGGTGTACGCGGCGATGCTGCGCAGCAGCCACGCCCACGCGCGGATTACGCGCATCGACACCGAGAAGGCCAGGGCCGCCCCCGGCGTCCTCGCCGTCTACACCGGCGGCGACATCGAGGGCGCCCTGCAGCCGATGCCCTGCGCGTGGCTGCTGCCCGATTCGAACCTCCGGATCGCTCCCTACCCCTGCATCGCCAAGGACGTCGTCCGCTACACCGGCGACATCGTGGCGGTGGTCGTGGCCGAGCGGATGCCGGAGGCGCACGACGCCGTCGAGCTCATCGAGGTCGACTACGAGCCGCTTCCCGTCGTCACCGACCCCGAGAAGGCGGCCGCGGACGACGCGCCGCAGCTCCACGGCAAGGACATCAACGGGGACGACATCCCCGGCAACCAGGCGTTCCACTGGACCGTGGCGGGCGGCGGCGACGTGGATGCCGCCTTCGCCGAGGCCGAGGCGAACGGCGTCGTCATCAAGGAGCGCATCCTTCAGCAGCGGCTGATTCCGAACGCGATGGAGCCGCGCGGCGCGGTGGCCCAGTACAACCGCGCCACCGGCGAGCTGACGCTCTGGAACACGACCCAGAACCCGCACATCGTCCGCTTCCTCTGCTCGGTCGTCACCGGGGTGCCCGAGGACAAGCTGCGGGTCATCGCGCCGGAGGTCGGGGGCGGCTTCGGGAGCAAGATCGCCGCGTATCCCGCCGACTTCCTGACGGTGTTCTGCTCGAAGTCGCTCGGCCGCCCGGTCAAGTGGATCGAGACCCGGAGCGAGAACTACCAGGCGACCACCCACGGCCGCGACCACGTCCAGGACGTCGAGCTCGCGGCAACGAAGGACGGCAGGATCACGGGGCTGCGCTGCACCGTCCACGCGGGGATGGGCGCGTACCTCTCGACCGCCGCCCCGGGCATCCCGACCATCCTGCACGGCCTGATGCTGTCGGGCTGCTACACGATCCCGGCCCTCAAGGAGGACGTCTACGGCGTCTACACGAACGGCGTCCCCGTGGAGGCCTACCGCGGGGCCGGCCGTCCGGAGGCGACGTTCATGCTCGAGCGCGTGATCGACATGCTCGCGAGCGAGCTCGACCTGGACCCGGCCGACGTCCGCCGCCGGAACTTCATCCCCAAGTTCGACGACGGCCACGAGGTGGTCACGACGCTCAACTACGACAGCGGCGACTACCCCGGGGCGCTCGACAAGCTGCTCGATCACACGGGCTACTCGGCGCTGCGCGAGAAGCAGAAGGCGGGTCCGTCGAACGGCAAGTACCTCGGCCTGGGGCTCTCGTCCTACGTCGAGATCTGCGGGCTCGGGCCGTCGCAGGTCGCCGGGCAGATCGGGTTCCAGGGCGGGCTGTGGGAGAGCGCCATCGTCCGCTTCCACCCCACCGGCAAGGTGCACGTCTTCATCGGCGCGTCGCCGCACGGACAGGGCGAGGAGACGACCTTCGCCCAGATCGTGGCCAGCGAGATCGGCGTCGCCGCGGACGACGTGAAGATCTTCCACGGCGACACCGACTCCACGCCGATGGGCTGGGGCACCTACGGCAGCCGGACCACCGCGGTGGGCGGGGCGGCGCTCGCCGTGGCCGTTCGCAAGATCCGCGACAAGGCGAAGGTGCTGGCCGCGCACCTGCTCGAGGCCTCGGTCGACGACATGGACTACGAGGACGGCAAGTTCTTCGTCAAGGGGTCGCCCGACAAGGCGAAGACCATCCAGGACATCGCCCTGATGGCGAACGTCGCCTGGGACATGCCGGAGGGGATGGAGGCCGGGCTGGAGGCGTCGACCTTCTACGATCCGCCGAACTTCGTCTTCCCCTACGGCGCCCACCTGGCGGTGGTCGAGGTCGACGCGAGCACGGGGCACGTCGACCTGACCGGCTACACGGCCCTCGACGACTGCGGGCCGCAGATCAACCCGGTCATCGTCGAGGGGCAGGTCCACGGCGGCATCGTGCAGGGCGTCGGGCAGGCGCTCTGGGAGGGCGCCGCCTACGACGAGAACGGGCAGCTCGTCACCGGATCGATGCTCGACTACGCCCTGCCGCGGGCCGATCTGCTGCCGGACCTCGACGTCATCTCCACCGTCACGCGGTCGCCGCACCACCCGCTGGGGGTGAAGGGGATCGGCGAGGCGGGCACCATCGCGTCGACGGCCGCCGTCTACAACGCGGTGATGGACGCCCTGCGGCCGCTCGGCGTGAAGCGCGTCGACATGCCGCTGACGCCCGAACGGGTGTGGCGCGCGATCCAGGAAGCGAAGGGGAGCTGAGCCATGTTTTCTGCCGACTTCGACTACTACCGTGCGGGCTCGGTGGCCGAGGCGGGGCAACTGCTCGCCGCGCACCCCGGCGCGAAGCTCCTCGCCGGAGGGCACAGCCTCATCCCGCTCCTGAAGCTGCGACTCGCCGCGCCGGGGGCGGTCATCGACATCGGGCGCATCGCGGAGTTGCGCGGCATCTCGGCCTCCGCCGATTCGCTGCGGATCGGGACGCTCACCACCCACGCCGAGATCGCGGCGTCGGCGGAGGTCCGGCAGCACGCGGCAGCCCTCGCCGAGGCGGCCGGGCAGATCGGCGACCCCGCGGTCCGCAACCGCGGCACCATCGGGGGCAACGTGGCCCACGCCGATCCGGCCTCGGACCTTCCCACCGTGCTCGCGGCGCTCGGGGCGACGCTCGAGGTCACCGGACCGGAGGGCGAACGCTCGGTCGGGGTCGGCGACTTCTTCCAGGGCGTGATGATGACCTCGCTGGGCGAGCGCGATCTGCTGACGGCCATCCAGATCCCGATCGGCGGCGATCGGGGGACGGCCTACGTCAAGTACTCGCACCCGGCGTCGCGCTATGCCGTCATCGGCGTGGCGGCGTCGATCACCCTCGCCGGGCGGGGCTGGCTCTCCGCGCTGACCGGGCAGGGCAAGGGCGACCCGACGTGCGGCGAGGCGGCCGTCGCCATCGGGGGCCTCGTCCCCGCGCCGGCGCGGTGCGGCGCGGTGGAGGGGGCGCTCGCGGGCCAGCCGCTCAAGGCCGAGACGTTCGAGGCGGCCGCGGACGCGGTGGGCGGAGACCTCGGCGGCGATCTGCTGGGCGACGTCTTCGCGTCGGCCGAGTACCGCAAGGCGGTCGCCCCCGTCTACGTGCGGCGGGCCCTCGCCGCGGCGGCCGAGCGGGCCACGGCGGGCCAGGCGGGGTGAGGGTCACGCCCCGCGGATACGACCCGTCGCACCGGCCCGCTGCACCGCCCAGACCGGCTCGCTGGTGAACGCGAACCCTGAGGCGACCGTACCGCAGTGCCGAAACGAAGTCGGCGGGAGGTCTTGATGCCAACGGTGCCACTCGAACCGGCGGACCTTGCAGTGCCCTGCGGGGAGCTCGACCGCTATCATCGCGCCTCACCCTTTGAGCACGCGGCGACGGCGAATCCTCCGCCTCGGACGACGCACATCGGACATAGCGTGACAGAGGCGGAAGTTCATATCGTGCACACTCGGGTGTCTGGCGTCAGCACAAACATCGTTGTCGGGACGACGCCATGAACCGACGCCGCCCGTCGCAGCTTCATTGCCCGACCACCGGTGGCGGCGGCTTCACATACTGGATCGTCGTAGGCCATCGAGCAGGCCGGTTCGACTCCAGCGTGCGTGCCGGTCGATCCACGTGACGACATCGGCACGAGAGCACACGATACGGGCCCTCAGGATTCACCCGCTTAGACCCAACATGCCCGCATCGACGCCCTCGTCCATCGACGACCTTCGCCGGCTCCTGTCGGAGCACCTGTACATCGCCGACGACGGCCTCGCGACCGCCGTCTACCTCGCGCTGAAGCTGCGCCGGCCGCTCCTGCTCGAGGGGGAGGCCGGGGTCGGCAAGACGGAGGTGGCCAAGGTACTCGGGGCGGCACTCGACGCCGAGCTCATCCGCCTCCAGTGCTACGAGGGACTAGACGTAACGCACGCCGTCTACGAGTGGAACTACGCGCGGCAACTTATCGAGATCCGGCTCGCGGAGGCGGCGCGCGCCGGGAGCGATGGCGACGCGGCGCGTGGCGCGAGTGCCGGCGCCGGTGCTGGCGACGACGACGCGACCGGCGAGCGAGCGGCGCGCGTCCGGGAGCTGTTCGGGCCGGACTTCCTGATCGAGCGGCCGTTGCTCCAGGCGCTCCGCGACGGGCGCCCGCGCCCGCCGGTGCTCCTTATCGACGAGCTGGATCGGGCCGACGAGGAGTTCGAGGGCTATCTGCTGGAACTGCTCTCCGACTTCCAGATCACGATTCCGGAGATCGGGACGATCCGGGCGGCGACGCCCCCGGTCGTGGTCATCACCTCCAACCGCACGCGCGAGCTCCACGACGCCCTGAAGCGTCGATGTGTCTTCGCCTGGATCGACTACCCGAGCTTCGAGAAGGAGCTCCGCATCATCGCGACGAAAGTGCCCGACGCCCCCGTGCGGCTCGCCGAGCAGGTGACCGGCTTCGTGCAGGAGCTCCGGCAGGCCGACCTCTACAAGGTGACCGGCGTGTCCGAGACCCTCGACTGGGTGGCGGCCCTCGTTGCCCTCGACCGGCAGGAGCTCGACGCGGAGACGATCGATCGCACCCTCGGCATCGTCCTCAAGACGCAGGAGGATCTGCAGGCCGTCCGCGGCGAGCGGATCCAGCAGATGCTGAACCGGGCGAAGACGCCGGGCGCGCGAACGGTCGGTCCCGACGCGCCGGCCCGCACTTGATCGAGCAAGCTCGTGTAGATCCCCGCCGAGTGGTCCCTACCGACACCCCGGCGTCTTCAGGGCGCTCCGGTCATCGCAAGCAGCGCGTTGACCCGGTGCAGAACCGCGACGACAGTCGCCTTCGGGAGGACGCCAATCACCGACGCGTTGCGCTTCCGCCAGTCCAGGCTCTTCACCTGATCGGCGAGGATGACGCCGGCAACGCCCAGTCCGTCCGGAACGGCGACTTCGAACGGGTATCCCTTGACCCGGCTGGTGACAGGACAGAACAGCGCGAGGCCAACCCTGCCGTTATACGCAGCGGGCGAGAGTACGACGGCGGGTCGGCGGCCCGCCTGCTCCCTTCCGGTCTGCGGGTCGAAGTCGATCCACACGGCATCGCCGCGCTCGGGAACGCGTCGCGGCGACTTCACCAGGACTCGCCACCGACGGAGAGGCCGGTTTCGACCTCATCGTGAATGTTGTCGTCGGTCACGCCAGCCAGCAGCGCGTCCAGATCCGTTGCGGGCTTTTCGAGCACCGAGATCTCGAGCTTCTCCCCCCGAGGCGTCAGCTCCACCGCGGTGTCGAGGCTGAGGCCAACCTGGGAAGCCACCGATTGCGGTATCCGGACCGCCAGACTGTTGCCCCACTTTCCGATGCGCGTCTCCATGGCGGACCTTCCCCTGCTTCAGGTTGCGAGCGGATGCGGAAGTAGATACAGTGTTTATACGCTTGTAGGCTGCGGGCGTCAACCGCGGTCGGTGGCGCAAGACCGTCAACAGTACGGAGCCGCGATGTCCTACCTGCTCCACAACCTGCTGCACTTCGTGCGGCTGCTGCACCGATTGGGGCTCGACGTGCAGGCGGGGCGGACGCGCGACGTCGCGGCGGCCCTTGCGCACGTGGACGTGGGGCGTCGGGCCGACTTCTACCACACCCTGCGCTGCCTGCTGGTGCACCGGGTCGAGGACCTGGAACCGTTCGACGAGGCGTTCCGGGTGTTCTGGCGCCGGCCGCACGGCGACTGGACCCCGCGCGACCTGCGCGCGATGGGCGAGACCCGCCGCTCCGGCCAGCCGGAGTACGAGTCGGAGCTGCCGCCCGGGGGCGAGGGCGGGGACGGCGACACGAGCCGCGAGCCGCGCTACCAGGTGGAGCGCATGGCCGCGCTCAGCTACAGCAGCCGGGATGCCTTGTACGCGAAGGACTTCGAGCAGTTCACGGAGGCGGAGGTGGCGGCCGCCCAGCGGCTGATCGCCGATCTCGACTGGGAGCTCGGGGCGCGCCGCTCGCGGCGCTGGACGTCCGGCCGCGGTCCCGCCCTCGACCTGCGCCGCACCCTGCGCGCCAACCTGCGTTACGGCGGCGAGCTGGTCGACCGGCCGACCCGTCGGCGCAAGACCAAGCCGCGGCCCCTCGTGCTCCTGTGCGACGTCAGCGGGTCGATGGAGCGCTACAGCCGCATGCTGCTCCATTTCGTTCACACCCTGAGCGGCGGGGACCGGACGGCGAGGGTGGAGTCGTTCGTGTTCGCCACGCGCCTCACCCGCATCACGCGACAACTCGCCGCGCGGGCCGCGGGCGCCGTCGTGCCGACCCTGCCGCGGACGATCGGCGACTTCGGGGGCGGCACCCGCATCGGGGAGGCGCTGCGCACGTTCAACGTCGACTGGGCCCGGCGCGTGCGCGGCCAGAGTCCCGTCGTGCTGCTGATTTCGGACGGCTGGGACCGTGGGGAACCGGACGTGCTGCGCCTCGAGATGGGGCGGCTCCAGCGCTCCTGCCAGCGGTTGATCTGGCTGAACCCGTTGCTCGGGTCGCCCGACTACCTGCCCCTGACCCGCGGCATGCAGGCGGCGCTGCCGTTCATCGACGACTTCCTGCCGGTCCACAACCTGGCGAGCCTCGACGCGCTGGCGCGGCACCTCAACGCGCTGCCCGCGCGGCGGCCCGCCCGGCGGCAGGCAGCGGCCCGACCGGTGGCGCCCGCGGCGACCGCGGCGCAGGCGGCACCGGAGTATGCTTGAAGCATGGATGTGTCGGCGACCTACACCTTCGAGGCCCCGCGCGACCGCGTCTGGAGCCTGCTGGTCGATCCGGACGTGATTGCGGGCTGCCTGCCCGGCTGCGAGTCGATGGAGGCGCTCGGCGACGACACCTACCGCGCGACCCTCACGATCGGCATCGCCGCCATCACCGGCCGCTACCAGGGCACGGTCCGCATGACCGACAAGCAGGAGCCGGAGCGCTACACCCTGATGGTGGAGGGCAAGGGAAGGCCCGGGTTCGTCAACGGCTCGGCCACGATCTCGCTGGCGGAGGAGGCCGGGGGCGCCGAGACGCAGGTCGCCGTGGCCGGCACCGCCCAGGTCGGCGGCACCATCGCGCGCGTCGGCCAGCGCCTGCTGGGCGGCGTGTCCAAGATGACGATGGACCGCTTCTTCGCCTGTCTCCGGGAGCGGGCGAAGCAGGGCGGCGCGGAGGCGTGATGGCGACTGTGTGGCGCGCGGCGGCCGGCCTGGCGATCCTCGCCGCGTTCGCGGCCGGCGTCGTGACGATGCTCGTCGTGGTCTTCGATCTGCGGGTCGAGCTCGCCGGCAGCGGCCTCCGGCCCATCTTCTCGTTCGGCGATCCCGAAACCCACTACGCTGCGCTGGACGCGCACCGCGCCGCGAATCCCGCCCCCGCGCAACCGACCGCGACCGCCGCGCGCTGGACCGATTTCCGCGGCCCTCTCCGCGACGGGCGCTACACGGAGACCGCCATCCGCACCGACTGGCCGGGCTCCGGGCTCGAACGCCTGTGGCGCCACCCGATCGGCGGCGGCTACGCATCGTTCGTCGTGGCCGACGGGCTCGCCTTCACGATCGAGCAACGCCGGGACGACGAGGTCGTCGCGGCGTACGACCTCGAGACCGGCGCCGAGCACTGGACGCACGCCTGGCGCGCGCGCTTCGAGGAATCGATGGGCGGTCCCGGACCACGCGCCACGCCGACCTGGCACGAAGGCTGGCTGTACGCGCTGGGAGCCACCGGACGCCTCGTCTGCCTGGATGCCGGCACGGGCGCGCTCGTCTGGGAGCGGAACATCCTGGTCGACGGCGGCGCCGCCAACCTGCCGTGGGCGATGTCGGGCTCGCCGCTGATCGTCGACGACCTCGTCGTGGTGCTGCCGGGAGGGACGGACGGCTGGTCGGCGGCCGCCTACGACCGGCACTCCGGCGACGTGGCCTGGCACGCGCTGGACGACGTGCAGGCGTACACGTCGCCGATGCTCGTCACGCTCGCCGGTGTCCGGCAGGTGGTGATCGTCACCGCCGGGCGGGCCGTCGGACTGCGGCCGGCGGACGGTGCCCTCCTCTGGGAGTACCCGTGGGAGGTGGGGATGGTGCCGAACGTGGCCCAGCCCCTGCCGGTGGGGGACGACCGTCTCTTCCTCTCCGCGAGCTACGGGAAGGGCGCGGCGCTCATCGAGCTGGCCCCCGAGGGCGACGGCCTCGCCGCGTCGACGGTCTGGGAAACCCACCGGATGCGGAACCGGATCAGCAGCTCGGTGGTGGTCGACGGCTACATCTACGGCCTCGACCACGCGATCCTCGCCTGCCTCGACGCGGCAACCGGCGAGCTGATGTGGAAGGGCGGCCGCTACGGCGACGGGCAGCTTCTCGCGGCCGGCGATCACCTGGTGGTGCTGACGGAGGACGGCGACCTGGTGCTGGTGCGCGCCACGCCGGAGCGCCATGAAGAGGTGGCCGGATTCCGCGCCATCGACGGGAAGACCTGGAACGTGCCCGCGATCGCCGGCGGGCGCCTGCTGGTGCGGAACGCCCGCGAGATGGCGGCGTTCGATCTCCTGCCGCCGTCCTGACCTCCCGCCGCAGTCCCGGCCCGCCCTGAACGGGCGCGTTGGGAGTCTGTCCGTTCGGCGGCGCAGATTCCTGGCCCGCCCTGAACGGGCGCGTTGGGGACCTGTATCAGGCGCGCTTCCGCTTGCGGACCGGGGCTGCCGCGCTGCCGGCCCCGGCCGATGCGTCGGCGGCCGCAGCCCGCGACGCCCGCTTGCGGGGCGCCTTGACCGGCTTCTTCTTCGAAGCGCTGACCTGGTCGAGGTCCTTGTTGCGGCCCACCGCATCGAGGCTCTTGCGCAGCGCCTCCATCAGGTTGACGACCTTGGCGGGCGCTTCCACTTCGCTCTCGACCACCTCCTCGCCCGCCACCTTCGCGTCGATGATGCGCCGCAACTCCGCCTGGTACTCGTCCGTGAACTCCCGCAGGTCGAGATCCCCCGCGAAGTTGCCGATGACCTGCTTCGCGAGCGCCACCTCGGCCTCGTTCACCGTCTCCGGCAGGTCTTCGAGCTCGTCGATCCCCGACATGCGGCGCACCTCGCTCGCCTGCCGCAGCGTGAACATGACGAGGCCCTTCTCGCGCGGCTGCACGGCGACGAGGTACTCGCGGCCCAGCAGGGCCAGCTTGCCGATCCCGGCCTTGCCCGCGAGCGCCTCGCGCAGGACCGCGAAGGCGCTCGCCGCCACCTTGCCGTCGGGGGCCAGGTAGAACGGCCGCTCGACGTACATCGGGTCGATGGAGTCGACGTCCGCGAACCGCAGCAGGTTGATGATGCGCGTCGACTCGGGCCTCGCCTTCGCCAGGTCCTCCTCGTCGACGACGACGTAGCGGCCCTTCTCGAACTCGTAGCCCTTGACGATCTCGGACTTGTCCACCTCGCGGTCGCACTTCGGGCAGCGCTTCTTCTGCGTGATGCGGGTCTGGCACTCGGCGTGGAGCTGGTTGAACCGGATCACGCCCGCGGTATTGGTCGCCGGGAAGACCCGCACCGGGACCGTCACCAGGCTCACCTTCATGTAACCCTTCCAGGTCGGACGTGCGGGCATCGTTCTCCTCCCACCTCACTATATCGGTCGCGGGCGGCGCCGGCAGCGACCGCGGACCACCAGGCGGCGGCCGCCGCCCCGGTGCGACGCCGCCGGGCAGCGGCGGGAGTCCAGTCGCGATCCGCCGGAACGCCGCCGAGAACCGCTGGGGAGCACGGTCGCGGCCCGTCGGAACGCCGGGGGGCGGCCCGCCGGGGCCGCGTGCCGTATGCTGTGCCCGTGCCGAGTCAGGGCAAGGCGGGGATGCCGGCGCCCCCGGTCTGGCGCGGCGACCCGCGCGACGTCCGCCCGATGCTGGCGGAGGCCGCGCCGGCGGCGGCGCACCCCAGCATCCTGGACCGTCCGGACGCCCGGTTCGAGCCCAAGTACGACGGCATCCGCGCCCTGGTTGCGCTGGACGGCGTCGCCCCGCCCCGGATATGCACCCGGCTCGGACGGGACAAGACGGAGCAGTTCCCCGACCTCGTCGAGCCCCTCGCCGCACTCGGCCGGCAGCTCCGGCGGCCCCTGCTGCTCGACGGCGAGATCGTCGCCGTAGGCGGCGACGGGACGGCGAGGCCGTTCCAGTACCTGCAGGATCGGCTGCACGTTTCGGGAGGGGCGGTCCGCGCGGCGGCGCAGGCAACCGCCGCGGCGCTCGTCGTCTTCGACCTGTTGCGGGACGGCGAGGCGGACCTGCGTCCCCTCCCGCTCCACGAGCGGCGGCGGCGTCTGGAGCGTCTGCTGCGCCGACGGACTTCCGACAAGATCCGCCTGATCGACAGCCAGGTCGGTGACGGCACGGCCCTGGCCGCACACGGACGGGAGCGCGGCTGGGAGGGCGTGGTCGTCAAGCAGCCGGACGGGCGCTATTTCAGCGGCCGGCGGAGCGCGACCTGGCAGAAGGTCAAGTTCACCGAGAGCGAGGAGTTCGTCGTCGGCGGCTGGACCTCGCCGCGCGGGTCGCGTCCCCACTTCGGGGCCCTGCTGCTCGGCTACTACCCCGCGGGCGGGGAGCGCGCGTCCTCCCCGGAGCGGCTGGTCTTCGCCGGCCAGGTCGGCACCGGCTTCACGGCGGCGGAGCTCGACCGCATCGCGGCGCGCCTGCTCCCCCTGGAGACAGGGGACTGTCCGTTCGCCGAGCTGCCGGCGCCGCTCCGCGCGGAGACCCGTCGCTGGGTCTCGCCGTCGCTCGTCGCGCAGGTGACGTTCACCCAGTGGACGCGCGACGGCGTGCTCCGCCACCCGGTCTACGACGGTCTCCGGGGGGACAAGCGGCCGGACGAGGTGCGCCGCGCCGCCCTGCGGCCGTCCCCCGACCGCGCGGCGGCCGGGGCCGCGGCCCGATCCCGCGGAGCACGGGCGCCCTCCGGCGCGCGGGCGGCGCAGTCCGGTCCAGTGACGCGCTCCGCCCCCGCGCCTCGGCGGCCGGCGCGGTCGAAGCGCGCGTCCCGCCCCGTGGCCGCCCCGCCGGCCCGGATCCCGCCGGATCCGCACCCGGAGCCTGCCGCGGGGGACCTGCTGGCCCAGCTCGAGGATCTGGAACGGACCGGCCGGCGCAGCACCCTCGTCCTGAGCGACGGCGCGCGGGTGCCCGTCGGCAACCTCGGCAAGATCTTCTGGCCCGCCGGCGGAGTCACGAAGGGCGAGCTGGTGCGCTTCTACCTGCGCATGGCGCCCTACCTGCTGCCGGTCGTCGCCGACCGGCCGCTCGTCATGAAGCGATTCCCCAACGGGGTGGAGGGGAAGTCGTTCTACCAGCACCGGGCCCCGAACCCGCTCCCGGAGGGCATCCGGGTGACCGCCGTCCGCGAGAGTCCGGACAAGCCTCACTCGGAGGTCCCGTACCTGGTCGGGGGGCGTCTCCAGACCCTGCTCTACATGGCCCAGCTCGGCGTCATCTCGCAAGATCCGTGGTTCTCGCGGCTGCCGGACACCCAGGCGGCCGACATGGCGGCCCTCGACCTCGACCCGATGCCGGAGACGACCTTCGATCGCATCCTCCACGTCGCCTGCTGGCTACACGACGAGCTCGAACGGCTCGGCGTGCCGAGCTTCGCCAAGACCTCGGGGTCCGGGGGGTTGCACATCTTCATTCCGCTGCCGCCCGGAACACCCTACGAGGCCGGCATGATCTTCTGCCAGATCCTGGCCACCGTCGTCGCGGAGGCCCACCCGGAGGCGGCCACCGTCGAGCGGATGGTGCGGCAGCGCCGGCCGGACGCCGTGTACATCGATTACCTCCAGAACATCCACGGCAAGACGCTGGCCTGCGCCTACAGCGCGCGGGCGAGCCCGTTCGCCGGAGTCTCCACCCCGCTCACGTGGGCGGAGGTCCACGAGGGGGCGGCGGCGGGCCTTCGCCCGCACGACTTCACCATGCGCTCGATCTTCGGGCGCCTGGACCGGGCGGGCGACGTCTGGGCAGGGTTGCGGGGGTCGCAGCCGGCCGACCTCGAGGCGGTGTTCGCCTACGGGGCGGGCTGACCGGAGGCGGCCGATCGCACCCGTGAACCGTGCTACGATCGCGGCTCGACAGGATGCCGGGCGGACCGGATTGAAGCCATGAATCGCTGCCTGAACCGACCGTTCGCCGTTGCCGTCACCTTGGCCGTCCTCGGCGCCATCGTCGCCCTGTCGGTCGTCCCGCTCGAAGCGCAGCGCTTCCGCCGCCGCACGACGCTGACGGCCGTTCGCGCGGCCGCCGAGTCGGGCGACGCGCAGGCCCAGCTCGAGCTCGGCAGCCGCTACGACACCGGCGAGGGCGTCGAGCAGGACTTCACCGAGGCCGCCGCCTGGTACCGTCGAGCCGCCGAGCAGGGCCACGCCGACGCGCAGTTCAACCTCGGCAACATGTACGACACGGGCGAGGGCGTCCTCCAGGACTTCGCCGAGGCCGCCGGCTGGTACCGGCAGGCGGCCGACCAGGGGCACGCCGACGCGCAGTTCAACCTCGGCTACAAGTACGCCACCGGCGAGGGCGTGGCCGAGGACGACGCGGAAGCGGTGGCGTGGTACCGGCAGGCGGCCGATCAGGGGCACGCCAGTGCCCAGCACAGCCTCGGCTACCAGTACGACACGGGGGGAGGCGTGGCGCAGGACGACGCCGAGGCCTTCGCCTGGTACCGCCGGGCCGCCGAGCAGGGACTCGCCGAGGCGCAGTTCAGCCTCGGAAGCCTGTACGCCAACGGCGAAGGCGTCCCCCAGGACGACGGCGAGGCGGTGGAGTGGTACCGGCGGGCGGCGGAACAGGGCAACGCGTACGCCCAGAGCAACCTGGGACTGATGTACGCCGACGGCCGCGGCGTCGACCGGGACAACGTCGCCGCCTACATGTGGCTCAACCTGGCGGCCACGCAGCTCACGGGCCCCCAGCGCGACATCGCGGTCAACACGCGCGTCCGAGTGGCCGCCGCCATGAGCCGCTCGGATCTCGTCGAGGCGCAGCGCCTGGCCCGCGAGTGGACGCCGTCGGAACCCGACGACAGCCGGCGCTGACCGGCGCCCCGGGCCTCCGCGCAGCGCCCCTGATCGAGGCAGCACCGGCCCTTGTGGACATGTCCGAAGTGCGGGGCCCGGTTCGTCAACCGCAACCAGTGGCACTCCTGCGGGCGGGCGACGCTGGACCAGTGGCTGGACGGGCTCGGGCCGCGCGGTCTGGCGCTGTACCGCCGCTTCGCGGCGCTCGTGGAGGCGTGCGGCGAGTTCCACGTGGCGCCGGCCAGGACGCGCATCGCGTTCCTCGGCCAGGTGCGGTTCGCGTCGATCACCCGTCTCCGCGACGACGGGATGGTCTGCACGTTCGCGCTCCCCCACGCGCTGCGGTCCCCGCGCTTCGCGCGTGTCGAGGAAGTCGTCCCCGGCTGGTTCGTTCACACCCTCGTCGTGACCACCCCGGAGGAGCTCGACGACGAGGTGCAGACGTGGATCCGCGAGAGCTACCGGCTCATGGGCATGCGCGAGCGCCTCGTCGAGCGACGACTGGCGCCGCGAGCGACCCGGGCTCGGGGATAGACGTTGCGGCCGGAGCTGTAGCCCAAGTACCGTGAGTTGCAGGATGAGAATCTACAGCGCACCGATTCTCGCACAGGTCGCTCACGTCCAGCACGTTCTGGAGGCGCACGGCATCGAGTGCCGAATCCAGGGCGAGTATCGCTCGGGCGCGGTCGGCGAAATCCCGCCGTCCGAGGCGTGGCCCGAGCTGTGGGTCGTGGATCCGGCCAACGCCGTCGAAGCGCAACGCCTGGTGGACGAGGCAATCGAGGCCGCGGAGCCGGACGCGCCCGGCTGGACATGCACGCGCTGCGGGGAGCCCAACGAAGGGCAGTTCAGCGCGTGCTGGAAGTGCGGGACCGACCGCCCCGACGACCTCCGGGAGTCTGCGCCGTAGAACGGCGCCGCCTCCCGCGGGAGGCGCAGACTCGCTGAAGGATTCCGTTGGGCTCCGAGCGGAGGCCGCAGCGCGACCTGGCGGTCGCGGCGACGAGCGGCGGGGCTGGTTGGGGTTCAGTCGCTCTTCGCGGCGTCGGCCCGCTCGTCGTGGGACAGCGGACCCTTGGGCAGGCGCCCGTCCACGTCGGTGAAGCCGTACTCTTCGGCCAGGTGGCGGGCCGTCACGGCCCGGCCCGTGTATCGCAGCACGTCGGCGTCGGCGGCCAGCGCGGCCACCGCGCGTCCGCAGAAGCGGGGCGTTTCGGATCCGCTGAGGTCGAACACCTGCTCCACGTTCGGCACCTGCTGCAATCGCTCGGTACGCACCAGCCCCGGCCAGAGCGAGACTACCGTCACGCCGTGGTCGCGGAGCTGGTGCGCCGTGTCGGCGGTGATGCGGTCCAGCGCGCACTTGCCCACGCCGTAGGCCACATGCCAGGCGAATCCGGCCGCGCCCGATGAGCTGATGTTGACGATCAGGCCCCGCCGGGCGGCCGCCATCGGCCTCGCGGCGTGCCAGCAGGCGACGTAGGCCGAGCGCGTGCCGACGTCGATCATGTCGTCCCAGTTCGACAGCGGAGTCTCCCAGAAGGGCAGGCCGGAGGTCAGCTCGGGCGGGATGAGAAACGCGTTGTTCACCAGGATGTCGAGGCGCCCGCGGTCGCCGGCCACGCGCTCGAAGAGCGCCGCCACCTGGGCGTCGTCGCGGTGGTCGCAGGCGACGCCGACCGCTCGGCCGCCCAGCGCCTCGACCTCCCGGACGGTCTCCTCCAGGCTGCCGGGCAGCGCCGCGTCGCCGTCCTTTCGGGTACGCCCGGTGACGTAGACCGTCGCCCCGGCGGCGCCGAGCTCCAGCGCGCAACCCTTGCCGATGCCCCGGCTGGCACCGGTCACGATCGCCGCGTAACCGTCGAGCGCGCCCAACCCTTCCTCCGTCCCGGCCGAAGTCCGGCGGGGCCGGCGGGGGCGGTGACGCTGCCCGAGCCGGCGCGTTCGTGAGGATGCATGCTCCGTCCGCCGCACTGTGTTGTGAGCGTGGACGCCGCGCCGAGCGGCCCGCGCGGGTGCGGGCCATGAGCGGTCCTCCCGTCGAGTCAACCACCATACCAGACCAGATGCGCTGCGGCCGGCAATGCGCCCCCGCGGCGTTCGCGGTATGCTGATTGTCGACGCGCTCGCGACGCGAGGCGTCCGCATGCGCGCCCGTAGCTCAGCTGGATAGAGCGCCGGGCTTCGAACCCGTAGGTCGGGGGTTCAAATCCCTCCGGGCGCGCCATCTCCTCTTTCGCCCGACCGTGCGCGAGGAGGATCAAATGAACAGAGCGCTCTGGGCAGGCCAGGTTCTGCTGGCGGTCGCGTTCCTCGCGGCCGGAGGCTTGAAGCTGGCCACTCCGGCCGCGGACCTGGACGCCTCGATGCCGGAGTTCCCGGCGGGGTTCGGGAGGCTCATCGGCACGCTGGAGGTGGCGGGAGCGATCGGCGTGGTCGCCCCCGCCGCCACGGGCATCCTGCCGGTGCTGACGCCGGCCGCGGCCGGCGGGCTGGCAGTCATCATGGTCGGAGCGGCGTTCACCCACCTCGTCCGGGCCGAGTACCTCCCGACGCTCACCCCGCTCGTGCTGCTGGTGGTGGCGGTGACCGTGCTGTACGGGCGCCTGAAGCTGCATCCCGTCAGCCCGCGGGCCCGCTGACGCCCGGCCGCGGAGACGGAAGCACGCCGGCGCCGCCCGGTCGACCGCGCCCCCCCGCGGACGCCGGCGAGGGGACCCGTCCGGGCCGAGGACGGCGCGCGGCCGACCCGGAGTCTGCGCCGCGAGAACCACCACGCACCGAGCTCCGGGCGCGGGCAGACTCCCAACGCGCCCGCAAGGGCGCGCTCGCTCGCGCTATGATCTCCTGTTGCGTGCGGCGACGCGCGCCGGCTCGTCCCGCGCCAGTTCAGCAACGATGACGCCGTTCGACTTCCACCTCCCCACACGCCTCGTGTTCGGAGCCGGCGCGATCGACCGGATCGGGGAGTTGGCCCGCGACCACGGCTTCCAGCGGCCGCTGGTCGTCTCCGATCACGGGCTCGAGGAAGCGGGACACGTGGACCGCGCGCTCGGGCTGCTGCGGAAGTCGGGGATCGAGGGCGAGGTCTTCGACGACTTCGACGTCAACCCCGACGCGGCGATGGTCGACCGGGGCGTCGCGTTCGCCGCGGACCGCGGCTTCGATTCCGTCATCGGACTCGGCGGCGGCAGCTCGCTCGACTGCGCGAAGGCGATCAACCTGCTGCTGACGAACGGCGGCGCGATGGCCGACTACCGCGGCTACGGGCACGCCCGCCGGCCGCTCCTGCCGATGTTCGCGGTGCCGACGACGGCCGGGACCGGCTCCGAGGCCCAGAGCTACGCCGTCATTGCCGACAGCGCGACGCACATGAAGATGGCGTGCGGCGATCCGAAGCTCGCCTTCGCCGTCGCCATCCTCGATCCGGAGCTGACGTACTCCCAGCCGCCGGCGGTCACGGCCGCGGCCGGCTTCGACGCGATCGCCCATGCCGTCGAGACAGCGGTCACCCGGCGCCGTTCCGCCATCTCCACCCTCTTCTCCCGCGAGGCGTTCCGCCTCCTCGACGGTCACTACCAGCGGGCGCTCGACGAACCCCGGGACCTGGCGGCCCGCAGTGCGATGCAGCTCGGCGCCTACCACGCCGGCGTGGCGATCGAGCAATCGATGCTCGGCGCCGCCCACGCCTGCGCCAATCCCCTGACGGCACGCTACGACCTGACCCACGGGGTCGCTCTGGCGATCCTGCTGCCGCACATCGTGCGCTGGAACGCGGAGGGCGGCCCCGATCTCTACGGCGACCTCGTCGGACTGGCGGCGGCCGCGGCGGAGGAGGGTGCCGGCGAGTACCTCGCGGCGCGGCTCGCGGCCATCGGCCGGAGCGTAGGATTCCCGGCCGACCTGCGGACGGCCGGAGTCCCCGCCGGCGACCTGTCCGTCCTCGCGGAAGCCGCCGGCCAACAGTGGACCGGCACGTTCAACCCGAGGCCATTCGGATCACGCGAAGCGTTGGAGGTCTATCGATGCGCGTACTGAGTGACACCCGCCGCCGTGCGCCGGCCGCTCCGAGCCGCGTCGCGGCCACCCTTGCCGTCCTGGTGCTCGCCGGCGCCGCCGGCGCGGCGGCCCAGCCCGCGGCCCCTGCCGACGCCTGGACGCAGTTCCGCGGTACGCCGGCGCTCACGGGCGCCTCGGAGGCCGCGGTGCCGGCCGAGCTCGAGCTGCTCTGGACGTTCGAGGCCGGCGAATCCATCGACTCGTCCGCGGCCGTCGTCGACGGCACGGTCTACGTCGGCACCTACACCGGCGAGCTGATTGCAGTCGATCTCGAGAGCGGCGCCCCGAAGTGGCGCTACCGGGCCAGCGAGCGTATGGGCATCGGCGAGTCGTCGCCGGCGGTGAGCGGCGGCCGGGTCTACGTGGGCGACCTCGCCGGCGTGCTGCACGCGGTCGACGCCGAGACCGGGGCGGCCGTCTGGACCTTTGCCACGCAGGGC
Source organism: Acidobacteriota bacterium (assembly GCA_026708265.1). Taxonomy (GTDB): domain Bacteria; phylum Acidobacteriota; class Vicinamibacteria; order Vicinamibacterales; family UBA8438; genus JAGWAJ01. Next base: position 20,198 of record JAPOVI010000121.1, read on the forward strand.
GAGATCAAGTCCTCGCCGGTCGTGTCGGGCGGTCGCGTGCTGGTCGGGTCGTACGACGGCTACCTCTACGGGCTCGACGCAGCGACGGGCGAACTCGCGTGGCAGGTCGAGACCCAGAACTACGTCCACGCCACCCCGGCCGTCTCCGACGGCATCGCCTACTTCGGAGGCTGCGACGAGACCTTCCACGGCGTCCGCGTCAGCGACGGCGAGGAGGTCGTCAGCCTGCCGGCCGGCGCCTACACGGCCGCCTCGTCCGCCATCAAGGACGGCCGGGCCTACTTCGGCACTTTCGACAACGAGGTGCTGGGCCTCGACCTGACGACGCAGGAGATCCTCTGGCGCTACGAGCATCCGCGCCGGCATTTTCCGTTCTACTCGTCGGCCCTCAACGTCGACGGGCGCGTCGTCATCGGCGGGCGCGACCGGATGGTGCACGCCATCGACGAGCGGACCGGCGAGGCGCTGTGGACCTTCATGACCCGCGCCCGCGTCGACTCGTCCCCCGCCGCGTCGGACGGCCGGATCTACATCGGGTCGGGCGACGGTCGGCTCTACGTTCTCGATCTCGAGACCGGCGACAAGCTGTGGGAGTTCGACACCGGCGCTCCGCTGTCGGCCTCGCCCGCGATCGCCGACGGCAAGGTGGTGATCGGCTCGCAGGACGGCGTGCTCTACTGCTTCGGTTGAGGGCGCGCAGAACGCCCGTGCCCCCGCGCTTACGGGAACGTGAAGGCGCGGGCGGGATCGAAGGCGAGGCCCGGGAGCAGCACCGAGCGAACCCTGCCCCCGGGCCGCGCCCGCTGAACCTCTCATGCGAATCCCGTGCCAGGAAGGCGGCGCGGAGCGGCGCCGCGGACTGATATAGTGGCGCGATGAGCCAGACGGCATCGGCGGAGCCTCCCGGCGCGGCGGAAGCGCCCGGCGCAACCGGGGTCGGCGACGCGCCGGAGGCGCCCGGCGCGACGGAGGTCGGCAGCTACTTCGTCGCCAACTATCCCCCGTTCTCCACCTGGACGACGGACGCGGTCGAGGCAGCGGCGCGGCCCGCGCTGGCCACGCCCGCTCCGCCCGGCGTGCCGCTCGGCTTGTATCTGCACATCCCCTTCTGCCGCAAGCGCTGCCATTTCTGCTACTTCCGGGTCTACACGGACAAGAACGCGGCCGAGGTGCAGTCGTACCTCGACGTGCTGGGGCGCGAGTGGGAGCTGTACGCCGATCAGCCGGCCATCGCCGGCCGCCCGCTCGACTTCGTCTACTTCGGCGGCGGGACGCCGTCGTTCCTCTCCGTCCGGCAACTCCGCAGCCTCGTCGACCGGCTGTCGGCCGTCACCCCCTGGACGAACGCGAGCGAGATCACGTTCGAGTGTGAGCCGGGAACGCTGACCGAGTCGAAGCTGGCCGCCATCCGCGAGATGGGCGTGACGCGGCTCAGCCTCGGCGTCGAGCACTTCGACGACCAGATGCTGGAGATCAACGGCCGCGCGCACCGGTCGGCGGAGATCTTCCGGGCCTACGCCTTTGCCCGCTCGGTCGGCTTCCCGCAGATCAACATCGACCTCATCGCCGGCATGCTCGGCGAGAGCGACGACAAGTGGCGGGCGACCGTCGAGAAGGTCGTCGCGCTCGATCCGGACAGCGTCACCATCTACCAGATGGAGCTGCCCTTCAACACGACGATCAGCAGCGATCTGCTCCACGGGAACGGGCAGTTCCAGCAGACGGTGGCCCCCTGGTCGACGAAGCGGCGCTGGGTCGACGAGGCGTTCGCCGAGCTCGAGCGCGCCGGCTTCACGATCGGCAGCGCTTACACCGCGGTGAAGGATCCGTCGCGCACGCGCTTCGTGTACCGCGACCGGCTCTGGCAGGGAGCCGACCTGGCGGGGCTCGGCGTGGCCTCGTTCGGGCACGTCAACGGCGTCCACATGCAGAACCTCGACTCGTGGGGGGCCTACGCGGCGGCCATCGAGGCGGGGCGCATTCCGTTGAATCGCGCCTACCGGCCGACCGACGAGGAACGCCTCATCCGCGAACTGGTGCTGCAGCTCAAGCTGGGCTCCATCCGCCCGACCTACTTCCGCGAGAAGTACGGCGTCGACGTCCGGGAGCGCTTCACCGATCCGCTCGCGTCCCTGGACCGCGACGGCTACCTCGACGAGTCGTCACCCGAAACCGTGCGCCTATCGCGCGGCGGCCTGCTGCGCGTCGACAGCCTGCTCCCCCGCTTCTTCCTGCCCGCCCACACCGACATCCGCTACACGTAGGCGCACCTCCGGGGCGCGGTGTGAGGCTCCATCTCCCCGCGGCCGTGACCGACCGCCGATGACCACCGAGCCGCCAGGCGCGGAGCCGCGAAGCGAGGGGTTGCTCTACCCCCTCGACCTGGTCTACGAGCGCGCCGGCATCGAGATCCCGCGCGTGGAGGTGGTGGCGCCGGACGACATCCCGCTCCCCTACCGCTCGCTGCTCGCGCACGACCTCGACATGACGCTGACGCTGGAACGGCACTTCGGCGGCCGGGTCGTGCTGCGGCCGCTGTCGACGTTCACGCTGGGCGAGTCCTACTTCCGGCGCGTGCTGCTGGTGCAGGAGTACGCCGGCCAGCCGGTCGAGATGGGGGCGATCCGGATGCGGCTCGACGCGTTCAGCGACGAGATTCGCGGGCAGATCCTGAACAACGAGGTCCCCCTGGGACGCATCCTGCGCGAGGGTCGCTTCGAGTACGAAAGCCACGTCAAGGCCTTCCTGCGCGTGACTCCGAACGCGGAGATGATGGGCGTCTTCTGGATGCGCGAGTCGCGCCCCCTCTACGGGCGGCGCACCGAGGTCCTGCACGGAGGGGCGCGCATCGGGGACATCGTCGAGGTGCTCCCGCTCGTGATGCGATAATCGATTCGATGGGCACCGGGCAGCGCTACGACTGCGTGGTCATCGGCGGCGGACCCGCGGGGGCCACCGCGGGGACGGTGCTGGCGCAGCACGGCCGGCGCGTCGCGGTGCTGGAGCGGGAGGCCTTCCCCCGCTACCACATCGGCGAGTCGCTGATGCCGTACACCTGGTTCACGTTCGAGCGGCTCGGGGTACTCGACTGGTTCGAGGAGGCGGCCTGCCCGAAGAAGTACAGCGTGCAGTTCGTCTCGACGACGGGGAAGGTCTCGCAGCCGTTCTACTTCTTCGAGACGATCAAGCACGCCTGCTCGACGACCTGGCAGGTGCGGCGCAGCGACTTCGACCGGATGCTGCTCGACAACGCGCGGGCCAGGGGCGCTGACGTGCTGCAGGGAGTCGCCGTTCGCGAGCTGCTGACCGACGGCGGCCGCGCCGTCGGGGTGCGGGCCGACGTGGCGGGCGGCGGGTCGGAGACCTTCCGCGCCGACGCAGTCATCGACGCCTCCGGGCGCGACACGTTCCTGGCCTCGAAGCTCGGCTGGAAGCGCCGCGACCCCGACCTCACGAAGATCGCCATCTTCACCTACTACCGCGGCGCGAAGCGCGACCCGGGACTCGACGAAGGGGCGACCACGGTCGCCTACATCCCGGAGAAGGGCTGGTTCTGGTACATCCCGCTGCCGGACGACGTCGTCAGCGTCGGCGTCGTCGCCGAGGCGGACTACCTGTACCGCGACACGCGGGACCCGGAAGCGATCTTCGCGCGCGAGGCGGCCGACTGCATCTGGATCGAGGACCACCTCCGCGGCGGCACGCGGGTGGAGCCGGTGCGCGTGACCGGAGAGTTCAGCTACCGCGCCGAGGCGATCGGCGGCGACGGCTTCTGCTTGGCCGGCGATGCGTTCTCGTTCCTCGACCCGGTCTTCTCCACCGGCCTCTTCATGGCCCTCAAGAGCGGGGAGATGGCCGCCGACGCCGTCCATCGCGGCCTCGAAGCCGGCGCGGGCGGGGTGACCGCGGCGACGTTCGCCGACTACGAGCGCGACATGCGCTGGGCGCTCGACCAGTTCCGGCAGCTCGTCCTGTCGTTCTACAACCAGTCCTTCAGCTTCCGCGACTTCATCCGGGCCCACCCCGACCTCCACCCGCGGCTGGTCGACGCCCTGGTCGGCAACGTCTTCGCGGACCTCGGCCCCCTGTTCGACGCCCTGCGGGAATTCTCGGCCCGCACGTCGCGCGCGGCACCGGCCGTGCCTGCCGCGAGCCGCACGTAAGCCGAACACCGGCCGATAGCCCCGGCCGCCTTGCCGGCGAGCCGGAGCCGGCTGAATCGTCCCCCGTCGCGCAGCCTCCCGGACCAGCGGGCGGGGATGTCGTCCGCGGTGCGGCAGGCGAGGCCAAGCCCGAACCGGCGATGCCCGAACCGGCGACGTTGGTGTCGCAGCGTCTCTGGTGCATCGCCATCTCGGGCCCACGCCGCTCCGCGTGGCCGCGGCGCTGACGGCCGGCTGCGCAAGGGGGGCCGGCAGCGCCGGAATAGAATGTGCGCGTGGCGAGCGAGTACCGGCTGCGACGGCGTGTGCAGTTCCACGAGACCGACACGGCCGGCATCGTGCACTTCTCCTGGTTCTACCGCTACATGGAGGAGGCGGAGCACGCGCTCTGGCGATCCGTCGGCCTCAGCATCGCGCCGCGGCATGCCACCGTCGGCTTTCCGCGCGTCGCCGCTTCCTTCGACTTCCACCGCCCGTTGCGGTTCGAGGACGAGTTCGAGGTGCACATCCGCATCGCAAGGGTCGGCCAGAAGTCGATTCGTTACGCCACCGAGGTGACGAAGGACGGACACTCCGTCGCGACCGGCAGCCTGACCGTGGCATGCATCGACAAGCGGCCGGGCGCGCCGTTCCGGTCGACGCCGATCCCGTCGGAGATCGCCGAGCGCTTCGAGGTCGCGCTGCCCGCCCCCGACGCCTGAACGTGCCGCGCGAATCGGAACCGCCCCACGCCAAGCCGATGCTCCCGCGCAGTGCCAGGCCGCCGGACGAGGAATGCCTGCCGCGCGCGACGCTGGTGGCCCGGCAGGGCGAGCGGCTACAGTCCCTCCTCCGGATCGTGTCCGAGAGCAACGACTTCTACCGCCGCAAGTTGGCCGTCGCGGGGATCGACGTCGCCCGGCTGACCTTGCCCGCGGATCTCGACACCCTGCCGTTCACGACCAAGGCCGAGCTGATCGCCGACCAGGCGGCTTCGCCGCCGTGGGGGACCGTGCCGACCGAGCCGCTCGAGCGCTACACGCGCTACAGCCAGACGTCCTCGACCACGGGCCGGCCGCTCCGCTGGATAGACACACCCGAGAGCTGGCAATGGATGCTCGACTGCTGGAAGGCGGTCTTCCGCGCGGCGGGCGTCTCCGATCGGGACAGGGTCTTCTTCCCCTTCTCGTTCGGGCCGTTTCTGGGCTTCTGGACCGCGTTCGACGCGGCGACGCAGATCGGCGCGCACGCGATTCCGGCCGGCGGGATGACGAGCGCGCAACGGCTGGGTCTGATCGAGGCGCTCGCGCCGACGGTCGTCTGCTGCACCCCGACCTACGCGCTGCGTCTTCTCGACGTGGCGCGCGAGGGTACCGGCCCCGACCCGCTGGCAGCGCGGACCGTCCGCGTAATCATCGTCGCCGGCGAGCCCGGCGGCAGCATCCCCGCGACGCGCCGGCGCATCGAGCGCGGCTGGGGGGCCCGGGTCATCGACCACCACGGCCTGACCGAGGTGGGGCCGATCAGCTTCGAGTGCCTGGAGGGACCCGGCTACGTCCACGTGAACGAGTGCGAGTACATCGCCGAGGTCGTCGATCCCGCAACGGGCGACCCGGTCCCCGACGGCCGGCAGGGCGAGCTCGTGATCACCAACCTCGGGCGCACGGCAAGTCCCGTCATCCGCTACCGTACGCGCGATCTCGTGGTCCGCACCGGGGAGCCGTGCGCCTGCGGCCGGACGTTGGCCCGCCTCGCCGGCGGCGTGGTAGCGCGCGCGGACGACATGGTGAGCGTACGCGGCGTCAACGTCTACCCGGCGGCGGTGGAGTCGGTGTTGCGCACCATCGACGCGATCGTCGAGTTCCGCTGCACGGTGCGGGCGACGGGCCCGCAAGCGGCGATCGAGGTGGAGATCGAGGTGGGAGCCGGCGCGGACGCGGGCGCGACCGCCGAGCTGGCGGGCCGCCGCCTGCGGGAAGCCCTCGGGCTGCGGGTGCCCGTCGCGCCGGTGGCGCCGGCGACGCTGCCGCGGTTCGAGATGAAGGCGCGCCGCTTCGTCGTCGAACGGGCGGACCGAGGACCGCAAGAACAAGGAAATGTCCAATGACCATCACCGGAATCGCCAACGTCATGCTCGGGGCCGCGGATCTCGACCGCGCCCGGACCTTCTACCGGGACACCCTGGGCCTGGCGGTCAAACAGGAGATCCCCGGGTTCGTCTTTCTCGAGACCGGTCCCGTCACGCTCTGCCTCAGCACGGCCCACGCCCGGCTCGCGGAACAGCCGGGGCCCACGGAGGTCGTGCTGTCGGTTGCCAGCGTGCGCGACGCCTACGAGGCACTGCGCGAGAGGGGCGTCGAGTTCCTGCGCGAGCCGGGCAACGTGACCGGGGATTCCTGGGCGGCGAACTTCCGCGACCCGGACGGGCACCTGCTGTCGATCTTCGGCCCGGAGTGAGAAGCGTAGTAACATGCGCGGGTTCAGGAGGAGAATTTCCTTGCGCCGATCCAATCTTCGGTGGCCGGCGGGCGTCGTGTCCGCCGCCGTGTGTGTCGCCGTCGCCGCGTGCGGCGGCGGGGGGGGCGAGGCGGGTGACGCCGCGCCGTCCCGACAGTTCCTCAGCATGGGCACGGCGCCGCCCGGCGGCGCCTTCTTCGTCGTCGGCAGCGCCCTGGCCGAGGTCGTGAACGAGACCGCCACCGGGCTCGGCTACAACGTGACGGCCGAGGCGACGAGCGGCTCACAGGAGAACATCCGACGCCTGGCGAGCGGCGAGCTCGACTTCGCGCTGTCGAACGCCGCGATCACCTACTTCGCGGTGCGCGGCAGCGAGGGGTGGGACCGCGCCTACCCGGTGCGCTCGGTCATGACGCTCGCGCCCAACGTCGCGCTCTTCGTCACGCAGGCCTCGTCGGGCATCGAGCGCCTGGACGATCTGCGCGACCGACGGGTCACGGTCGGTCCGGCGGGCGCCGGGTTCGAGTACTTCGTCGGCCCGCTGCTCGAGGCGCACGGCGTGAGCTACGAGGACTTCTCGCCGCTCAACGCCACGCAGCAGGCCGCCGTCGACATGCTCACCGACGGCTCGGCGGATGCGACATTCCTGGGCGGCGCCGTGCCGACCGCCTCGATCACGCAGGCCGCCGCATCGATGGACATCACGTTCATCCCCTACGGGGACGACGAGAAGATGCGTCTGGTCGACCAGTACCTCTTCTTCCGGCCGGCGACGATCCCGGCCGAGACCTATCGCGGCCAGACCGAACCGTTCGAGGGCCTCGACGTCGGCTCGATGCACGTCATCACGTCGGCCGACGCCCCGGACGATCTGGTCTACAACGTGACGAGGCTGCTCTACGAGAACCGGGAGCTGGTCGTCGAGAAGCATGCCGCGGGCCGCGCCATCAACCCGAACAACGTGGTGCGCGATACGGGCACGGAGTTCCATCCGGCAGCGATTCGCTACTACCAGGAAGCCGGCGTCTGGCCGCAACAGGCAGCGCCGTGACGCCGGAGACCCCACCGCCGCGCGACGTCCGGCTCCTGGTGAGCGGCGGCCTCGGCGTGCTGCTGTGCGCCTTCACCCTGGTGGAGGTGAACTACCCGCTGCTCGCTCCCCAGAGCCGGCTGGCGTTCTTCGCGCTGGTGGGGCTGACGCTGTGCTTCCTCAACGTCCCCCTGCACCCTTCCCTGAAGGACGATCCGCGGGCGCGCGCGTCGGATGTCGTGCTGGCCGTGCTGGCCGCGCTCTGCTGCGGCTACATCGTCATCCAGACGGATCCGATGTTCGACAGGTGGTGGGTGGACGGTCAGACCCTCGGGAACCGGGCCGGCTTCGAGACGGCCTACGACACGGCGATCGGCCTGCTGGGCCTGCTGCTCGTGATCGAGGCGGCCCGGCGCGCCCTCGGCCTGGCCCTGCCGCTGCTGGCGGGCGCCTTCATCCTCTACGCATTGTTCGGATCTGCGTTTCCGGACTGGCTGTTCCCGCACCGCGGCTACACGATCCCGCGTGTCGTCGCCCAGACGTTCCTGCACAGCCAGGGCATCTTCGGCGTGGCGCTGAACGTGATGTTCACCTACGTCTTCCTGTTCGTCATCTTCGGCGCGTTCCTCGAGGCCACCGGCGCCACGCGCTTCATCGTCGACTTCGCCGAGCGGGTCTTCGGGCGCAGCTCCGGCGGGCCGGCCAAGGTGGCGGTCCTGAGCAGCGGGCTGATGGGCTCGCTCTCCGGCAGCGCCGTCGCGAACACCGCGACCACCGGGACGTTCACGATTCCGATGATGCGGAGCGCCGGCTTCCAGCCCGTGACGGCGGCCGGCGTGCAGGCGGCGGCGAGCTCCGGCGGGGCGCTCATGCCCCCGGTGATGGGCGCGGGCGCCTACATGATGCTCGAGATCGTCGATCCGCCGGTGACGTACCTGGAGATCATCCGGGCGGCGCTCATTCCCGCGCTCCTGTACTACCTGTCCCTGATCCTGATCGTGCACTTTCACGCGAAGCGCGTGGCGATCGCGTCGCCGGCGGAAGCGCCGACCAGGGAGCCGGACACGCCCGACGCGGTGGCGCGCTCGCGCGCGGCGGGCTTCGTCTTCGCCTCGGCGCTCGGCAGCCTCATCCTGTTCCTGGTGCTCGGCTACACGGCGTTCCGCGCGGTGACGCTGTCGCTCGTGGTGATCGTGCTGGTCAGCAGCCTGAACAAGGCGACGCGCCTCGACTGGCGCTTCACGATGGTGAGCCTGGTCACCGCGGCGCGCGGGGTGGTGCCGCTGGTGGCAGCCGCCGCCTGCGTCGGCATCATCATCGGCGTCGTGACCCTGACGGGTGTCGGGACGCGCCTGCCGGCGACCATCATTCCGCTCGCCGAGCAGAGCCTCTTCCTGGCCCTGATCCTGATCATGATCTCGTCGATCGTGCTCGGGATGGGACTCCCCTCCGCCGTCTGCTACCTCCTGATGGCGACGCTCATCGGACCGGTGCTCGGCAACCTGGGCGTGATCCCCCTCGCCGCGCACCTGTTCATCTTCTACTTCGGGATGATGTCGATGGTGACGCCGCCGGTCGCGCTCGCGGCCTACGCGGCTTCCTCGATTGCCGGCACCCGCATCATGCCGACCGGCCTGGCGGCGTTCCGCTTCGCGCTGGTGGGCTTCACCCTGCCGTACATGTTCATCTACCGGCCTGAACTGCTGATGCTGACGCCTTCCGGCGAGCCGGCCGGCTGGCTCGCGATGCTGTTGCCGGTCGCCATCGCCACGCTCGGCGTCACCTGCTTCGCGGCCGGGATCGCCGGTCAGCTCAGCCGGCCCCTGGGGCTCGGCCTCCGTCTCGCCATCTTCGGCGCGGCGGGGCTGCTGCTCGCTCCCGGCCCCACGGCCTCGCTCGCCGGCCTCGACCTCGCGATCTTCGACGTCGCGGGCGTCGTCCTCTTCTGCGTCGTGCTCGCCGTCGACCGGCGCTCGACGACCTGACCCGCTCCCCCCGCGGGCGGCGGTACGCATGCCCCGGTCGGGCACCGGCCGCTGGACGGCGGCCTTCGGGCAGCCCGCCGAGCCCGTGCCGCTCGCCCCCAGCACGTCGCCGCGAGGCCGTTCCCGGGGCCGTGTCAGCGCGACCCGGCGACCTTCACCGTGACGACGTCGATGCCGTGGTACTTCTTGTGACGCACCGACGACGCGTAGTGCCGCAGCAGGCGGAACGAGATCTCGGTCTCGCTCTCCTCCGGAGTCTCCGCACGGTCCCCGAGGTAGGTCAGCCGATCCTCGATGTTCTGCTCGTCGAAGACAGCCAGGAACTCCATCTCGACGGCCTCGTGACCGGGGCGCGCCACGAGGATCATGCGCGGCGGCGTCCGGGCGGCGTGATCCCCGCGCACCTGCAGCAGGCACATCAGCGCCTCCTCGCCGGCCGCTCGCAACTGCTCCACCGACTGCCGGCTCCACTGCATCCGGCCTCCGAGTTCGCGCAGGAGAGCGTCGATGCGCGGCAGCGCCGAGGAATCGAGCGCCGCCTCCAGCCGCCGGCGCCGCCGACCCGTGAGCTCCAGGAAGGCGGTCATCAGAATGGCGGCCAGTACCCCGACGGTCATGCCGTTGCCGAGCGAAGCGCTCCAGGTCGCACCGAGCACGCCCCGAAACACGCTTCCGTCCTCGAGGGCCACGCCGAGCGCAAGCGCCACTCCCACCACGAGTCCCCGCTGCGGATCGAGGCCGTCCTGCACGACCGTGCGCATGCCCTCCACCACCAGGAGCCCCATGATGATCAACAGAAAGGCCCCCATGACGGGGCCGGGCACGGAGAGCAGCACCGCCGTCAGCTTCGGCAGGAACGCCAGCGCGAACAGGATGCCGCCGATGGCGTACCCGACGCCGCGCGCTGCGACGCCGGTGAGATTGATGAGCGAGACGCTCGACGGCAGGTAGGCGATGACGGGCGGCGTCACGGCGACCCCGGACAGCAGGATCCCGACGCCGCTGGCGTTGAGCGCGCCCTGCACCAGCCGAAAGTCGGTCGCGTGCGGGCGCCGCGACGACGCTCGCTGAATGACCACCCCGTCGCTGCTGGTCTTGACGGCGGCGACGAGGGCCACGATGGTGAACACCGGCAGCAGGGCCCAGAAGCGGCCGTCCGGCGTGAGGTCGATTCCCGGCCAGCCGGCGAGCCCCGGAAGGTCGAACCAGGGAGCGCCGGCAACGGGCCGCGCGTCGTACAGCCCGAAGAACGAGGCGGCGGCGCAGCCGGCCAGGATTCCGCTGAGCGGCGCCCACAGGCGCCAGACGCCGGAGGCGCGGAGCGCCATCGCGCTGGCGACGACCAGCGTCACGCCGGCGACGATCAGGGCGCCGGCCGGGGCGCCTTCGGACGCGTCCGCGATCCTGCCGACCGCGATCGGCATGACCGTGACCCCGATCAGCATGAGGGCGGTGCCGGAGACGATGGGCGTGATGATCCGCCGCAGGAACGGCAACCACGCCGCCATCGCGAACTGGAACACCGACGCGACGACGATGAGGCTCGCCAGCGTCGCGAGCCCGCCCTCCGTCAGCGCGACGACGGAGACCGCGATGAAGTGCGGCCCCGCGCCGGTCATGAGGATATGGCCGGCGCCGAACCGACCCAGGTGAGCCGCCTGCAGGGCGGTGGTGACCCCGGCGATGATCAACGCCGCGAAGACCGCCCACGTCAGGTAGACGTCATCCTCGCCGGCCGCGCCGACGACGATGGTCACCATCAGGACCGTGTTCGCCAGGACGAGCACGACGCCCTGGAGGGCTACGCCGAGCGTCACGAGCGGCGGCGGCCGCTCGTTCGGCTCGTACCGAATGCGGCGATTGATGCGAGGTCCGCTCATGTCGGCCGACCGCGAGCGGCCGGCGGCGAGTACTCTACAGTCCTTCGACGATGGTCGAGTCCCGGGTGCACACGCCGTCGGTCTGCCGCAGGGACTCCTGGACCCTCGAATCCGCGGTGCAGGCCTTCGCCGTCTCGAAGTCGGGGAATCGGACGATGACGTTGCGGCCGCGACCCTGGCCGGTAACCTGTTCGCAGCGGCCGCCCCGGGCCAGGAACTCGCCGCCGAACTCCTTCACGGCCTCCACGGCCGGCCCGATGTGTTTCTCGTAGACCTCGGCGTCATGAACGTCGACGCGCATGATGAAGTACGCGGGCATCGCAATGTCCTCCGCACGCTCACCAGACGGTGAGGCGGCACTGTCGGGAAACGGAATAAGCCGGCGGAGCGCCGCATTTCGAGCGAGCCCACCGTCGCGGGAGTATGATACTCCGAGCCAGGAGTCCTCGCCGCGGAACGGCGCGGACTCCTGAAGGATCGGGTTGGGCGCCGAGCGGAGGCCGCAGCGCGACCTTGCGGTCGCGGCGACGAATGGTGGGCCAGGGGTCTGCGCCGTAGAACGGCGCGGGCTCCTGCGGGGTTGGTTGGGCACCAGGCGGAGGCCGCAGCGCGACCTTGCGGTCGCGGCGACGAATGGTGGGCCAGGGGTCTGCGCCGTAGAACGGCGCGGACTCCTGCAGGGTTGGTTGGGCACCAGGCGGAGCCCTCAGGCGACGAATGGTGGGCTAGGAGGGACTCGATGAAGCGTCTTGTCGTTGGTTTGGCGGCCGTGGCCGTGATCGTGCTGCTCGTCGTAGGCAGCGTGCCCGGGACGCACGCCCAGGAGGCGATGCCCTGGATGCGCGTCGACGTGCTCGAAGTGCTCCCCCGCGAGCTGGATGAGTTCATCGAAGTGCAGATCGAGCATGTCAACCCCGCCCTCCAGCGCGCGGGGGTGCCGTGGCGCTCGGCCTGGCGCACGGCCGAGTTCGGGAACGTGTACGAGCGGACGTTCGTGACCCCGATGGAGGACCTCGCCGAGCTGGATCGCGGCGGCCCGCTGGGGATCGCCCTCAATCGGAACGACAGGGAGCGCCTGGACGAGCGCGTGCGTCGCACCATTTCCGGCCACCGAAGCTACGCGTTGCGATACCGGCCGGAGCTGAGCGTCGAGACCGAGAACCCGGGCGGGCTCTCCCTGGCGTGGATCACGAGTCTCGAAGTGGCGCCGGGACGCCTCGCCGACTGGCAGACGTTCATGCGGCAGCGACTTCCGCAAATCGGAGGGGACAACGTGGTGTTCGGCGTCTACGAGCGCTACCTGGGCGCCGGAGCGGCCGTGTGGCAACTCGTCGAGAACCACGCCAGCTTCACCGAGCTCGACCGCCCCACGATCATGCAGCGCGCCCTGGGCGAGCGGACGAGCAACGTCGCGGCCGGACTGGCCGGCGTGGTCCTCTCGGTGGAGCGCACCGTGCTGCGGTACGACCCCGAGCTGAGCTTCTCGGACCCGGGAGGCGGAAGCGGCGGCCGGTTCCGCTAGGACGCCGTCACCATTGAGGCTGCGGCGTCCGTAACCTGCTCCGTCCAGGGGGCGCGCCCCGCGCCGCCACGCGCCGGGCGCGCCCCTGGATCGCTGCTTCGACGCCTCCGGGCGCGCCCCTCCTCGGTCGTTTCCCGCCCCCGACCAGCTCTCGGCGTGATATGTTTCGCCCGCCCGGGCGACGATACTCGTTGCTGCGCCGCCCCCGATGCGGTACAACCACGCAAGGGCGCGGCCTCGCACCGGCCGCACCGCCGCGGGACTTCCCCATGGACTTCCGAAGCTACGAGCTCGACGCGCCCGTCTACGACGAAATGTTTCTGCCGGACGGCACCCCGCGCGAGCACAGCCGGGCTCTCCACGACACGTTGCGCGGCCTCTCCGCCGACGACCTCGCCACCATTCAGTCCCGCGTGACCCGCTCGTTCGTGAGCGAAGGCATCACCTTCACCGTCTACGGCAGCGAGGAGGCGGAAGAACGCATCATCCCCATCGACTGCGTGCCGCGCATCCTGTCGGCGGCCGAATGGCGGCTGCTCGAAACCGGGCTCACGCAGCGGATGCGGGCCGTGAACCGCTTCCTGGTGGACGTCTACGGGGATGCCCGCGCCGTGGCCGACGGCGTCGTCCCGGACGACATCGTCTTCGGCTGCCCTCAATTCCGCCCGGAGATGCGCGGCGTCCGCGCCCCGCGCGACGTCTGGGCCGCCATCTGCGGCAGCGACATCGTCCGCACGCAGGACGGCTTCATCGTGCTGGAGGACAACCTCCGGGTGCCGTCGGGCGTCTCCTACATGATTGCCAATCGGAAGGCCGTGAAGTCGAACCTGCGCCGCCTGTACCGCAGTTGCCGCGTGCGCGAGGTGGAGCACTACGGGCGCCTGCTGCGGCGGACGCTCGTCGAGCTTGCTCCCGAGGGGCGGCACGACCCGAGAATCGCGCTGCTGACGCCCGGCGTCCACAACTCCGCGTTCTACGAGCACGTGTTCCTCGCCCACGAGATCGGAGCCGAGCTCGTGGAGGGACGCGACCTCCTCACCCGGAACGGCCTCGTCTACATGCGGACGACGGAGGGGCTGCGGCGCATCGACGTGATCTACCGCCGCGTGGACGACGATTTCCTGGACCCGGAGGTCTTCCGCGCGGACTCGATGCTCGGCGTCCCGGGCCTCCTGGAGGCGTACCGGCTGGGCGGGGTGAGCCTCGTGAACGCGCCCGGCACCGGAGTTGCGGACGACAAGAGCGTGTACCCCTACATCCCGGACCTGATCCGCTACTACCTGGGCGAGGACGCCCTGCTGGCGAACGTGCCGACGCACATCTGCCGCCGGCCGGAAGAACTGGAGTACACGCTCGACAATCTCGAGAACCTCGTCGTGAAGCAGGTCGGCGCGTCGGGCGGCTACGGCATGCTGGTCGGCCCGCACGCCACGCCGGAGGAGCGCGAGTCGTACGCGGCCGCGGTGCGCAAGGACCCGGCCGGGTACATCGCGCAGCCGGTGCTGGATCTCTCCCGCGCCCCGTGCATCATCGAGGGGCGTGCGGCAGCGCGGCACGTGGACCTGCGGCCCTTCGTCCTGACGGGGCGGGAGACGCGGCTGGTGCCCGGTGCGTTCAGCCGCGTGGCGCTCCGCGAAGGGAGCATCGTCGTGAACTCGAGTCAGGGCGGAGGGGGCAAGGACGTCTGGGTGCTCGACGAATGATCCTCTCGCGCAACGCGGAAGACCTCTACTGGATGGGCCGCTACCTGGAGCGGACGGAGCATCTCTGCCGGCTCCTGAGCTGCCAGGTCGAGACCCTCGTCGACCGGCCGGTGCGGGAGATCAACTTCGGCTGGCGGCGCATCTACGACTCGCTGAGCCGCCGGCCGCCGGGGCCCGCCATCTACTTCGCGGCGAGCGACGACGAAGAGGACGACGACTACACCCTGGCCGACTCGTTCACCCTGGCCGACGACCTCACGTTCGAGCCGACGAATCCCGACGCCGTGCGTTCCGGGCTCGCCCGCGCGCGCGAGAACGCCCGGCAGGTGCGGCACCGCGTCAGCGGCGAGACGTGGACCTGCCTGAACGAAACCTGGCTCGGCTTCCGGGCCCGCACCATCGAGGAGATCTGGAAGGCCGCGCCCGAGGCCTTCTACGTGGGCGTCGCCCACGAGCTGAACACGCTCGCCGGCGTGGCGCAGACGACGATGTACCGGGACGAAGGCTGGCGCTTCCTGCAGCTCGGAAGGTTCACGGAGCGCGCCCAGTTGACCATCGCGCTGCTGCTCGCCCAACTCTCCCTGGTCCGGGCGGAACCGCGAGCCTCAATCGAGGCCGACTGGTCGAGCCTGTTGCGGATCTGCCAGGCCGTCGACGCCTACGCGCAGTGTCACGGCGTCGAGATCGTCGCCGACCGGGTGCTGGACCTGCTGGCGGGCGACGTGCTGCTGCCCCGCTCCCTGTGCCGCGCGCTCGATGGCGCCGCCGGCACCCTGGACGCCGCCGCGCTCGGCCCGGGCCCCATCGCCGAGGCGAGGCAGCTGGCGCACGACCTGGCCGCCACGACGCGCCGCCGCTGGCCGCGGCGGCCGAGCCTGGACGACCGCGCGGATCGCCTCCGCCACATGCAGCGCGAGTGCCGTGCGCTGCACGACCTGGTGTACGCCGCCTACATCGGCTACGAGGCCGAGGGCGCCCCCGTCCGCTAGCGCCCGCGGCGGACCTGCGGAAACGGAGAGCAGCCATGAACGAACTTGCCACCGCCGAGTTCCGGTTCGTGTTCAACACCCTGTCGTTCCTCATCTGGGGTGCGCTGGTGATGTGGATGTGCGCCGGCTTCACCATGCTCGAGTCGGGGTCCGTGCGCACGAAGAACGCCTCCGTCATCTGCCTCAAGAACATCGGACTCTATGCGATCGCCGGTCTCGCCTTCTACGTCATCGGCTACAACCTGATGTACGTCGACGTCGCGGGGTGGATCGGCTCCGTCTCCTTCCTGTACGGCCCGTCGGCCGACGAGGTGGCGCTGGTGGCGGGCGACGAGAGTGCGCGCGCCGCGGTGGTCGCGACCGACTACGCGGTCATGTCCGACTGGTTCTTCCAGATGGTGTTCGTGGCGACGGCGGCGTCGATCGTCTCCGGCGCGCTGGCCGAGCGCGTCCGGATCTGGTCGTTCTTCGTGTTCACGCTGGTCCTCACGGGCGTCATCTACCCGATCGTCGGCGCCTGGACGTGGGGCGGCGGCTGGCTGGGGGCGCTCGGCTTCCAGGACTTCGCCGGCTCGACCATCGTGCACGGCACCGGCGGGTGGGCGGCGCTGGCGGGCGCGCTCGTCGTCGGGCCGCGGCGGGGCAAGTTCCGTGCGGACGGCACGGTCCTCATGACGCCTCCCTCAAACGTTCCCGTCGTGACGCTGGGCGTGTTCATCCTGTGGTTCGGGTGGTTCGGCTTCAACGGCGGCTCGCAACTCGCGCTGGCGAGCGCGGCCGACGTCGTCGCCATGAGCCACGTGCTCGTCAACACCAACCTCGCGGCGGCGGCCGGGGTCATCGCGGCCATCGCCGTCTCGCGGCCGATCCTCGGGCGCGTCGACCTGCTGGCGGGCCTGAACGGCGCCATCGCGGGGCTGGTGGCGATCACCGCGGGACCGACCTTCACGACCCACTACTGGGCGATCCTGATTGGAGCCCTGGGGGCCGTCATCTGCACGGCGGGCCTGAAGCTCCTCGAGCGCGTGCGGGTGGACGACGTGGTCGGCGCCGTGCCCGCCCACCTCTTCGCCGGCATCTGGGGCACGCTGGCGGCCAGCATCGCGGCCGGCGCCAATCCGGCGATCCAGTTGCTCGGCGTGGTCGCGATCGGGGCGTTCGCCTTCGCCGCTTCGTGGCTGACCTGGATCGCCATCGACCGGACGATGGGCGCCCGCGTGTCGCGCCAGGTGGAGCAACTCGGGGGGGACGTCGCGGACCTGGGAATGGAGGCCTATCCGGAGTTCGTGCTCATGCCGGAGCCGGACGAGGCGGCGGCCGAGTAGGAGTCCGCGCCGTAGGACGGCCCCCGACTCCTGGAGGGTTGGTTGGCCACCTGGCGGAGGCCGCAGCGCGACCCTGCGGTCGCGGCGACGAAGGGTGGTCAGGAGTGCGCGGGCGCGAACGCTGGCCCCGGCGGTCGCTTCGGAGCCGGTCGGAGGGATCCGTCCGTCAGCCGGTCACGACGAGCGCCGCCTCGCGCGAGTCCTTGATCGGGATGATGCGGTCGAATCCGCTGATGCGGAAGACCTCGTGGATGTGGTCCTTCATCGCGCAGAGCACGAGCGTGCCGCTGCTCCCCTGCAGCTTCTTGGCCGCAATCAGCAACACCCGCATGCCGGAGCTGCTGATGAAGTTGAGGCGGCTGAAGTCGATCACCAGCCGCTGCTCGCCGCCGGCAATGCGCTCCATGACCAAGGCCTCGAACGAGCGCGCGTTCGCGCTGTCGAGGCGGCCGACCGGCAGCAGGATCAGCGTCTCGTCGGAACGTTCCTCGGCGACTTCGATGTCCATGCGACCACCCCGCCACGCGCCTCGCCCGCCATTCGTCGCCTGACGGCTCCGCCTCGGGCCCAGCGAAGCCTACGGCAGTCCGCGACCTTCCACGGCGCGGATCGCTACGCAGCGACGGCCAGGTTCCGCTCCATCGTCAGGTGGTTCCTGCCGGCGGTGAACTCGTAGCGCACGCGGTCCGCCATCGACTTCACCAGATGCAGGCCCAGATTGTCGGCGCTGCGTTCCTCCAGCGGCGACTCGATGTCGGCGGCTCCGGCGTGTCGCGTCGGATCGAACGGCGCGGCGTTGTCCGTCAGGGTCAGAACCAGCCGGTCGTCGTCGACCCGGAGACCGATCTCGATCCGCGGCTCGGCAACGCCGGCGAACCCGTGCGTCACCGCGTTGGCGATCAACTCGTCGAGGGCCAGGTTGACGGCATAGACCTGCGGCTCCGCAAGACCGTTCGCGTCCCCGAACTCCTCGACGATCCTCGACACGTTGCCTACGCCGGACAGGCGGGGCGCGACCGAAACGCGAAGGTCGTTGAACGTCATTGGACAATTCCCTTTCGTACTCTAGCAGTGCGGGCCCGAGCCGCACAACCGGTCCCGCCGGGGGCTTCCGCCCGGCAGGAGCCGCTCCACCTGGCCCGCCATTCGTCGCCGCGACCGCCGGGTCGCGCCGCGGCCTCCGCTCGGCGCCCAACCCAATCCTTCAGTGAGTCTGCGCCTCCCGTGGGAGGCGGCGCCGTTCTACGGCGCGGACTCCTGCTGCCGGCGCAGGACGAGGCAGGTCATGTCGTCCGCGGCCGGCATGCCGGCCGAGAAGGTCCCAATCTCGCGCCACGCGTGGTGCACGACCTCCGAGGGCGTCCTGCCCGCCGTGCCGACCAGCGCGGCCTCCAGCCGGTCCTTGCCGAACAGCTCCCCGCTGCCGTTCACCGCGTCGGTCAAACCGTCCGTGTACAGGAACAGGGTCTCCCCGGGCTGCAGCACCTGCCGCCGGCTCGCGTACGGGAACTCCTCCATCACTCCCATGGCCAGGCCTCCCGTTGCCGGCAGGGTCCGGCAGACGTCGTCGGCACCTATCAGGTAGGCCGGGTCGTGGCCCGCACAGACGTACTCGATGGCCCCCGCCTCGGGATCGACGACGGCCAGCATGGCGGTCACGAACAGGCCCATGGGGTTCTGGCGGCAGACCCGGTCGTTCGCCGCGCTGGTGACCGCGTCGATGCCGTCGCACTCGGCGAACGCCGCCTTGATGGCGGCCTGCGAGGCGGCCATGAACAGCGCGGCAGCGACCCCCTTGCCCGACACGTCCCCGACGACGAGACAGCGGCGGCCGGGCGCCGGCTCGGTGACGTCGACGAAGTCGCCGCCGACCCTCTGCGCCGGGGTCATCCGCGCGCAGGCGGAGAAGACGCCCATCTCGACCGTCCCCTCGCGTACGAGCGCGGCCTGCACGACCTTGGCCATCTCCAGGTCCTGCTCCATCGCTTCCTTCGCGACCCGCAGGTTGTGGTTGCTCTCCTCCAGGTCCCGCGTGCGCTCCGAGACCAGCATCTCGAGCTGTTCCTCGCGGTTGAAGACCTGCACGGTCATGGCCGTGAAGACGCGCGCCAGGCTGCCGATCTCGTCCTGCCGGCGCAGCACCTCCTCCATCTCCTCGTCCTCGGGCTGGTTGCCCGCCTCGACCTGCCGCGCCGCGTCGGCGATGACCTCGATCGGGTGCGTCAGCCACCGCGTGCCCCAGGCCGCCGCGAAGGCGGTGAGCCCGAGCAGCGCGAACGCAATCAGCGTCGTGTTCAGCGCCTCCCCCTGCACGGTGAGCGCGATGTCGTCCAGGCTCACCGAGATGGCGAGGCCGCCGATCGGAATGCCCCCCGTGTTGATGAGGGGCGACGCGACCCAGATGCCGCGATCCTCGGGCGCCAGGAGGCTGAGGGCCGAGGCGCTCACGACGCGGCCCTGCTCCAGCGCCGAGGACATGACCGACTCCACCCGGCCCCCGAACGCGCTGGCGGCGCCCGAGGCGCCCGGGGCGGCCAGCTCCGCTCGCGGCGCCGCGGCGGTAACGTCCCCTTCCAGGTTGACGACCCAGAGCGCCTCCAGGTTCCGCGAGCGCACCAGGACATCGGCCTCGCGCTGGTAGACGGAGTAGAGCAAGTTGCCGGCGCTGCTCTCGATGGGGATCCCGACCTGCGACAGGCGCGACCCGTCCGCAGCGGCAACGGCCACGTATTTGTAGACGGCGCCGTCGGAGACGCGTGGAGCGGAGGCGTGCTCGAGGAGCGGTTCCGACCCGTCGAGCAGCGCCCCGTAGTCGTCGAAGTACGGCACCTCGCCCCCCGCGGACGGATCCGTTGCCGCCACGCTCGAATAGACGGGCTCTCCGTTGCCGTCCACGACGCGGATCTCGCCTATCGCGGTCGTCGAGACGATGCGGGCCAGTCTCTGGTCGATCTCCGCCGCGGACCACTCGGCCGCCTCGGCGGCCGACACGAAGCGGTCGACGATGGTCGCCTGCACCGCCATGTGCTGGCCCAGAATGCCCTCGATGACGGCCGAGACGTCCGCCCGCTGCGACGTGTAGACGTTGGTCAGGATCTCCTGCTCGCCGAAGACCAGCGCGTTGCCGATCTGCACGATCCGCCGCCTGTCGACGCCGCCGACGCCGACATACTTGTAGACCTCCTGATCGATCTCCCGCACCTGCGCCGGCTGCGTGATGAAGTCGTCCCCGCCCGGCGGCGCGGCGAGCAGCACGTAGAACTTCGACGCCTGCGGCTGAACCGCCGGGTCCGGATCGAACTGGAACGGGATCAGCTCGCCGCGATCGTCGCGCACGTTGGTGAGGTAGGAGAAGCCGGCCTCGTTGGTGATCCAGAACTCGTCGAGCACCGTGTTGGCGGTGATGTCCTCGAGGATGCGGATGACGCGCGGGGGGTCGAAGCCGGCCTGCTCCGCCGCGTCGACCAGGTGAGCGGCGATGCGCGCCTGGGCGATCATCTGCCCGTCGAGCGTGGCATCGAGCGTGCGGGCGACGTTGGCCAGCGAGATTTCGCCCATCTCCGCGAAGCTCGCCGAGAGCAGCTCCGCGAGGTGCGTGGCGGCTCCCTCCGCCTCGTCACGCAGCACCGTGGCCGCGTTGTAGAGCAGCGTGGCCGACGTCGCGGTGATCGTCACGGCGAGCAGGACGGCCAGCGCCAGGAAGCCGCGGACCGCCAGCCGCATGCGCGCCGGGGTCCGCCACGCCTCGAGGGACCGGGATAGCACCCCGCCGTTGGACTTCGCCATGTCTTCGACCTTCTGAGCGCGCTGGGCGTCGCGTTCTGCGGGCGCAAGCTCCTAGAGGCGCCAGATCACGAGGAACTGCGCCACGTTGTCGCTGCCGTCCGCCCCGAGCTTGTTGCCCCAGTACTGGTACTCCACGCCGACGAAGAGCTCGTTGCCGGTCCCGTTCAACGCCTTGCTCAGGTCCCACGTGAGCTGCGGCTGGGCGAGCACCCAGCTCTTCACCTCGCCGCCGGCGGGCTTGATCGTCGTCGCGCCGATGTACTCCGCGTGGCCGGTGAAGAGGAACGACTGACTGCCGATGTCGAAGACGGCTCCCCAGTTGACGTCGAACATGAAGCTGTCGCTGGTCCGGGGGGCAGCCCCGGGGCCGACGCCGTCGCTGGCGTTCAGGAACGCGGTGATGTCGGTGTTGAGGAACAGGAAGCCGGGGACGTCCCAGGCCAGGCGGACCCCGGGCAGATACTTCATGAAGTTCGCGTCGGCATCGAAATTGATGCCGCCGATCAGCGCGATGTCGCGCACCGGCCCGCCCCCGACGGTCCGGCCCGTCAGCTTGCTGAGGCTCAGCGTCGGATACCACTCGCCGTAGAGGTCCAAATCGTTGAAGCCGTCGCTCAACTGGTCGTCCAGGAAATCGATGAAGAAGAAGCTGTCGCCGTACGACCAGCTCATGGCCTGCTGGATCGTGAGAATCGACGTCGGGCTCTGTCGTCCCGTGAACGGATTCGTCAGCCGGCCGTACTGATAGTGGAACTCCATCTGCGCGGAGGCGCACGACGCAGCGGCCAGCCACAAGGCCGCCGTCGTCGCAGCGCGGCGCAGACCGCGCCCGAGTGCGCGCCGCGGCACGCGGGCGGACGCCCGCACGGGCGGAAGCGCAAGTCTGGTCAACCGTGCCATCGACGTCACCTCGTTTTCGAGCGCCCTTCGCGCCCGCCGGTGGCGCGCCCGGACGGGCGCGTTGGGAATCGGCGCCAGCACGAATCGCTCCATCCGACGTGCCTGCGGCACAGGCTCCTGGCGCGCCCTGGCGGGCGCGATGGAGATCTGCGGCGCAGACTCCTGGGCCATCCTACCGCATAAGTTGGGGCCTCGGCCGGTGAGCCGCGCGCCACGCCCCCGCATCGCGCCATGCGCGTGATACGCTCCGGGAGGCTGGCGCAGGAGAGCGAAGTGGAGACCGCGTACCGCAGGCGGCGACGGCACGACCGCCGCACGACCGCGGGCCACGTGCGTCGAACCGCGACCGGCCCCGCACTCGCCGCCGCGTCGCTCGTGGCCCTGCTGCTGGCCGGGCCCACGGCGGCAGGAGCCCAGCCGCCCGCGTTCGACCCCGTCCCCGGCGCCATCACGCTGCCCGAGGTCATTCCGGTCTTCCCGCTGCCCGACGTGATGCTGTTCCCCAACGTCTCCCGGCCTCTGCACATCTTCGAGCCGCGCTATCGAGCGATGGTGGCGGATGCGCTGGCAGGCGATCGGCTGATCGGGATGGTCACGCTCCAGCCCGGATACGAATCCGAGTACGAGGGGCGCCCACCCGTGTTCGCGATCGGTTGCGCGGGTCGGATCACGGAGGTGGAGGAGCTGCCCGACGGGCGGTACCTGATCGTCCTGCGCGGCCTGGTGAAGTTCCGAATCCTCGACGAGGATCGAAGCCGGCCCTACCGGCTGGCGCAGGTGGAGGCGCTCCCCGAACTGGTCGACGACGCGGAGCTGGCCGCCCTCGGCGAGCTCCGCGGGACACTGGAGGCGATTCTCGCCGCCGCCCGGGGCGGGGCGCCGGCGCCGGCCGCGCTGCCCGACGAGGACCTGGTCAACGGGCTCGCGCAGTACGCGCCCATCGACCCGCGCGAGCGCCAGCGCCTGCTGGAAGCGGCGGGGCCGCTGGAGCGCGCCCGGGCCCTCGTCGACCTGTTCCGGGCCCCGGCGGAGCCGCCGCGCTGACGGGGGCCGTGGCGGACGACGGCCGCGCCTTCGCCGCACGCGCCTCAGGATCATAGAATGGCGCCGACCGGCCGGCGGCACGGATGGTGGGCGCCGGGCCCTCGACGAGGAACCACATGACGACATCGATGTTCACCGAGCGCGTTGCCGGCCCCGCCATCGGCGCGGGGATCGCGGGCGGCGTCGCATCCTCCGCCGCCTTCGACGCGCCGCTCGGCATGGCGCTCTCCACGGGGGTGGCGGCCGGAGCCGTCGGCCTCATCGTCCCCTTCCAGATCGCGAACGGCTGGTTCTTCGGCGCGCTCCGGCGCCGGCTCGCGGCGAGCGCCCGCGTCGTCGCGATCCTGAGCTTTCTCCTGATCACGATGCCCCTCTTCTTCGGCAGCGGCGGCCTGGCGATGGAGGGGCCGGTCGCGGACGGGCTCGAGGTGCTCCTGTTCCTGACCGGGCTGGCCGCGTTCCTGTGCGGCAGCACGGCCGCGCTGCTCGACCCGGCGCCGGCCGCCGGACCCGACACTCCCCTGCCCGCGGTGCTCTCCCCGGCGGCCATCGCCGCGGCGATCGTGACGGGCGCCGTGGTCGGCGTCGCGCTCGCGCTCGTACTCGACGCCGCCTGGTCGACGGCTGCGCTGGGCGGGCTGGCGACGGGATTGCTCGCCCTGCTGCTGCCGCTGCAGATCCGCGACGGGCGATTCACCCCGAACGTGGAGGGCCTGCAACCGGTCTGGGGGGTGGCGTTCCTGATGGTCTTCGTCTCCGCCTTCGTCGGCGTCGGCGCGCTCGGTCTCGACCGTTCAGTGCAGTTCAGCCTCGCCCTGCTGATTCTGGCCCTCGGTGCCGCCGCGTACGCGGCCGGGACGACCACGGAAGTGCTCTGCCAGGCGGAGGAGGACCGCGGCTAAACGTCGGCTCCCCGGCGCGAGCGATGCAGCGGATCAGGAGACGGGCGCGCATACGCTTGAGAGCATGGAGAAAGCCCGCTCCGTAGCGCTCGTGCTGGCCGTACTGCTCGCAACGACGGGCGCCGGCGGGGAACCGGCCGAGCACCGCATCGCCATCTTCAGCCCCGACGTGAACGACCTCCGGCTGGCGATGACGTTCGACGCCATCAAGTTCTGGAACTCGGTCGCCGCCCGGCTCGAGTTGGACCTGCGGCTGGTGAGCGACGTGATCATCGCCTCGCCGGTCACGCGGCGGCTCGAGACCTACGCGCGAACCATCTCGCAGCGGGCGGGACGGCTGCGGTCGGGGCCGGGGGAGCCGGACGCGCCCGAGGCGGTGACCGCCGTCGACGCCGACGTCGTCCTCCTGCTGTCGCGGCAGGACCTGATGTCGTTCGCGTGGCCCATCCCCAAGCGGCGAGGGCACTTCATCGCCATCGAGGCAGACGAGCTGGCGATGGCGCAGAACCTCAACATCGCGCGCAACATCATCGCCCACGAGATCGGACACTCGCTGGGACTCGTCCACAACGGGGACCCGACCTCGCTGATGTGCGGACCCTGCCGGACGTCCGGGCTGGGGCACGGGGAAGACGAGTACATGCGGCTCACGGACGGCGACCGGCGGCGCCTGGTCGAGCGGTACGGTTCCCGGTAGCTCGACTCGGCGCTATGATGAACGGCGCACGGCGGCGCACGGCCGCGCACCCGGCGGATCGCGCCGTTTCCACCAGTCCAAGGAGATCTCCATGCTGAAGAACAAGCGGCTTCTCGCGGCGTTCGGCGTGACCGTGTTCGCGGCCGGCTTCGTGGCCGGCGACCTGGCGGAGCTCGGCAGCGTGGCGGAGGCGCAGAGCGAGAAGGTGTTCGAGATGAGGACCTACACCGCGCTCCCCGGCCGCCTGGATGCCCTGAACGCCCGCTTCCGGGACCATACGACGCGCATCTTCCGGAAGCACGGGATGTCGAACGTCGGCTACTGGGTCCCGCAGGACGATCCGCTCGCCGAGAACACCCTCATCTACATCATCTCGCACCCGAGCCGCGAGGCGGCGGCCAGCAACTGGGACAGCTTCCGCGCGGATCCGGAATGGCAGCGGGTGGCCGAGGAGTCGCAGCGGGACGGCCGCATCGTCGAGAGCGTCGAGGCCGTCTTCATGGACGCCACCGACTATTCGCAGATCCAGTGAACGGCAGGCCGCCGCAGGCGGCGGCGTGCAACCCAACTCCAGGAGGACCAGATGAAGCCCAGAACTCTTGCCGCAGCGCTCGGCGCGCTGCTCGTCGCACTCGCGGCGGCTGCCCCGGCCGGGGCCCAGTCGATGGACGTGGATCTCACGGGCGCCGACGGGGCGATGCTCAAGGCGACCTACACGTCGCCGGGCAGTCCCGGACCGGCGATGCTCCTCATCCACCAGTGCAACATGGACCGCCATTCCTGGGACAGCATCGCCGGCGGGCTGGTCGATGCCGGGGTCCACGTGCTGACGATGGACCTGCGCGGCTTCGGCGACAGCGAGGGCGAGCCGCTGGCGGGCGCGGAGGGCTTCCGCAACCTGATGATGAAGTCGCCGGGCGACCTCGACATCGCCTACGACTACCTGGTGGGCAAGGACGGCGTGGACGGCTCGCGCGTCGCGGTGGGCGGAGCGAGCTGCGGCGCCATGCTGACGGCCGACCTCGCGTCGCGCCACGCGGGCATCACGAGCCTGATGCTCCTCTCCGGGCCGCCGAGCGATGCGGCGATCGCCCACATCGCAGCCACGCCTGGCCTCGCCGTGTTCGGCGCCGCGACCTCCGGCGACACGATCACGCCGGGCGTCGCCGACGTCATCTCGCGCGCCGTCGACGGCTCCGGGCACGAGAAGTCGATGGCCAAGGTGTACGACGGCACCGAGCACGGCCTTCCGATGTTCGAGGCGAACCCCGAGCTCCAGCCGCTGCTGCTCGAGTGGCTGAAGAACGAGCTGCTCTCGAACTAGCACATCCGGCGCAGGCCCCGTGGGGCCTTGGCCGCAGTCGCAAGGCGAGGCCACGCCGCCGGCCGGTTCCGGCAACCGGCCGGCGGCGAATCGCGCCTGTGAAGCACGCTACGCGCCCGTTCCGGCGCAACTCAGCCGTGGCAACGCGCACCCGTCAGAACCGGGAGGCCCGGAGCCAGGTGTCCGACCGCGCCCAGGCCTTCTCGAGCTCCGCGTCGACCGCGGCCGAGGGACGGCCTTGGGCCTTGAGCGCCGCCTGGAGGCCGAACAGGGACCATCCGTTGTTGGGATGGTCGGCGAGCTCGTCCCGGTAGACGCGTTCCGCATCGGCCGGGCGGTCCGCCTCCAGCAAGGCCGCCCCCAGCCAGTGCCGCGCCGCGAACGGCAAGGGCTCCGGCTCCGAGTACTCGAGCTGGTCCTCGATCGCGACCGCCCGCTCGAACGCCGCGATCGCCTCGTCCAGCTTGCCGGCGTCGCGCCGGATCTCCCCTTCCAGGATCCCGCCGACCGCGCCGAGCAGGAGCTCGCCCGAGTCGAAGCGGAACCGCGCGGTCGTCGACTCGGCCAGGTCCCGAACGCGCCGGAGATAGACCTCGGCGAAGTCCGCGTCGCCGGCCCTCAGGTGCGCGTAGCCCTGCGCGAAGTCCCAGAGCCCGCCCGCGACCTCCTGCTGCGGGCGCTCCGTGACCGCCAGCACCTCGTCGAATCTCCCGAAGCGAATCAGCGTCAGGACGTGGAACACCGAGTCGTCCATGAGCTTGGCGTAGTCCTTGCCCGCCTGGATGGCGATGGCGCCCTGGCCATCCATCGACGCCGCGAAGAGCAGCATGTGCAGGTTGTGGCTCGGATAGATAGCCACTCCCTCGCCGTGCTCCGCCTTGAGGTCCGAGTGCCACGCCGCCACGTTCGCGCGCACGCCGTCCGCCCAGCGGCCGATCTCGTTCCAGGTGTGGGACGGCATGTGGTTGATGTGGCTGGCGCCGGGAATCTCGCTCCCCAGGTGCTCGGCGCAGGCCGAGGCCCGCCCCGGCTCGACGGTCGACTCCGTGGCGTGGATGTAGAGGTGGCACGCTCCCGGATGCCGGATGTTCCGCTCCAGCACGCTCTCGAGCACGCCGTGGAGCCGCTGCACGTTCGGGTCGTCGAGGTCGCGCGTGCCGCGCCGCGGCTCCAGCAGGAACAGTGCATCGCCGTACAGCGTCATCGCGTCGAGGTCGTCGGGCCACGCCTCGGCCACCGCGCGCATGGCGCCGGCATAGGCCTCGTCCTGCTCGCGGCGAGTCGCGGGGTCGAAGTCCTCCACGTAGCGGGTCGACAGCGCGTCGATGTAGGCCCGCTCCTTGGGGCTCGCGGCGGCGCGGCGCGCGAGTGCCTCCCCGAGCGCCGCGTAGGCGTGCGGCGCCTCGAAGGGACGCATCGGCCCGTTCAGGTACGACCCCCAGGCCCAGGCCTCGCCCCAGTAGCAGATGGCGCAGTCCGGGTCGCGCTGCCAGGCCTCCCGGAACGAGCGGATCGCCTCCTCCTTGGCGAACGCGTACATCAACCGGAAGCCCTGGTTGAAGTAGGCCTGGGCCTCGGCGTCCGACGACGAGATCGGATGCTCGTGGCCGCCGAGCACCCCCTCGTAGAGGGGCATCGGAGCCGCGAAGCTCTCGGGCAGCTCCGGGCTCGCGGTGTCCGGGCCGCCGCCGTGCCCGCCGTGGTCCTGCGCCGCGCCGGTCGCACCGGCGCCGACGAGGAGCGCCGCTGCGAGGGCCGCCGCCCAGGAACGAGCGCGACCGGCCGGGATCGCGGGTGTCTGATCTGTTGCTCGCATCAACCTGTCGTCCTTCCCCGGGCGGCCCGCCGCCCGTCCATACTGCGACGGATCATACGCAATCGCAATGCGGGCCCCGGCTCCGGGCCGCTCCGCTCCGCTCGATGTGGGGTATGCTTGCGCGGGAGAGGCCATGCGACGCATCCTCGCGCTGACGGCGATTCTGTTGGCGTCGGTGCTCCTCGCCGGGGGCCACGCGCAGTGGCGCTGGGGTGTCGGCGAGGGCAACCTGCCACCACGCTTCCCGCCCGCCTCGCTCCCCGACCGCGACTTCGCCTTCTGCAAGATCATGTACGACCAGGTCCGCTACGAGCGGCTGGGGATGGGCTGGTCGACCGACTACCCGTACGCCGGCATCAACCTCATGCTGCGGCTCGAGGACCTCACTACGACCCGCATCAGCACGGACCGCCGCGGCGACCCCAACCACTGGGTCGTGCGCATGACGGACGACGCCCTCTTCAACTGCCCGTTCACGATGGCTTCCGACGTCGGCACGATCGGCTTCAGCGCCGCGGAGGCGGCGCGCATGCGCGAGTACCTGCTGAAGGGCGGCTTCCTGTGGGTGGACGACTTCTGGGGCACGGCCGCCTGGCGGCACTGGGAGAGCGAGATCGGCCGCGTGCTCCCGCCGTCGCAGTACCCAATCCGTGACGTGCCGCTCGACCACCCGGTGTTCCGCACGCTGACGCACGTGGCGAAGGTGCCGCAGATCACGGCGATACAGTTCTGGTACGGGTCGGGCGGCCGCACGACCTCCGAGCGGGGCCGCGACAGCGAGGTGCCGCACTTCCGCGCCATCAGCGACGAGCACGGTCGGTTCCTCGTGGTGATGACCCACAACACCGACGTCGCCGACGCGTGGGAACGGGAGGGGGACGACCCCCGGTTCTTCCGGCAGTTTTCGCCCGACGGCTACGGCCTCGGCATCAACGTCCTGCTGTATGCGATGAGCCGCTAGGAGCCCGCGCGGGGAGCGCGTCGGGGTCGGTCTCGCGCGAGCGAACTCCAGGACTCCACCTGGCCATGCCACGAGACGCAACGCCGCTCGCTCGCTGCTCGCGCCGAGCATTCCTCGGGTCCGTGCCGGCTCTCGCCGGCGCGGGGGCCCTCCTCCCCGCTACGGGAGCGCCGGCGCTGGCGCTCGGGCAGGCGGAGCTCGGCCTGCGCATCACGGGCATGGAGACGTTCGTGGTCCGCGCCACGGCCCGCACGAGCTGGATCGTCATCCGACTCACCACGAACGACGGGCAGACCGGCCTGGGCGAAGCGTCGCTCGGCCGGCGGACGGAACTCCCGGAGCTCGAGCGGTTCTTCGCGCTCGTCCGGGACCGCTCCCCCTTCGAGATCCACCGCTACCGGCAGGCCGGGCGGGAAGCCGCGGCGACCGGCGACCGCGCGGTCGCTACCGCCTTCAGCGCCGTGGAGCAGGCGCAGTGGGATCTCGTCGGCAAGGCGCTCGGCGCGCCGGTCCACGACCTCACGGGCGGCGCGCTGCGGCAGGAACTGCCGGCCTACGCCAACATCAACCGCGCGACGTCGGAGCGGACCCCGGAAGGGTTCGCCGCCAACGCTCGGCAGGCCGTCGCCGACGGGTTCGACGCCATCAAGGCCGCGCCGTTCGACGGCTTCCCGGCCCTCGACGCACCGGCGGCCGAGGTCGAGGCGGCGACGGAGCTCGGCATCGCGTGCATCGAGGCCATGCGGGACGCGATCGGCCCGGACGTCGCCCTGAAGATCGACGTCCACAGCTACTTCGACGTACCCCTGGCCATCGAGGTCGCCGCCCGGCTCGAGCCGCAGTCGCTGTCGTGGGACGAGGAACCCGTGCCGCCGACGGATCTGGCGAGCACGCGGGCGATCAAGGAGGGTATTCGGCAGACGATGGCGGGCGGGGAGTTCCTCTTCGGGGTGGAGGGCTTCGAACCGCTCTGCCGCGAGCGGGCGGTCGACGTCATCATGCCGGACGTCAAGCATTGCGGAGGCGTGACCGAGCTCACGAAGATCGCCACCGTCGCGGAGCTCTACGGCGTGCTCGTCTCTCCGCACAACCCGAGCGGCCCCGTCTCCACGATGGCCTCGGCCCAGGTGTGCGCCGGCCTCCCGAACTTCGACATCCTGGAGTACCAGTGGAACGAGGTCCCGTGGCGCGGCGACCTGATCGATCCACCGGAGCGGTTCACGGAAGGCATCCTCCAGGTACCCGACGGGCCCGGGATCGGCGTCACCCTCAACGAATCGGTCGTCCGCCAACACCTGTAGCGACCGCCAGCCCCGACGGCGGCTTCGGGAGGGCGGCAGCGCGGCTCTCGGAAGCCACCGCGCAACTCTCGGCAGCGCCGCTCACGGTGTCCAGAATCCTCGGCGGGCGCCAGCATGCCCCGCGGACGCGCAGCGCCGCTCACAAGAGCGGCAGCGCGGCTCACGGTGCCGCGGCGCGTCCGAAGCGCTCGGCGGCGCGGGCTCGGGCGCGCGCGGCGACCTCGGCGCGGTCCCGCGATGGGGCCGAGGTCACGAGACTGTCGATCAGGCGTCGCGCCACCTCCGCGACTTCGTCGACCGCGGTGTCGAAGACCTCCTGATTGGCCTGCGACGGCTTGGTGAAGCCGCTCAGCTTGCGCACGAACTGGAGAGACGCCGCCCGCACCTCCTCGTCCGTGGCGGGCGGATCGAAGTTGAAGAGCGTCTTGATGTTGCGGCACATGGTGCCCGCCATCATAGCCCGCCGTTCGTGGCCTGCGGCTCCGCTCGGCGCCCAACCCAATCCTTCAGGAATCCGCGCCGTTCTACGGCGCGGATTCCTCGCCGTCGGGCCGGGGTCGTGACGGTCGCGCTGGCCGTCCCCTCCCCCTTGACCGACCATCCTGGTCGGGTTAGTATTCTCGCGACTGAGACTCAGTCTCAATATCAAGAGAACGGACGCGCAGCCGAGGAGACGTCATGAGCCAAGCACTGCCAGCGCAGATCCGCCAACTTCTCGTCCTCGTCGCCGGCTTGGTGCTCTCCCAGCCGGTGGTGGGGCAACCCGCGCGGCAACCGTGGCAGCCGCCCGACCTGATCGACGCGGTTGCGAGCCTCGGCGCCGCCGTTCACGACGGCTCGCTCTACGTCTACGGAGGCCACGTCGGCCGCGTCCATGCCCACTCGATCGAGAACATCAGCCCCGGCTTTCGGAGCGTCGACCTGCGCCCCGACCAGGGTTGGCGGGAGCTTGCCCGCGGACCGCGACTGCAGGGAACGGTGCTCGTCTCGGACGGAACGACGTTGTATCGGGTCGGCGGCATGACCGCGACCAACGCAACCGCCGCCGAGCCAGAAGTCCTTCGCTCGAGTCGCTCCGCGGCCCGCTACGACGCGGCGGCGGATCGCTGGGACCCACTGCCCGACCTTCCGGCGGGACGCTCGTCGCACGACGCCGTCGTGCTCGACGGCGTGCTCTACGTGGTAGGGGGCTGGGAGCTTCGCGGCCCCGACGAGGACGCGGTGTGGGCGGACACGCTCCTGGCCCTCGATCTCGAGCGAGGCACCGAGTGGCGACGAATCCCGTCGCCCTTCCAGCGGCGAGCGCTGGCGGCCGGGGCGGCCGCGGGGCGCGTATACGCGTTCGGCGGCCTGACGCGGCAGCAGGGTCCGGTCCTCGCGGTCGACGTTTTCGACACGACGACCGGCGAGTGGTCCGCCGGTCCGGGGCTACCGCCGGCCGGCAGCCTGCAGGGATTCGGTATCGGTGCCGCCAGCCACCGCGGACGCGTTTTCGTCAGTCAAGCCGACGGCAAGGTGTACGGCCTGCGCGGCGACGGCGAGGGCTGGGACCTCGCCGCGACCCTGCCCCACCCGCGCTTCATGCACCGGCTGGCCCCGTTCGATGATCACCTCCTCGCCGTCGGCGGCGCCGCGCGCGGGGGACACCTCGCGGTGATCGACGTCGTCCCGGTGGGGCGCGACGCGGAGACCTCGTCCGACGACGACGCCGCAGATGCGGGCCGTGATCGGGGCACCACCCGCTGGACCGGCTTCCTGGGCGGCACGCTGGGCAACGTGAGCCGTGCGGCGCGACTGCCGCTGACCTGGTCGGATTCGGAGACGGCGTGGCGAATGACCACGGCGGGGTTCGGCCAGTCGAGCCCCGTGATCTGGGACGACACGGTCTTCGTCACCTCGCTCGAGGGCCGGCTCAAGGAGACGCTGCACATCACGGCCCTGGAGCTCGACAGCGGGGCCGAGCGCTGGCGCCGCACGTTCGACGCGGCGGAGCGGCTCGAATGGAACGACTACGTCTCCAAGGGAGCCCCGACGCCGGCCGTCGACCGCGAGCACCTGTACGCCTTCTTCGACAGCGGCGATCTGATGGCCCTCACGCACCAGGGCGACGTGGCCTGGCATCGGGACCTGAGCGCGGAGTTCGGCACGGTCGGAGGGAACCACGGCGTCGGCAACTCCCTGCTCCTGACGGACCGCGCCGTCGTCGTGCTCCTGACGCGACGGACGTACTCCTACCTGCTGGCCGTCGACCCGGCCACGGGACGCACGCTGTGGAAGACGGATCGCGATCCCGGGGTGGCGTGGAGCACGCCCGTGCTGGCCCCGGACGGCGGCGAGATCGTGGTCAGTGCTTCCGGCCGCGTCGAGGGTTTCGATCCCGCGACCGGCGCCCGGATCTGGTCCTTCGACGGCCTGCGCGGCAACCACGTCCCGTCCCCCACCGTGACGGACGATCTCGTCATCGTCGGCGGCATGGCGGTCGCTGCGAATCTCGCCCTGCGGCGCGGGCGCGCCGGCGCTCTCGACGCCGGTGATGTCGCCTGGAAGGTGGACTCCGCCTCCAGCTTCGGGTCTCCCTTCCTCTACCGGGACTGCGTCTACTGGGTGAATCCGGCCGGCGCGGCCCGTTGCGTCGCCCCGGACTCCGGCGACGTCCACTGGACGCACCGGCTTCCCGCGTCCACCTGGGCAACGCCCCTCGGCCACGGGGACCGCGTCTACTTCTTCACGGACAGGGGGGTTACCGAAGTGTTGCGGGCGTCGGCCGCAGCGCCGGAGCGGCTCGCAACGAACCATCTGTCGGTCGATGCCCCGGTGACCGGGTTCGCCGTGGTCGACGACGCCATCGTCATCCGGGCCGGCCGCGAAGTGATTCGGGTCGGACGTCCGAGGCGCTGACGACCGTCTCCGCACGTCGGAGACCCGACCGGAAACAGCGTACGAAGGAGTCGAACGCGAGCGAAGACCAGCAATCGACGAGAAGACGGGTGCTCCCTCGGATGGTTCGAGGAACCGCGCAGGGGCACCCGGTGAGCACGGGCGCAGGGCAAGTGAACACGCGGCGCGCCACTTGAAGAGGGTGAGGAGAAGATTGGCGAAACGAGCTTCGACGTGGTTGCTACCTGCCCTGTTGGTCGTGCTTCTGGCGCCAGGAGTCGGCGCGGCCCAAGGCATCCTGCTGCTCGCTCACGGTGGCCGTGCCGACTGGAACCAGGAAGTCCTCGGACTGGCGGCCGGAGTCGCTTCGAGCGTGCCTGTCGAGGTGGCGTTCGGCATGGCGAACAAGCGGACCATCCAGGAAGCACTGGGCCGGCTGGCGGAACACGACGTCGCGAGCATCGTCGCGGTTCCGCTGTTCATCTCGTCGCACAGCAGCGTGATGCGGGCCACGGAGTACCTGCTGGGGAGCCGCGATGAAGCGCCG
The DNA here is from genome assembly GCA_026708265.1 of Acidobacteriota bacterium. Lineage (GTDB taxonomy): Bacteria > Acidobacteriota > Vicinamibacteria > Vicinamibacterales > UBA8438 > JAGWAJ01. Next base: position 53,386 of record JAPOVI010000121.1, read on the forward strand.
CCGCAGATGGAGGCCTTTGCCCGCATGGCCGCCCGGCGCGAGTCGGAGGGCGATGCGGCCAGCGACACCGGCTTCGACTGGACCACGCCACTTGAGCCGGAGTGAACGCGCGCTCCGGCGCGGTGATTCCGTCCCGCCTGATCTATCCCACGAAGTACTTCCCGGAGAGCGACGTCGTCGAGGCCGGAGCGTATCTGCAGGGCGAGATCCAGCTCGGGCGCCTCACGCTGGTGCCGGGCGTGCGCTACGACCACTTCACCCTCGACGCCGATCAGGCCGACTCCGTCTTCCTGGCAAGCCTGAACCCGGTGCCCGCCGACTTCTCGGCGGACGCCGTCTCGCCGAAGTTCGGCATCGCGGCGCGCCTGACCGACGTCGTCACCGTGCATGCGCAATATGCGGGCGGCTTCCGGGCGCCGCCCTACAGCAACATCAACACCGGCTTCACGAACTTCCGGGGCGGCTACACGACGCTGCCGAACGCGGCGCTGCGCGCGGAGACGAACGACAACATCGAGGTCGGCATCCGCTCCGCGTTCGCCCGCGCCAGCTTCGACCTGACGACGTTCGTCAACTACTACGACGACTTCATCGAGTTGACCAGCCTCGGCTTCAATCCCCGGTCGAGGCTGCTCGAGTTCCAGAGCCAGAACCTCGAGCAGGCGGAGATCAAGGGGGTCGAGATGCGGGGCGAGGCCTACCTCAGCGACAGCGTGACCCTGCGCGGGAGCTACGCCCACATCCGGGGCGTCGCCATCTCGAAGGACGTCACGGTGCCGCCGCTGGCCGCGGAGACGCCGCTCGGATCCGTCGCCCCGAACGAGGGCGTTCTCGGTCTTCGCTACGTCCGGCCGTCCGGTCGCTGGGGCGGCGAGGTCTCCGTCCGCATGGTCGAGTCGTACCAGCAGGTCGCGATCGACGGGGTCGACGAGGATCAGTTCTCGCCGGACGAGTACGCGATTGTCGACCTCGTCGGGTTCGCCTCGCTCATGGAGGACCTGACGTTCCGGCTCGGCCTGCTGAACCTGACCGACGCCAAGTACTTCGAGTGGTGGAACGTGCGGGGACGGCCGGCCGACGACCCGGTCATCGACCGCTACTCGAGCCCGGGAATCAGCCTGGTCGCCTCACTCGGATACGACTGGTAGCAAACGGCCGCCCGGCCACCGCGGGTTGGAGCGCGTTACGCGGGACGTCCCGCGGAACGTACCCTGACGCATCCGGCGACGCCGGCGCGCACTCGACATCGCGCCGGCGTCGTCTGGCCAACCGGCGGCGACCTGTAGGACCATGAAGCATGCACGTCGCCGCCCGCTCGCCTGCGCCGGACTCCGGCCCCTGCCGTCCCGGCCGCCGCCTGGTACGCCTCGCAGCCGTCGCGGCGGCCCTGACCGTCTCGCTGCTTGACGTTGCGCCGGGAGTCCACGCCGCAGAACCGGGGACGCGCGAGGTTCGCGCCCCCGCAGACTCCCACCGCGCCCGGCGGGGCGTGCAGGCGCAGGACCAGGCCGCCGGGCCGGAGGACTCGCGACCCGCGGACGTACCCGCCGAGCCGGCCTCCGCCGCCCCACCGCCGGATGACGCCGCCTCGACCGACGACCCGCTCACCTTTCTCGACTCCGTTACCGTGACCGCGACGCTTCGTCCATCCCCCGTGCGGGAGACGCCGGGCGTGGTCTCGGTCATCGACGAGGAGACGATCCAGGAACGAATGATCCAGAACGCGGCCGACCTCGTGAAGTACGAGCCGGGCGTCTACGTCGAGAGCAACGTCACCCGGCTGGGCCTCAACGGCTTCAACATCCGCGGAATCGGCGGGAATCGCGTCCTCACCCGCATCGACGGCGTCGAGACGTCGGAGCAGTTCGACTTCGGGCCCTTCAACGTCCACCAGGTGTCGTTCGATGTCGACGCCCTGAAGTCGGTCGAGATCGTGCGCAGCGCGAATTCCGCCCTCTACGGAAGCGACGCGCTCGGCGGCGTCGTCTCCCTGTTCACGAAGGATCCCGCGGACTACCTCCGCGGCCGGCGCTTCCATGCCGGGGCCAAGACCACGTGGGACGGCCGCGCGGACACCCTGAGCGGCAACGCGGCCCTGGCCGGGGGCGGGGAGCGGCTGCAGGCATCGCTCTTCGCCAGCACCTCCCGCGGAGGGGAGATTCGGAACCAGGGGACCATCCACGCGGAGGACGCCACCCGCACCGCGCCCAACCCGCAACACCTCGCGGCCACCCAGGCACTGGCGAAGATCGTCTTCACCGCCGCCGCCGGCAACGTGCTGCGGGTGGCGGCGGAGGTCTACGACACGCGCGTCGAGACCGAGGTTCTCTCCCAGCAGGGCCTCGTCGAGTTCGGGCCCGCGATCGGCATCGACACCAAGGACGTGGACGCCCTCGACACGCAGGACCGTCTGCGGCTCTCGCTTGATCAGACGCTCGCGGGACGCGGCGGGCTCGACCTGCTCACCTGGGGCGTCCACCGCCAGCGCAGCGACACCGCCCAGGTGGTCGACGACCGCCGCTCGACACGCGGCTTCGGGTCGCCGGTCGAGGCAGACCGGCACGGCACGGTCGATTTCGACCAGGCAGGCGCCGGCGGCTCGGTGCAGGCGCAGAAGCGGCTCGGGGACGCCGACGGCGGCATGCTGCTGACGTTCGGGGCCAGCTACAAGACCGATCACTTCGACGTCCTGCGCGACGCCGTCGAGATCGACGTCGTCACCGGAGCCGAGATCCCGCCGCGGCAGACCTACCCGACGAAGTATTTCCCCGAGAGCGACGTGGTCGAGGCGGGATCCTACGTGCAGGGCGAGATCCAGCTCGGCCGGCTCACGCTCGTGCCGGGGGTGCGCTACGACCGGTTCACGCTCGACGCCGACCAGGACGACCCGATCTTCCTGGCGAGCTTCAACCCGGAGCCGGCGGACTTCGCCGCGCACGCCGTATCCCCGAAGGTGGGCGCTGCCGCGCGCCTGACGGACGTCGTCACCGTGCACGCGCGCTACGCGGCAGGCTTCCGGGCGCCGCCGTACAGCACCGTCAACACGGGCTTCACGAGCTTCAGCGCCGGCTACACGACGCTGCCGAACCCGACGCTGCGGGCCGAGAAGAGCGACAACCTGGAGGTCGGCGTCCGCACCGCCTTCGCGCGGGCGAGCCTCGACGTCACCGCGTTCGTCAACCGCTACGACGACTTCATCGAGCTGGCCAGCGTCGGCATCAACTCCTCGACCCGGCTGCTCGAGTTCCAGAGCCGCAACGTCGAGCAGGCGGAGATTGCGGGCCTCGAGGTGCGCGGCGAGGCCTACCTGACCGGCAACCTGATGCTGCGCGGCAGCTACGCGCGGATCGACGGCGTGTCGCTCTCGACCACCGCCGCCGGCTCGCCCTTCGGCGAGGCGCCGCTCGGCTCCATCGCCCCGAGCGAGGGCCAGATCGGCATCCGCTACGTCCACCCCCGCGGCCGCTGGGGAGGGGAGCTCTCCGCGCGGCTGGTGGAGGGCTACGGTCAGTCGGATGCCGGCGCCAACCAGTTCGCGCCCGACGCCTATCAGGTCGTCGACCTCGTGGGCTTCGCGGCGCTCGGCGATGCGCTCACCCTGCGGCTGGGGCTGCTCAACCTGACGGACGCCAGGTACTTCGAGTGGTGGAACGTGCGGGGACGCCTGCCCGGCGACCCGGCCATCGACCGCTACTCCAGCCCGGGGACGAGCGCCGTCGCGTCCCTGGCGTACGACTGGTAGCCGAGCCCGCCGGCCGCTGCCGCGGCGTAGACGCGCGCCGTCCGTGGCTCCTTGCGCGGGCGTTGCCCGCCGTCGGGTCGCCTGAACGACGCTGCGGGCGGGGCCGAGCGCGTCAGCCCGCGGCGGCCGGGAAGTAGCGGCGCAGCGTCGCCGCCCCCGGCCCCGGGGTCAGGCGCGACACGACGTACATCAGCAGCGACGAGCCGATCAGCATCGGCAGGACGGGCATGTAACCGAGCACCGCGGTGCCGCCCGGCGTGCGCGTGATCAGGTCCAGCCCGCCGAGGGTCCAGATCGGGACCACGGTTCCCGGCGGCGGCGCGGGAACGACCGCCTGCAGGACCGCCACCGCCGTCATCGTCGCCGCCGTCCACAGCACGACGGCGAGCGCGCCCCACTTGGTGCTGCCCCGCCAGAAGAGCGCCGCCACGAGGAGCGGCAGCAGCGTCGTGAACCCGGAGAAGGCGTACTGCACCGCGATGCCGAAGATGCCGGGCGGCGCCTGGAGCGCGATCGCGTAGGCCACGAGTGCGATCAGCACCACGAACAGCCGCCCCGTCTGCACCTGCACCGCCGAGCCGAAGCGCGACTTGCCGCCGTAGTACGCGAAAACGTCCTCGGTGAACATCGTCGACAGGGCGAGAATCTGTGAGTCGCTGGCCATCACCGCGGCCATGATGCCCGCGCCGAGGAGCCCCGCCAGCCACAGCGGCGCGTAGTGCTCCAGCATCAGGATGATCACGTCGTCCCCGGCCGCCGCGCGCTGCAGATCCGCGGTCTCCGCCGGCGTCCGGTCGCCCGCGTCCGCCGCGAGCTCCGCGCGCGCCTCCAGCTTCGACTCGATGCCCGGCACGTCGGTCATCGCGTTGGCGGCGAGTCCGAGGAACGTGCAGGGCAACCAGATGGCCAGGATGCAGAGGGGATAGAAGATGACCGTCTTCCGGAACTGCCCCATCCGGCGCGCGGTGAGACAGAAGATGGAGATGTGGGGGAACATGATCGTCGACAGCGGGATCAGCATGTAGCTGAAGAAGAACCGCGGCGAGATCTGCTCCCGCGTCAGGAGCGGCGCCGACTCGGGATTGCCCGCGAGGCGCTCCATCGCGGCCGGGAACCCGCCGATGCTGACGCCGATGAAGAGGATGGCGGCGGCCCCGAACGTCAGGAACAGCACGGTCTGGAACGTGTTGACCCACGCCGTCCCCCGCATGCCGCCGAAGAACACGTAGCTCATCACGACCGCGGCCACGATCAGCCCCCCGAACCAGTAGGGCACCACGCCCCCGCTGACCGCGTTCAGCACGGTGCCGCCCCCCATCACGGCGATCACGATGTAGGGCACGAGCAGCGTCGCCTGGACGGCGAAGATGGCGGTCCCGATGTGTCCGCACTCCCACCGGTCGCGGTACATCTGCACCGGCGTCATGAAGCCGTGGCGCTTGCCGAGCGCCCAGACGCGCGTCCCGAACAGGTAGAGGGTGATCGGAATCAGGAACGCCGACGACGACCCCATCAGGCCGTAGGTCACCACGCCGTTCGCGAACGCGTGGCCCGCCGACCCGAGGATGGTGAACGCCGTCATGTTGGTGCCGAAGAGCGACAGCAGGAAGACGTACTGGCCGAGCGAGCGGTTGGCGAGGAAGTAGCCCTCGGCGCCGCCGCTCCCCGGACGCCGGAACGCGAAGATGCCGATGTAGAGGACGACGCAGAGATACAGGAAGACCACCAGCGCGGGGATCACGGGCGCGCCTCCTCCGGCGGCTCCCCGTCGGCCGCATCGCCCGCCTCCAGCTGCGCCTCCAGGTGCGCGGGCCAGGCGTAGCGCACCAGCGCCCACATCAGCCCGGCCACGGCCAGCGAGTAGACCCCGTGGTAGAAGAGCCCGATGGGGAGGAATCCGAACACGAGCGGCCGCGCCGAATCCCAGAACCAGACGTCCTGGTGCAGCAGGTAGAGCGCGGCGACGGCGGCGGCGAGCAGCCAGTTCCTCATCGGCTTGCGGCGGGCGGGCGCCGGGCAAGAATACACCGGCCGCCCGGACGCCGGCGGCCGGCGGCAGCGGCAGCGGCAGCGAGGCGACAGGTCCTCCCGCAATCCCGCCGTCTCGTCCCGGCCCGGACCGCGCCGGCCGGCGGTGGCGCCGGCGAAGGCGCGGGTGCTGGCACGCGGCCTTGTCAGCCGGGCGCCACGCACCGGACAATACTGGCGCCAGCGGTCCCGGCAGGGGCCGACGACCCCGTTTTCCAGGCCATCCAAGGAGATCAGTCGCATGACGTGGACGTTGTTCGTGCTCGGAGCAGCCCTGTCGTGGGGCGCCTACGGCGCCACCCTGCACACCGGCCAGGCGCAGCTCGGCAGCGGCCTGCGCGCCCTGCTCTGCGTCGGTATCGCCTACTTCCTGATTGCGGTCGTGATCCCGGTCATCACCCTCGGCAGCCAGGGGCAGCTCGGCGCGAGCGGCTTCAACGCGTCGGGGACGACCTGGGCCATCGGCGCCGGTGCGCTCGGGGCAATCGGCGCGGCGTGCATCACGTTCTCGTTCATCACCGGCGGCCGTCCGCTCTACGTGATGCCGCTCGTCTTCGGAGGCGCGCCGCTCATCAACGTCCTGGTCTCGATGGTGCTCCACCCGCCCAAGGAGGCGCCGAGCCCGATGCTCTACCTCGGATTCCTCATCACGGCGGCGGGTGCGGCGATCGTGCTCTACAACCGGCCGCCGGCATGACGCCGGCCAGCGGCATGACACCGGCCGCCCGCGGGATCGCGCGCGGGGACGATCCGGCGCGCCATCACGGGTGTGATGGGAGGCTGCGTGGGCCCGAAGCTCCCCGCATCGCGGGTCTGCCGCGCAGACTCCCATCGCCATGAGTCCGCTCGACGGCATCCGCGTGGTCGACCTGAGCCGCGTGGTCTCGGGACCCTACTGCACGATGACGCTCGCCGACATGGGAGCCGACGTCATCAAGATCGAGGAGCCGGGGCGGGGCGACGAGTCGCGCGCCTTCGGACCGCCGTTCCTGGGCGGCGAGTCGCCCTACTTCCTGTCGATCAACCGCAACAAGCGGAGCTGCACCGTCAATCTCAAGTGCGACGAAGGCCGCGCCATCCTCGAGCGGCTGATCGCGGGCGCGGACGTGCTGGTCCAGAACTTCCGCCCCGGCGCGGTGGAGAGGCTCGGCCTCGGCTATGACGTGCTCGCCGCGCGCCACCCCCGGCTCGTCTACTGCTCGATCTCCGGGTTCGGGGACACCGGCCCCGATGCCGCGCGGCCCGGCTACGACCTGATCGTGCAGGGCGAATCGGGCCTGATGGACCTCACGGGCGAGCCGGACGGCCCGCCGACGCGCGTCGGGACCTCCATCGCCGACCTGACCTCCGGAATGATGGCGGCGCAGGGCATCCTGCTCGCGCTCTACGCCCGGCAGACGACCGGACGCGGACAGCACGTGCGCGTGGCGATGCTCGACGCCGTCGTGTCGCTCCTCACCTACAACACCGGCAACTACTTCGCCACCGGACAGGCTCCGACCCGACGCGGCAACGACCACCCGTCGGTGGCCCCCTACCAGACGCTGCGCGCCGCCGACGGCTGGATCAACCTCGGCATCGCCAACGACGCGCTCTGGCGGCGGTACTGCGACGCCATCGAGCGGCCGGACCTGCGGGACGACCCGCGCTTCGCGACCGCCCCCGAGCGGGTGCGGCACCGCACGGAGCTCGTCCCCGTGGTTGAGGCGCTGATCGCCGAGCGCACCGTCGAGGACTGGATCGACCTGCTCGGCGCGGCCGGCGTCCCGTGCGGCCGCATCCGCAACGTCGCCGAGGTCTGCACCAACCCCCAGCTCACCGAACGCGGCAAGGTCGTGGAGCGACCGCACCCGACCGCCGGCGACCTGAAGATGATTGGCCAGCCGATCGAGCTCGGCGACACGCCGGCGCGCATCCGGACGGCGCCCCCGCTCCTCGGCGAGCAGACCGACGACGTGCTGCGCGAGGCGGGCTACACCGACGACGAGATCCGCGCGTTCCGGGAACGCGGCGCGGTCTGAGAGAGACGACAGACATGAAGATTCGGGCGATCGACGCGTTGGAGGTCATCGATTCGCGCGGCAACCCGACCGTCGAGGCCCGCGTGCATCTCGAGGACGGCACGGTGGCAGAGGCGCGGGTTCCGTCCGGCGCGTCGACCGGGGAGCGCGAAGCGGCGGAGCTGCGAGACGGCGGGGCGCGCTTCGGCGGCAAGGGCGTCCGGAAGGCCATCGCCAATGTCAACGGTGAGATCAACCGCGCGCTCGCGGGTCTCGATGCCGCCGACCAGGGCCTCCTGGACCGGCGGATGATCGAGCTCGACGGCACGCCGAACAAGTCCCGGCTCGGCGCCAACGCCATCCTCGGCGTCTCGATGGCAGCCGCGCGGGCGGCCGCGGCGGCGACTCGGGTGCCGCTCTACCGCCACCTCGGCGGCGGCGACGCCGCGATGCTCCCCGTCCCGTGCCTCAACGTCATCAACGGGGGCCGGCACGCCGACAACACGGTCGACTTCCAGGAGTTCAAGATCGCGCCGCACAACGCGCCGACGTTCGCCGAGGCGCTGCGCATGGGGATCGAGGCGTTCCACGCCCTGCGCGCGCTGCTCAAGCAGCGCGGCAAGTCGACCGGCATCGGCGACGAGGGCGGATTCGCCCCCGACCTCGCTACCAACGAGGAGGCGGTCGAGCTGATCCTGGAGGCCATCGAGGCGGCGGGCTACCGGCCCGGGACCGACATCGCCCTCTGCCTCGACCCGGCCACGAGCGAGATGTGGCGCGACGGCGGCTACGTCGCGTTCAAGTCGGACCGGTCGACCCGCACGACGGCCGAGATGATCGAGCTGTGGGGCTCCTGGATCGACCGCTACCCGATCGTGCTGATCGAGGACGCGCTCGCCGAGAACGACTGGGAGGGCTGGGGCGACTTGACGAAGAGGCTCGGCGCGCGCATCGAGCTGGTCGGCGACGACATCTTCTGCACCAATCCGGGCATCCTCCAGGAGGCCATCGACCGCGGCGTCGGCAACTCCATCCTGGTCAAGCTGAACCAGATCGGCACCGTCTCCGAGACGCTGGAGACCGTCCGCCTCGCCCAGCGCCACGGCTACGGCGCCTACATGTCCCACCGGTCCGGCGAGACGGAGGACACCTTCATCGCCGATCTCGCGGTCGCTACCGGCTGCGGCCACATCAAGACCGGCTCCGGCTGCCGCGGCGAGCGGACCGCGAAGTTCAACCGCCTCCTGCGCATCGAGCACGACCTCGGCGCCCGGGCCCGGTTCGCCGGCCTCGGCGGCTTCCGGCAGTCCGCGATCACTTCATAGAGGCGCGGACGATCCGGGCACGATCCGGGGCCGGGAGGTACTTGACCGCCTCGCGCCGGGTCACCCCGGACGCGCGCCGGGCGCGCGGCAGCAGCCAGTCGACGACGAGCGCCGGGCGCTTCTTCGCCAACTCGCGCAGCACCCAGCCGATCGCCTTGCGGATGAAGAACTCGCGTTCGTCGAGCATCGCGTCGGCGTAGCGGCTGAAGCGGGGGAAGTCGCCGGCGCCGCGGCGGAGGGGCGGAAGCAGCGCGAGGAGCGCCGAGCGGCGCACCCAGAAGTCCGGATCCGCCGCCCAGCGATCGAGCTCGGACTCCAGTTCCGGCAGGCGCTCCACGAGCGCCCCGGCGACCGGGATGGCGAGCCAGTCGACGAGCGCCCAGGTGCGCGACTGCCGGATGAAGCGTTCGACGAGGGCCAGATCGGCCGGTCGCAACAGCGCGGTGTGCCGGTCCAGGAGATCGACGGCGGCTGACCGGCGCTCGTGCACCGGGGGCGCCCAGAGCGCGCGCGCCGCGGCGAGCACCCGACGCCGGTCCAGCAGGTACCCGGACTCGGAAGCTCCCCCGTGCTCCGTGGAGCCCCCGCGCTCTTGCAGTACGGCGCCCACGATCAGCCGGATGCCGGGCCGACCGACGCCGTAGAAGGTCAGGTCGCTCTTGAGGTAGCGCTTCTCGCCCTCGGCGCGCTCCGGGACGCCGGCACGGCGGAGCCGCGCGTCGACCGCCGCCGCCAACTCCGCCGCCGTGGGGCGAGCGCGCTTCACCGACATCACACCCCCTCGCTCGACCGCCCTGCGCCCCGCGGCTGGAAGCCGCCTACATCCGGAAGCGCACCTCGAGCAGCACAGTCCGCCGCAGGATGTCGCCGAAGATGTGCTGCTTGATGTGGCGGTTCAGCAGGTTGGTACCCTTGAGCACCGTCGTGATGGCCCCGTCCTGCCACCGCATCCCGACGCTCCCGTTCACCATCGTGTAACCGCTGGAGTAGCCGTGGTACTCGCGCGTCAGGACGTCGCTCCAGAACGCGTCGGTCGCGGCACTGACCGACGCGCTCGCGATGTAGCGGGGTCCGTTCCAGGAGACGCCCGCGTTGCCGCGATGCGTCGGGGGCAGGGTCAGCTCCTCCGGGAGGTAGGGATTGTCGGACTCCAGGATCGTCGGCTCCGCCTGCCACGAGTAGTTGATCCAGGCCGAGGCCGAACGCGAGAAGCGCTGGTCCCACCACAGCTCGGCGCCGACCTGGCGGGTGGGTCCGAGATTGAAATACGTGAACGCCGTCCGCGGCAGGAAGATGCCGAACTGGGCCATCTGCTGCAGCAGGAGTCCCGGCACCTGGGCCGCGAGCGGCGCCGGAAGCTGGTCCGCGCCGAGGTAGGCCGCCCACCCGGGCGGCAGGTTCTGCGGCGTGTAGGGGTCGACGTCGGACGCCACCGGGACGAAGTTGATCGGATTGTCCCGCCGGTTCAGGTAGGCCGCCGCCCCGATCGTCCCTCCCGGCCACAACGTCCCCGTGTAGCTCACCTCGTACGCGGTCAGCGACTCTTCCCGGAGCGGAAGGCGCTCCGTCCGCCCGATCGGGCGGTCGCTGCCCGCGGCCCGCACCACGAGCGGGAACGGCTGCGCCAGGCGCGGGCCGATGACCGGGCGGAGCGTCGCCGGCACGAAGGGCGCCAGGGCGCTCAGGTCCACCGGGTTGAGGATGTTCATCTCCAGGAAGTTGTTGATTATCGAGGGACCCCGGAAGGCCCGGTTGTAGGAGAAGGTCAGCGACTGGTCGGGGCTCGGCTTGATGATGAACGCGAGCCGCGGCGAGAAGGTGGGAGTGGCGAGGTTGCCGAACTTGTCGACCCGACCGCCGAGCACGAAGCGGAACGGGTCGAGGAAGATCTCGTCCTGCAGGTAGGCCCCCGCCTCCAGACGGTCCTCCGCCAGGGGCGCGATGGTGATGTCGAAGCTGTTCTGGCGGACGTTCCCGCCGTAGGTCAGCAGGTGCCGCTCGCCGAGGAATGTCGAATGGCCCATCTCGGCGTCGAACGTGTCGGTGCGGAATCCGAGCTGCACCGGCTGCCCAGTGGCCGGGTCGGGCAGCAGCAGGTTCGGCGCGTCCCCGCGCAGGAAGTTCGCGAAGACCTGGGCGTGGAAATCCCCCCGCGTGTAGTTGACCCTGCCATAGCCGAGGTAGGAGCCGGGCTGGATGTCGAACGGCCCGACCCCCGAGTGCACGATGCCCTCCGTGCCCGCCACCCCGGCCGCGTAGGTCAGGCGCCCGTTCGTGAGCTCCTGATCGACGCGCACGTCGAACTTCGGCTGGCTCGTTCCGCGGTTCGCGAACGCTGCCGCCCCGAACGCGCCCGGCGCGTCCGTGGGATAGTACGCACCCCCGACCAGCCTTCCCGGCTCCCGCGGGTCGAAGATCACGGGGATGCGGCCGGTCGGGCGCGGGAACGCGTCCGACGTGAAGTAGCCGGCGCTGACGCGATACGCCAGCCGGTCCGTCGGCGCGCGCGTGACCGTCGCGTTGGCTCCGAAGAGCGTCCCCGGGCTCCGCCCCGCGGTCGACCCCGCGTCCCGATCGATCACTCCGCCGGTGAAGGTCACCGTCGTGCCCACCGACTCCCGCGGCGACTTGGTGAGGATATTGACGGCGCCGGTCATAGCGTTGGCACCCCACGTCGCCGAGGCCGGGCCGCGCACCACCTCTATCTGCTCGATGTCGTCCGTGTTGGCGGGGAGGAGATCCCACAGGACCAGCCCGAAGAAGTCGAGATAGACGCTCCTCCCATCCATCAGCACGAGCTGCGAGTTGGCCACCGCCCCCGTCGCCTGGCGGCTGGTCACGTTGACGTCGCGCGCCGAGAGCTGGACCACGTTGACGCCGGGCACGGTGCGCAGCACGTCCCCGTAGTTGGTGGCCGGCGACGCCTCGAGCGTGTCGGCCGAGATGACCGAGGTCGTGACCGGCGCGTCGACCAGCCGGACCTCGCTGCGAGAGGCGGTGACGACCACGGTGTCCCCGAAGCTCGCGAGCCCCAGGGTGATGCGCCCGAGGTCGACGGGATCGTCCGCCACGACCAGTTCCCTCGTCCCGGGGGAGAACCCGGAGAGCGCGATCGTCAGCATGTAGCTCCCGGCCGGCAGCCCGTCGACGGCGAACGCCCCCGCCCCGTCCGTCTGCACGACCCGCGACAGTCCGGGACCGATCAGCGTCACCGTGGCCCCGGGCAGCGCCCCCCCGGTCTCGTCGACGACGTCGCCGGCGACGCGGCCTGACTGCGCTTCGGCGAGCGGCGCCGAACCCAGGAAGGCCAGAAGGACGATCCCCGCCAAGCCTCTCCCCATCATGCGTTCCTCCTGCTCGCCAATGCCCGAATCTCCAGAATAGCAGGAGACGTCGCGCGCTTTCTGCCCGTTTCCCCGCCGCGCGAGATGCGGGATTCCTGTGGGGCGGCGGCAGCCGCGGGCGCGATCGGACGGACGGAGCCGAATGAGATTGCGTCTCAATCTCGGCCGGGATAGGATCGCCCGATGCCGTTGGCGATGCCCGCGGAGAGCGCGCGGACGACCGCCGGAGCGACCGGCTTCGTCTGCACCTGCCTGCGGATCACGGAGCGGCAGTTGCTCGGAACGCTGTCGCATCCGGGCATCCGCACGCTCCGCGACCTCCGGCGCTCCATCGGCGCCGGCGACGGCTGCACGGCCTGCCACCCGGTGCTGCAGCGCTACCTCGACGCCCGCGCTCAGCCGTCGTGCCCGCCCATCTGCTCCGCCAGGTAGTTCTGGATGCCGACCTTCTCGATGCGGAAGAGTTGCGTCTCCAGCCAGTCTACGTGCTCTTCGGACTCGACCAGGATGGGTGCCACGAGCTCGCGCGTGGCGTTGTCGCCCAGCCGCACGCTCAGCTCGACCAGCGCGTTGTAGTGCGCCACGCCCTTCATCTCGAGCTTCAGGTCGTTCTCGAACTGCTCCCGCACGTCGGTACCGACCCGGATGACGTCGTAGCGGGCGATCTCGGGGATTCCCTCCAGAAAGAGGATCCGCTCGATCAGCTTCTCGGCGTGCTTCATCTCGCCGATGGACTCTTCGTGGTGCTTCTTCGCCAGGTTGTGGAATCCCCAGTCCGCGCACATCTTCGACTGGCAGAAGTACTGGTTGATCGCTGTCAGCTCGATGGTCAGTGCGCCGTTCAGCCCCTCGATGATCTCCGTTTGTCCCTTCACAGCCTTCCACCTCCTTGTCGCGGCAGCGCCGCCATCTCGAACGTACAGCGCGGCCACCCGGAGAGGTGAGACTGCGACTCAATCGCGCGGGGAATGCGGCCGGCATGATCCCCGCACGAGGAAGCGCGCGAGACGGAGACGCCAACATCGACGGTCAGGCACTTGCTGACTTCTCTCGGGGTCGCTCTACGGGATCGCCTCCGCCCGGCCCGCCCGGCGACTCGAGCGCCTCCGGATCCGGACCAATACGAGGACGATCGTCGCAGCGACGACAACGCCGACGACGGCAAGGATGGCAACGCCGAGACCAGTCCGCACCGTCGCGCCCTGCGATCCGTCGAGCGCGGCCGGCGGCTCCGCCGCCGGTGGTGCCGGCGCCGTCGCCTCCGCCACGACCGGCGGCCGGCGCTCGCCGATGGCGTAGAGGTGGCCGGTCGTCCGGATGAAGATCTGGCCCTCCGAGATCGCCGGCGAGCTGAGGCAGTAGTCGTCGAAGTCGTTCTCGGCCAGGACCTCGAACTCCGGGCCGGCCCGGAGGACGGTCGTCACTCCGTCCTCGTTGGTGACGTAGATCCGGCCGTCGGCGAGGACCGGCGACGCGCTGTAGGTGCCGCGGCGGATCCGCTGCGGGCCGTATACCGGCTCGCCGGTCTTGGCGTCGGAGACGAAGACGATCCCGCGGTCGTTGACGACGTAGAAGTACTCGCCGTCGGTCACCGGCGTGGGCACGTCCGGGCCGTTGTCGGTCGACCACACGACGTGGCTGCCCAGCACGTCGCCCCGCCCGCCCGGCCTCAGGGCCAGCAGCGGCCGCACCCGCGTCGGCGCGTAGATGAGCCCGTCGCGGACGAACGGCGACGCCACGATGCGGTAGTCGCGCTGGCGAGTGGGGTTCAGGCCGTCCGCGCGCCACAACTCGCGGCCGGTCCCGGGGTCGTGCCCCGTCACCGCATCGCCACCGGTGATGACGATCTCCTTCACGCCGTCGTACTCGAGGAGCGCCGGCGTGGTGTAGGAGTCCGGGGACTCCCGCACTGCCTCGGTCGGCCGCTCGACCCGCCAGACCGTCTCTCCCGTGTCGCGGTCGATCCGCAGGACGTACGACGGATCGTCCGTGCGCATCCCGTGCAGCACCTGCACGTAGAGCGCCGGGCCGTCCAGGAGAGGCGACGAGGCATAGCCCCAGTTCAGCCCGAACGCGCCGTACGACGCCGGGATGTCGCGCATCCAGAGCTCGGTGCCCTCGAAGTCGAACGCCTTGAGGATGCCCGTGCCGGTCATCACCCACACCCGCTCGCCGTCGGTCACGGGCGACGGCGACGACATGTTCTGCTTGCGGAGGCGGCGGTTCCCGTCGCTCAGATGCCGCTTCCAGAGCGGCTCCCCCGTATCGCGGTCGAGGCTCCAGAGCTCGATGTTGTCGTCGTCGACGGCCACGTTGAGGAAGATCCGCTCGCCCCAGACGATCGGCGTCGACCCCGACCAGGCCGGCATCGCGAGCTTCCAGGCGACGTTTCGCTCCGTGTCCCACTCGACGGGCAGGTCCGTCTCGGTGCTTACGCCGTCGCCCGTGGGTCCCCGCCAGGCCGGCCAGTTCTCGGCCCGCGCCACCCCGGACGCGCAGGTCGCGGCCACCAGCAACACCCCCGCAACGCGGGTGACGTGTGGGTTCGTGCGCATGCCCCCTCCGCGACGACGCGCTGGCGGTCCGCCGCGATCCACGGCTTCCCCGCCTCCTGGCGGCGTCTCGCTAATCGTAGATCGGCCCTCCCCGGCCCGGATGCGAGCGAACCGCGTGCCCGCGACCGGATCGGCCGGCCAAGGCAGAGTTCTCCGTCGGCGCCCGGACGGCGACCGCCGTCCGGGCGAACCGCCCTGGGCACCGATGCGTATACTCCCAAGACCGTGACCGTAGCGAGGTTCTTCCCCGGGTCCCGACCGCGCCTTCTTCTCGCGCTAGCATCGATCGCAATGGTCGCGACGACCGGCGGCGCGGACGCTCAGCCTGCGCTCGAACTCGCGGACTGCCGCCTCGACGGGGTCTCGGTCCCGGCGCGATGCGGGTCGCTCGCCGTCTTCGAGGACCGCGGGGCCGGCTCGGGGCGCACGATCGACCTCGAGATTGTCGTGATCCCGGCCGTCTCCGACAACGCCGACCCCGATCCGCTGTTCTTCCTCGCCGGCGGCCCCGGTCAGGCCGCCACCGAGCTGGCGGGGCCGACGCTGCCGTTCTTCGCCGACGTGCGGCGGTCGCGGGACCTCGTCTTCGTCGACCAGCGGGGCACGGGCGGCTCGGGCCGGATGCGTTGCGCTTTCTTCGAGAGCGCCTCGGACAAGGAGGCGGTCGGCGAATCGCTGCAGATCGACGCGTTGCCGCTCGACGAGCTGCAGGAGTGCCTGGCGGAGGTGGAGGCGGCCGCCGACCCGCGGCAGTACACGACGCCGATCGCGATGGACGACCTCGACGACGTGCGCGCCGCGCTCGGCTACGAGCGGATCAACCTGTACGGCGGCTCGTACGGCACCCGCGCCGCCCTCATCTACATGCGGCGCCATCCGGAGCGGGTGCGGACCGCGGTGCTGGACGGCCTGGCTCCCGTCGCCATGCGCCTGCCGTCGAACATGAACGCGGACGCGCACCGCGCGCTGGACCGGCTCTTCGCCGACTGCGCGGCCGACCCCGGATGCCGCGAGGCGTTCCCCGATCTGCCGCAGACGTTCGCGGCCGTCCTCGACGAGCTCGAGGCCGATCCCCGCCGGCTCGATACGATCCACCCCCGAACCGGGGAGCCGTTCTCGCTGGAGGTGAGCGCTCTCGGCTTCGCCAGCGGACTGCGCGCCGCGCTCTACAGCAGCACGCTCTCGAGCCTCGTGCCCTGGACCGTGGTCCGGGCCGCGGCCGGCGACTTCGCGCCCTTCTTGGCCCAGCTCACGCCGCTGGTCGAGACGGGGGAGGCGATCAACCTGGGGATGTTCCTCTCCGTCGTCTGCGCCGAGGACGTCTCGCGGCTCGCGGCCGGGGAAGCCGAGCGCCTCGCCGGGGAGGGCACGCTCGGCCGGCTGTCGATGGAGGTCACGGCCGGCGCCTGCACCGTCTGGCCGGCCGCCGACCTGCCCGCGAGCTACTTCGAGCCGGTCCTGTCCGACGCGCCGGCGCTGCTCCTCTCGGGCGACCTCGATCCGGTGACCCCGCCCCATTGGGGGGAGGCGGTGATGGCAGGGCTGACCAACGGCCTCCACGTCGTCGCTCCCGGGGTCGGGCACGGCGTGCTGCCCCGGGGCTGCACCCGGGACGTCGTCGCCGAGTTCATCGAGGCGGGCACCCACGCCGGGCTCGACGTGAGCTGCATCGAGCGACTCCGCCGGCCTCCGTTCCTGCTCTCGGCCGCCGGAACCGACCCGTGACCACGCCCGAATGCCTGGCGCCGGTTGCCCGACGCCCCGATGAGCGACGCCCGATGCGAAATGACCGCCGGAGCCGCCCCATGATCGAGCCCGCCCCATGATCGAGGTCCGCAACCTGGAACGGCGCTTCGGCGAGGTGGTGGCTGTCGACGGCGTCAGCTTCACGGCGGCCGACGGCCGCATCACGGGACTCCTCGGCCCGAACGGCGCGGGTAAGACGACCACCCTGCGCACGCTCTACGGACTGCTGCGCCCGGACGCCGGCGCGGCGACGATCGACGGCATCGACGCCGTGGCGGAACCGCTCGCGGTGCAGCGCCGCATCGGCGTGCTGCCCGACGCCCACGGCCTCTACGTCCGGCTCACGGTCCGGGAGCACCTGCGCTACGTCGGCGAGCTGCACGGCCTCGACGGCGACGCCATCGCGTCGTCGATAGAGCGCCTGGTGGCGCGCCTCGACATGGGCGAGATCATCGACCGCCGCGTCGAGGGCTTCTCGACCGGCGAGCGGATGAAGGTGGCGGTCGGGCGCGCGCTGGTGCACGACCCGCCCAACCTGCTGCTCGACGAGCCGACGCGGGGCCTCGACGTGATGAGCACGCGGGCCATGCGGGACCTCATCCGACAGCTCCGGGCGGACGGGAAGTGCGTCCTCTTCTCCAGCCACGTGATGCAGGAAGTATCGGCCCTCTGCGACGAGATCGTGATCGTGGCGCGGGGGCGGGCCGTCGCCCGCGGCACGCCGGACGAGCTCTGCCAGCGGGCCGGCGAGGACGACCTCGAGGAGGCGTTCGTGCGGATCATCGGCAGCGACGAGGGGTTGCAGTGAGCGCGCGGCAATCCGGCTTCGGCAGCCAGTTGCGCGCCGTCTTCCGGAAGGAGGTCCTCGACGCCCTCCGCGACCGGCGGTCGCTCCTGTCGGCGCTCCTCTACCCCATCCTGATGCCGCTGATGATCACGGTCGTCTTCGGCGCCGTGGCCCGGCTGCAGGGCACCGAACGCCCCCTCGAGGTGCCGATCGTCGGCCAGGACCGCGCCCCCAACCTGGTCGCCTGGCTCGAGGAGCGCGGGGTCGTCGTCCAGGACCCGCCCGCCGACCCCGACGCCGCCGTGCGCGACGGCGACGTCGACCTGGTGCTGGTGATCGACGAGGACTACGGCGACCAGTTCCGGTCCGTCGAGCCCGCCGTCGTGCGCATCGTGCACGACAGCTCCCGGACCGCCTCGCTCTCGAGCATCCGGCGCACGCGCAACCTGCTCCGCGGCTACAGCAGCGAGGTGGGCCTGCTGCGCCTGCTGGCGCGCGGCGTCAGCCCGGGCGTGATGCAGGCGGTGCGCGTCGACGACCTCGACCTCGCGACGCCGGCCCAGACCGCCGCGCGCTTCTTCTCCATGCTGCCGATGTTCCTCATCCTGGGGTCGTTCATCGGGGGGCTGAACGTCGCCATCGACACGACGGCCGGGGAACGGGAACGTCAGTCGCTGGAGCCGCTTCTCGTCAACCCGGTGTCGCGCAGCGCGCTGACGGCCGGGAAGTGGCTCACCACCACCGTGTTCAGCCTCGCCTCCGCCTGGCTGACGCTGGCCGCGTTCGTGTTCATGATGCGCTTCGTGCCGCTCGAGCAGCTCGGGATGCAACTCAGCCTCGGCGGGCGGCAGCTCCTGCTGATGGCGGTCGCCTGCGGGCCGATGGCGCTCTTCGCGTCGTCGCTGCAGATGTTCGTCGCCACCTTCGCCCGCAGCTTCAAGGAGGCGCAGACCTACGTCAACCTGCTCATCTTCGTGCCCATGATCCCGGGCATGGTCGCGCAGGTCTACCCGCTGCAACCCGCCATGTGGATGATGCTCGTCCCTGCCCTGTCGCACCAGCTCCTGCTGATCGACGTCATGGGCGGCGAGCCGGTGACCGCGCTGAACCTGGCCCTCTCGACCGTCGCCACCACCGCGCTCGGCGCCGCCTTCTTCGGCCTCACGGCGCGCATGCTGCGCCAGGAACGCATCGTCTTCGGCCGCGGGTAGCGCCCTGGACGGACTCGGGCTCAGCGCTCGGAGTACTGCGTCAGGTGCTCGACGAGCAGGGAGGACATCTTCTCCGCCGCCATCTCCGGGATCCAGTGGTCGATGCCCTCGAGGACCTCGAAGCGGTAGGGCCCTTCGACGTATTCCCCGGTGAGGACGGCGCCGTCGATGCACAGCGCCGTGTCGCCGTCGCTCCAGGTGAACATCGTCGGCACGGTGACCGTGCCGGTCGCCGGGCGCTGCAGGTTGCGCCCGCCGATGTTGGCGCGGTACCAGTCGAGGGCAGCGCCGAGGGCCGGCTTCGTCCCGAGGACACGAAGGTACTCGGCGCTCGCATCCTCGCCCATTCCGGCGTAGAGGCCGCGCAGCAACGCCTGGTCGTTGGCGAGGAAGCCGTCCTCGGAGTCAGGCTGGATGAACACGTCGAAGTAGGACGACGCCGCGACCTGGCACGACTCCGGGTCGCTCAGCACGCGGGCGAACGCGTCCGGGTGCGGCACCGAGACCGGGTTCGCCGTTATGACCCGGTCCGCCGCCGCAACCGCCACCGCCCACGCCACGATCGCGCCCCAGTCGTGGCCGACGATGTGGAAGCGCTCGGCGCCGACCGCGTCCGCGAGTCCGAGGACGTCCTGCACCAGGAGCGGCAGCGCGTAGTCCGCGGTGTCCGTCGGCCGCGCCCCCGCCGAGTAGCCCCGCTGATCGGGCGCCACGACCCGGAACCCGGCCTCGGCCAGCGCCCGGATCTGGTGGCGCCACTCGTAGGAGGTCTGCGGGAAGCCGTGGAGGAGGATCGCCACCTCACCGTCGTCCGGACCCGCCGTCCGCACGTCGAACGTGAGGTCGCCCAGCGCGATCTGCGTCATCGCGATGTCGCCGGCTGCTCCGCCTGCCCCGCTCGCCTCGCCCTGCGCCGCTGCCGTCCCGCTCGCGAGAATCCCCGCCAGTCCCAATGCCGTCGTCGCCGTCACCATTCGTCTGGTCACTTTCATCCTCTTCGAACTCCATTCGACGTCACCGCAATCGAGCCGCAACGTCACATCGACCCTGTCGGCTGACGGCAGACCGGGCCTTCACTTCGCGCGGCAGTCCGCCAGCGCCGCCC
>JAPOVI010000121.1:73238-83529 GCA_026708265.1 Acidobacteriota bacterium
TAGGCATCCACGAGCGGCACCAGGTCGGTGATCGCCGCGACTACGCGATGCGCTTCGAAGCCGAGCTCGTCCGGGGGCTCGGCCGCGGCGCGCTGAATCCAGAACGTGATGAGGCCGGCCGAGGCGGCGCCGGCGACGTCCCAGGCGTTGGACGAGACGAATCCGAGCGTCGACCGGTCGACGCCGAGCCGCTCGACGCCCAGGTTGTAGACGCGCGGGCTCACCTTGAAGATCTTGACCTCCTCGACGCTGATGATCGTGTCGAGCAGGGTGTCGATGCCCGCGCTCCGCGCCGCCGCCTCCAGCATGCGCGGCTCGCCGTTCGAGAGGATCGCCAGCCGGAGGCCCCGGTCGCGAAGGGCTTCGAGCCCCGGGCGCACGTCCGGGAACGCGGCCAGCGAGAGATACGCGTCCATCAACCGCTCTCGGCGGGCCGGCGTCAGATCGAGGCCCAGGCTGCGCGCGGCGTACACCAGGGCATCGCCGGTCACCACCCAGAAGTCCCGGTGCCGCCCCATGAGGCTGCGCAGGAAGCTGTACTGGAGCTGCTTGGCGCGCCAACGCTGCGACAGCGCGTCGCCGCTGCCCGGGAAGAGCTCCTCGCACAGCGCCGCCACCGAGAAGACGTCGAAGAGCGTCCCGTAGGCGTCGAACGCGAACGCCTCGATGCCCTCGGCCCCGCCTCCCGGCTGCAGCGACGACGCGGTCGTCGAGAACGCTTCCACGGCGCTCTTCGGCCCACCGGCGCCCGACGCGGCCGCGCTCGACGCTGCAGCACCCGCCGCGCCGGCCGCGGCCGCGCCCACTGTCCGAACGAACGACCTGCGGCCGGTCTGCATGCCTCGACTCCTTACTCTCCCCGAGGGTCATCACGATTCTACGACGCCTGCCGCCGGCGGCCGTCCAGCCCCTGCGGTCGGCCCGACCCGCGCGCCTGCCGGGCCGCGGTCCGCGGCGCCCGCCAGGTCGAGCAGGAAGGCGTACTGCAGCGCCGTCTCGCGGTACTGGCGGTAGCGCCCCGATGCGCCACCGTGTCCCGCCTCCAGGTTGGTCCTGAGCAACAGCCGCCGGCCGTCGGCGGGCTGCATCGCGCGGCGCTTCGCCACCCACTTCGCCGGCTCCCAGTACTGCACCTGCGAGTCGTGCAATCCGGTCATGACCAGCAGGTGCGGCCACGTCACGGGAGCCATGTTGTCGTAGGGCGAGTAGGCGCGGATGCAGGCGTAGTCGTCCGGTTCGTTCGGGTTGCCCCACTCGTCGTACTCGCCGGTGGTGAGCGGTATGGACTCGTCGAGCATCGTCGTCAGCACGTCGACGAACGGCACCTGGGTGACCACGCCGTGGAACAGCTCGGGGCGCAGGTTGATGACCGCTCCCATCAGGAGGCCGCCCGCACTCCCGCCCATCGCGAAGAGCCGCTCGGGCACGGCGAGACCCTCCACGACAAGGTGCTCGGCGCAGGCGATGAAGTCGGTGAACGTGTTCTCCTTCTTGCGCAGCTTGCCGTCCTCGTACCACCGGCGCCCGAGCTCCTCACCACCTCGCACGTGCGCGATGGCGTACGTGAACCCGCGATCGAGCAGGCTCAGCCGGGACGACCGGAACGTCGGCTCCATGCTGATCCCGTAGGCGCCGTACCCGTAGAGCAGCAGCGGAGCGGCGGCGTTCGACGCCGCGGCCGGCCCGCCTCGCCGCCGGACGAGGGAGATCGGGACGCGCACCCCGTCCCGCGCCGTCGCGAACACGCGCCGCGTCTCGTAGCGCGCCGGGTCGAAGTCGCCCAGCACCTCTTCGCGCTTCAGGAGCGTGCGCGTACGGGTGGTCATGTCGTAGTCGTAGACCGACCTCGGCGTGGTGAGCGAGCTGTACTCGAACCGCAGTGTCGCCGTGTCCGGCTCGCGGTTCGTGCCGATCCAGACCGCGTGGGCCGCCTCATCGAACGAGACGTGGTAGTCGCCGCCTCCGCCCTCCGCCTTGCCCGCCGCACCGCCGTCCGCGTTCCTGGCGCCGGGCGCGTCAGTCCCCCAGGGACGCACGCGGAGCCGCGTCAAGCCCTCGTGCCGCTCCGCGACCACCAAGTGATCGCGGAAGAGCTCGAACCCCTCGACCAGCACGTCGTCGCGGTGCGGCAGGAGCTCCCGCCACGCCGCCCGCTCCGTCCGGTCCTCGTCGGTCTCCAGCAGGCGGAAGTTGCGGGCGCCGGCGTTCGACCGGATGTAGAAGCACCCGCGATAGTGGTCGATCTCGTACTCGTGGCCCCGTTCGCGGACCAGGAAGATCGCAGGCGCCGCGTCCGGATCGGCCGCGTCGAGGTAGCGGATCTCGGTCGTGAGCGTCTGGAACGAGCCGATCAGCACGCAGCGCTTCGAGCGGCTGCGCCAGACCGCGCACGAGAACGTCGGGTCCGTCTCCTCGTAGACGAGGCGATCGCCCGCCGGGTCGTCACCCAGTCGGTGCCGCAGGATCTGGTACGGGCGGAGCGTGGTCGGGTCATGGCGCGCGTAGAAGACGACGTCGTCGCCGGCCGCCCATGTCACATTGGCGGTGACGTTCGGGATGACGTCCGCGAGGTCGGCGCCCCGGGCGAGGTCGCGTACACGGATGGCATACTCGCGCCGGCCGACGGTGTCGACCGCGTAGGCGAGCCAGCCGCCGCTCGGGCTCACGACGCGTGATCCGACCTGACAGAAGTCGTGCCCCTCGGCGACCTCGTTGACGTCGAGCAGCACCTCCTCCTCCGCGGACGCGGTCGGCGGTGGCCCGGCAGGCGCGTCAGGCAGCGGCGCGGTCGGCGGCCGTCCGCCCGGGGCGTCACGCGGCGGCGCGGCCGGCGGTGGCCCGCCCGGCGCGGCCGGCCCGGCCGGAGCGCCGACCGCCTGCCGGCAGTGGATGGGGTAATCCCTTCCGTCCTCGAAGCGGTGGTAGTAGCGGTACTGCCCCTCGCGGTACGGGACGGACATGTCCGTCTGCCGAATGCGTCCCTTGATCTCCTCGAACAGCCGCTGCTCCAGGCCGGCCGTGGCGGCCATCGACTCCCGCTGATGGGCGTTCTCCGCCTCCAGGTAGGCGCGGACCTCGGGAGCGTCGCGCTCGCGGAGCCAGTGGTAGTCGTCGACGCGGACGTCGCCGTGCGTCTCGTGGCGATGCGGGCGCCGAGCGGCGCGGGGCGGCGGCGCAGTCTTCATGCTGCTGTGCGGTACGGCGTTTGCCCCGGCTAGGGTCCTGCGCCGGAGTCACTCGGCCGAGGGAAGCAGCGCCGGCCAGTTCAGGATGACGGAAACCGGAGGGTTCGAGTCGTTCCGCACGGTGACGAAGCGTCCGTCCGGGGCAACGTCGAACGAAGGCGGCTGCTCGAACACGGGGAACTCGGCTTTCAGGAGACGCACGGCCGCCGCGAACTCGAACCGGCTCGACGCCTCGACCGCGACCCGCATCAGGGTGCGGCGCCCCTGGACGTAGTACAGCGACGCGCCGTCGCGCGCCCACACCGGCTCCGTACCGCCGGCGGGCGAGACGCGGACCGGCGCGCCCGGCCCCGCGTAGGGTCGCACCCAGACCTCGAGCGACCCGGTCGCGTCCGAGGTGTAGGCCAGCCACCGCCCGTCGGGCGAGAGCGCGGCCGAGAAGCCCTCGTCGCCGGGCGCCGGGAAGGCCTCCGGCCCCCCGGGGCCGGGCGCAGCCGCGAACTCGACCAGGCGCACCTGCTCGCCGGAGATGGAGGCGGCGATCAGGTCGCCGCTCGGGGTCCAGGCATGCGCGTGATGGTGACCCCGGGGCCCGATCCGTTCCGGCTGGCCCGCGCCGTCCGCGGACACCGCGAAGAGGGCCCCGTCGCCCTCGTAGACGATGCGCGCGCCGTCGGGCGTCCAGAGGGGCGAGGCGTTGTCGCCGCGATCGAAGGTCAGGCGAATCGGAGGCCGACCCTCGAGATCGAACACCCAGATGTCGTCGTCCACCACGAGCGCCAGGCGGCTGCCGTCGGGCGACAGGCGCGGGTTCTCCGGATCGTCGAGACCGCCCATGCCGGCCGCGGCGGATTCCTGTCCGGTGGGCTCGATCCAGAGCACCGAGCGGGTCGCCTCGGCGCCGCGGTAGGCGAGCACACCGTTGCGGGAGATCGAGAACGCCGCGAACACGTCGAAGGCGCCGACCCCTTCCGCCACGACCGTCGCGTCGCCGGCGAGGTCGAGGCGCTGGTCGTCGAACGGCTGCGCAAGGAGCCGATCGCCCTGCAGCAGGAGCAGATGGCCGGGCGCGGCCGGTCCGGCCGCTGGCGCATGCGTTCCGTTCTGCCGCGTCGCCACCAGCCGGTCGGGATTCTGCTCCGCCGGATCGACGTCGAGGGAGCCGACGTAGAGGCCGGAGACGGTCGAATCCGACGATGCCCGCAGGTAGAGGAAGTGCCGGCCGTCCGGCAGGAAGCGGGGTGCGACGTGGCCGAGCTCCCCGCGCGCCGAGTCGACCTGCGTCAGGGGAACGGGGGTCCCGCCCTCCGCCGGGACCTGCATGATGCCCGAAATCCCCCCGAACACGATGACGCCGTCGGCGTTCCAGCTACCGCCGAACAGCCGCGGCGTATCGCACACGGTCTCCACCGCCCCGCTGGCGAGATCGATTCGCCGGAGGGAGCCGGCGTCCGAGAAGGCCACGAATCGGCTGTCGGGGGACCAGAACACCGTGAAGCCCGAGGTGTCCGCCCCGGCAAGCTCGCGGGCCTGCCCGCTCTCCAGCGAATGGACCCACAGCCGCGCCTCGCGCCCCTCGTCCGACTCGAGGTAGGCGAGATGGCGCCCATCCGGTGACAGCTCGACGAACGGCACCATGTTCGGCGCGGCCGGGATCGAGAAGCGCACCGGGAACGCCACGGACGGCGCCGGCGGCGGCACGATCCAGACGGCGGGCCCTACCGCCACCGCGGCAATGACGACGGCCGCGCCGGCCAGTCCGACCCAGTATCGCTTCCACCCTCCTCCCGTCCCGGTCGGCGCGCCGTCCGCCGGGGGCGGCGCCGTCACGCTCCGCGCGGGGTCCTCGAACCCTCCGAGCAACCCCAGCCGCACGTCGCCGATGTCCCGCATCCGATCCTTCGGGTCCTTCTGCAGGCAGCGGCGCAGGACGCCGGACACCGCCGGCGGCACGTCGACCGAGAGCGTCGCCCAGGCCGGCTCGGTCTTGATCACCTCGGCCAGGATGCCGGTGACGTCGTCCCCCGCGAATGCCCGCCGCCCGGTGAGCATCTCGAAGAGCACGGCGCCGAACGCCCAGACATCGGTCCGCCGGTCGACCGCTCTCCCCCGCGCCTGCTCCGGAGACATGTAGGCGGCCGTGCCCACGATGAACCCCATCCGGGTAGCGGCCGTGGCCAGGGTCGGCGACGTGTGCGGATCTCCGGGCCCGGACCCGGCATCCAGGACCTTCGCCAGCCCGAAGTCGAGCACCTTGACGGTACCGTCTTCGCGCATCTTGACGTTGGCCGGCTTGAGGTCGCGATGGACTACTCCCGCCTCGTGGGCCGCCTCGAGGGCATCCGCGATCTGCTTGGCAATCTCCAGCGCGTCGTCGAGCGAGAGCGGCCCGTCCGCGATCCGCTCCTCCAGCGTCGGGCCCTCGACCAGCTCCAGCACGAGCGCCCGCGTTCCGTCCTCCTCCTCCTCGATGCCGTGGATCTGCGCGATGTTCGGGTGGTTGAGCGACGCCAGCAGCTCCGCCTCCCGCTGGAAGCGCGCCAGTCGGTCGGGATCGGCGGCGAAGGCGTCCGGGAGGATCTTCAAGGCGACGGCGCGGTTCAGGCGGGTGTCGCGAGCGCGGTACACCTCGCCCATGCCGCCCGCGCCGAGCACGGCGGTCACCTCGAAGTGCCCGGCGAAGCGATCGCCGACGGTCAGCGACATGCGGCCCTTCCTACTCCACGCGCAGGGCGTGCATCGGATCGATGCGCGCCGCGCGACGCGCCGGCAGCCAGCTCGCCAGCAGGCACACCCCGACCAGAATCGTCGATACGCCCAGGAAGACGGCCGGGTCGAGCGGACTGGTCTCGAACAGCACGGCCTGCAGGCGCCGGGTCAGCGCCGCCGCGGCCCCGATGCCCAGCGCAGCCCCGACCAGGGCCAGGCTGCCGGCCTCGGTCAGCACCAGCCGGCCGACGTCGGCCGCCCGGGCCCCGACCGCCATGCGGATGGCGATCTCCCGCCGTCGCTGCGCCACGGTGTAGGAGACGACCCCGTAGAGGCCGACCGAGCCGAGCAGCAGCGCGAGCCCGGCCGCGATGACGAGCAGCACCATCACGAACGCCCGCTCGCCGCGCGCCCGGCCAACGAGCGTCTCCAACGTCTCCACGTCGGCGATCGGCAGCGTCGGGTCGAGCCCCCGCACCGCCTCCCGCACCGCCGCGCCCAGGCCGGCGGCGTTCCTGGCCCGCACGGCGTAGCGCATCGTTGCGGGGCCGCCCGAGTCGCCCGCGCTCCCCGGCAGCGGGTAGTAGACCATTGGAAGCGGGTCCTCGTGCAGCGTCGTCTCGTGCACGTCGGCGACGACGCCGACGATGCGGGACCACTCCTGGTCCTCCTCCGGAGGCCCTCCCGCCCGGATGCCCCGGCCAAGCGCGCTCTCCCCCGGCCAGTAGGCGTCCGCCACCGCTTGCGACACGACGACCACCGAGTCTCCGCGCTCGCCGTCCAGCCGGTCGAAGCGCCGCCCCTCGGTGAGCTCGATGCGCAGCGTGCCGAAGTACTCCGGCGAGACGACCTTCGACATGAACACCGGCGGCACCTCGCCGTCGTCCAGGGGACGCCCCTCGATGCTGTAGCCCGAGCCGGACACCGCGCCGCCCAGGGGAACGGTGGAGGCTGCTGTCGCTTCGACGGCGCCCGGCAAGGCCCGCAGCCGCTCGACCATCTGCCGGTGGAACCCGAGACGTGCGTCGGCGTCGTAGTCGCGCTCGGGCAGCGCCAGCCCGAACGTCAGCACGTCGACGGGATCGAATCCGGGATCGACCGCGGCCAGCCGCCCGAACGAACGCACGGCCAGGCCGGAGCCGACCAGCAGGGTCAGGGCGAGCGCGATCTGGACCACCACCAGGCCGCGGCGGGCGAGCTGCCGTTCCCGGCCCGCGCTCGCTCCCCGCGCGCCGGCCGTCATGTGGCCGGCTGCCCCCGCGGCGCTCGCGCGCAGGGCCGGCAGCACGCCGAAGAGGAGTCCCGCCACGATCGACACCGCGAGACCGAACGCCAGGACGGCGGCATCGGCCGAGATCTCGTCGAGGCGCGGCAGGGCCTGCGGGCCGAAGCGGACGACCAACCGCACGGCCAGGAGCGCGAGCGGGAGCGCGGCGATTCCCCCGGCCACGCCGAGGGCGACGCTCTCGACGAGGGCCGACCCCGCCAGCCGGCCCCGGCTGGATCCGAGGGCGGCGCGGATCGCCGCCTCGCCGCGGCGGGCCTCGGAACGGACCAGCAGGAGGTTGGCGACGTTGGCGCAGGCGATGAGCAGCAGGAAACCGACCGCACCGAGCAGGATCCAGAGCGTCGCCTCGATGTCGCCGACGACGACCACGCGGGCGCGATCGACGAGCGGACGGAAGCCGGCCGCGGCGAGGACCGGCGCCGCCGCCTCGTCGGGGAAGACCTCGGTCAGGTTGGAGAGCATCGTGGCGAGCTCGGACTGCGCCTGCTCCAGCGTCGTCCCGTCCGCGAGGCGCGCCACGCCGGCGATTCCGAAGGCGCCGAGCTGCGTGTTGTCCGGATCGAGCTGCAGTGGGCGCCACAGCTCCGCCTCCGGCTGCGAGAAGGAGAACCCCGGCGGCATCACCCCGACCACCTCGACGCGCGCTCCGTCGATGTCCGCCATCCGCCCGATGACACCGGGGTCGCTACCGAAGCGGGCGCGCCACAAGCCGTCGCTCAGCACGATGACGGGCGCGGCGCCCGGCCGGTCATCCTCCAGCACGAACGTCCGCCCGAGTTGCGGCGGCGTCCGCATCACGTCGAAGAACGACGCAGTGACGGCGGCCGCCTGGACTCGTTGCGGGTTGTCCGCCCCGGTGAAGCTCGCCTGCAAGGGCTGGTACGCCGCCACGCCCTCCAGCGTCCGGCTTTCGGCGGCATAGAAGAAGTAGAGCGCATCCGACAGGGGCAGCTCGTCGAGCTGGGTCAGGCCCGGCGCCGAATGCCGCAGCAACACCAGCCGCTCGGAGTCGGGCATCGGAAGCGGCCGCAGGAGCACCGCGTTCACGACCGTGAAGATGGCGACGTTGGCGCCGATCCCGATCGCCAGGGTCGCCAGCGAGACCAGCGTGAAGCCGGGGTTGCCGACGGCGCGGCGCCACAAGAGACGAAGCTGCAACGAGAGCGACATGGTCCCTTCGCCTGCCAGTCGTCCGAGGCGCTCCATCACAGGTCGCGAAACACCGGATCGAGCGCGAGCTGAACGCGAATGGCCTCGTCGATGCGCCGCATGTCCTGCGCGGCGAGTCGTCCCATCCGCTGCGTCAAGCGGCGCTTGCTCGCCGTGGTCAACTGGTCCGCCAGGGCCTTGCGCCGGGCGCCTCGAAGCGTGACGAGCGCCTCGCTGGGGAACACCCGGTCGACGGAACCGGTCAGAGGAACGACCTGCACCCTGTTCAGGTGCCGGTTGGATTCGTCGTTGCTCACGACCACCGCCGGGCGCCTCTTGCGAATCTCACCGCCGACCGAGGAGTCGAAGCTCACCCACCACACGTCACCGCGTTTCATCGCCGACGTCCCCGATCAGCGCATCCGCCCACTCCTCGGCGTCGGCCTCGCGCTGCTCTCCGGCCGCCATCTCCCGGTACGCCGAGTCCAGGTGGCCCCGCAACACGTGGGGCCGCACCAGCCTCTCTATGAACTGACTGATCCGTCCGCGACCCACCACGTCGTGAAGGCGCTCGTACACCTCCTCGTCGATCGTGATGGTGAGCTTCCTCTGCACTGCGACACGTATGTTACACGTATCGACCGTGGACGCCGACGGCCGCGCACCGGGCATCCCGTCGTCACGGACAGCCCGAACGCGGCGGCCTACGGCGTCTTGACCGGCGGCGCGGGGCGCTCCGGCAGCGCCTTCGGGTTCTCGCGCATCATGCGCAGCACCTCTTCGACCGCGCGCTCGAGTTGCGGGTCGCGGCCCGCGATGACGGAGCGGGGGTCGTTGTCCACTTCGATGTCCGGCTCGACGCCGACGTTCTCGACCACCCAGCTTCCGTCGGCCCCGTTCGTGCCGAACTGCGGCACGTTGACGGACCCGCCGTCGATGAGCGGACCATGGTTCGTGATGCCGATGACGCCGCCCCACGAGCGCTTGCCGATCAGCGGCCCGAGCCCCGCTTCGCGGAAGCGGTAGGGGAAGATGTCGCCGTCGGAGGCCGAGTCCTCGTCGAGGATGCAGACCATGTGTCCGTGGAACGCGGTGTCCGGGTAGGTGCCGGGCGTGTCGAAGGTGCGCGCGAAGCGGGTCCCGAGCACGCGCCGGCCGAGACGCTCGATGAGCATCTGCGAGACGTTGCCGCCGCCGTTGCCGCGCACGTCGATGACGAGCCCCTCCTTGCGGATCTGCCCGTAGAACCACTTGACGAACTCCTGGATGCCCTGCGCCCCCATGTCGGGGACGTGCAGGTAGCCGACGCGGCCGTCGGTCATCTCGGACACGATCTCCCGATTGGCCTCGACCTCGGCGAGATAGCGCAGGCTCCGCTCCTCGGTGCGCGGGGTGAACGTCACCTCCCGCGCCCCCTCGAGCGTCGGGGCCTCGTTCAGCGTCAGGCGCACCGGACGGTCGGCGCGGTGTCGCAGCACGCGGTAGGGGTTGTCGGAGCCGGCGAGCTCCTCGCCGTCGATCGCCAGGACATAGTTGCCGACCCGCGCGTCGACGCCGATCTCGGTGAGCGGCGCCCGGTAGCGCGGCTCCTCGTTGTGGCCGGCGAAGATCTCCGCGATGCGGTAGCGGCCCGCCGTCGGGTCGAGCTCGAAGACCGCGCCGGGCAGGGCGACCTGCGCCCGTTGGGGCGTCTCCCAGTCGCCGCCCGCGATGTACGCGTGGCTGACGTTGAGCTCCGCCACCATCTCGCCGATGACGTAGTTCAGGTCGGAGCGATGGGCAACGTGCTCCAGCAGCGGTCGATACCGGTCGCGAAGCGCCTCCCAGTCGTACCCGTGCATGTTCTCGACGTAGAAGAAGTCGCGGAAGCGCCGCCAGACCTCGTCGAAGATCTGTGCCCACTCCTCGGCCGGCACGCGGTCGACCATCAGCCCGCGGGTCGACACCCGGGTGGCGTCGC
>JAPOVI010000141.1 GCA_026708265.1 Acidobacteriota bacterium
CCTCCGCGGGCGCGGCCGTGGCCTGGACCGGCCCCAGCGGCCGCCCCCACTCCCTGGCCGTCTGCCGCCCCCCGGCCGCCGCCGCGCCGGAGTAGCCCCGCGCGCGGCGACCGCCTCCGGCCGCGGGGAGGGCGAACAGGGCTGATAGCATCAGAGGAAGATGATCGAGATCGCGGCGTTCGGCGGCTCGGACGTGACCGGCTCGTCCGCTTGAACGGCCGAGGCACCATGCACAGCAGAGTGGCGCAGGCCGAGGGCGAGCTCGAGCGGCGGTTGCGAGCGGCGGCGCGGCAGAGCCTCGGGCGCGATGCCACGGTGGCCCGGATCGACGCCGCCGTCGCCCGGACGCAGCACGGACCTGGGCGGTCGCGAGACGGGGAAGAGACCTACGTGCGCCGACTCGTCCGGGAAGACACGCGACGCCTCGAAGCTGATCAGTTCCGGAGATGGAAGACCTGATCCTGCTCGACACGACGGAGCTGCTGCGCGTGATGCCGCGCAAGCTGCACGCGGCTTGGGCGGAGCTGTCCGGCACGAAGACACGAATGTCGCCGGCCGTCGCCGACGAGCTCGCGCCGGCAGGCGTGCTTCAGAGCAGGACCACCGCGCTCAGTGTTGCCGAGGACCTCCTGCGCCCGGATGCGCCGGCTCTTGACGACGACCGCCGCTTGCAACTTGAACGTCAGGCCTGGTGGGCCGCGATGTGGCGCGACCCGGAGTCGCCGTACGAGAAGCTCGAGCTCACACCCGAGCAGCGAGAACTGAACGACACGCTGCTGGTGAACCTGCCGCGCGAGTGCTTCCCGACCGCCAACCCGTTGTTGCTGGCCGACAACCGCGATACGCAGATCGTGGGCGAGACCCTCGCGCTGGGCGGCAAGATGCTGCTGACCAGCAACATGCGCACGATCGATCACATCCGGCTGAACGACTGGGCCGTCGACAACGGCGGCCGATTCGGGTTTGCACCGCACCCGAGCTACCCCCACGCGGCGTGAGCGCGAACCGCCGGGTCACGAGCTGGCTGCAGCCGCGGACATGGAGATCCCGCCGTTCGAGCGGCCGAACGCCCGGACCGACGACGCTGCGTTCACGCTGGGCGCCTACACCGAGGGCATCCGGGAAGGGTGGCCGGAGTCGGACATCGAGCGGTGGATCGTGTGCGGCCTGCCGCGAGACTTCCACGTCCTGAACGCGGCGCAGCAACGGGCGGCGCTGGCGGAGCGGGTGCCGCTGACGCACACGAGGTGGGACGCGCTGCTGGCCGCGATGGTGGAGCACGTGGCGTGGCTGCACGGACACGAGCGGCCGGCGTGGGTCGACGAGCCGGAACGGTTCCTCGACAGCACCTGGGTTCTGTCGCCGATCCCGATCATCCGGATGCACTCGTTGATGTACGCGCCGGCCGCGTTCCTGCGTCACGGAGCGATACCGGACCCGCGGGATCTCGACAGTCGAGGGGGAGAACGGTGTGAGTGGACCCCTTGACCGGGAGAGAATCGTCAAGTTGTTCGACGAGTTGTCGGCCGAGCTGCGGTTCACCCGCACGCGCGCGCAAATCTACATCGTGGGTGGGGCCGCGATGAGCTTGGCGTTCGACCGGGAACGGACGACGAGGGACGTTGACGCCCGGATCGATGCGGGGCACTCCCGGCTGGTGGAAGCCGTGCGCAGGGTCGGCCGCCGGCATGGCCTGGGCGACACGTGGCTCAACGACCAGGCGACGGCAGCCATCCCGCGGTCGGCGGACAAGCGGGCGGAGACGCTGTATCAGTCTCCAAACCTGACGGTCACGGGCGCATCGGCCAAGCACCTGTTGGCGATGAAGCTGCTGGCGGGACGCAACAGGGACCGTCAGGACGTCGCGACGCTGGCCGAGCACCTGAAGCTGAAAGAGCCCGGCGACGCGATCCAGATCTACAAGGACCTGTTCCCGGACGAGAAGCTCAAGCCTCAGGCGCGCCAGTTGCTCGACTGGACGTTCCGAGCGCGGGCACGGGAGCACGAACGGGACACGGGCCGAGCCGGTGATGGGGAGCGACGGCGTGACGGGGCATGAGAAGCCGTTCGCCGGCGTCGCGCCATCCCTGGAAGAATCGGTCCGGTGCCCGTTGCTCGACCGGGATCGTGCGCCACGAGGCCCTCTTCGGCGCTTACGCCGCGAGTAGTCCTGTAATCGATACGCCCCCCGCAACCTCTACCCAAGAGAGGCCAAGCACCGCGACGTTCCCTGAGGAGCGCCCGACCGCGGGCAGGGGGGAGAGCGAAGGTGGCTATACGACGAGCGTGCACGGTCGCGGGGTTCCTGGTAGCGATGGGAGTGCTGGTGAGCGTGGCATGCGAGCGCACGGCCCGCCGCGAAGCACCGACGGTGACGATCAACGACGAGAAGGCGCCGTCCGACCCCGAACGGATCCTTGAGCCACTCCCGGATGCCGAACCGGATTGGACGGTCGTGGAGGACTACCTGGAACGGCAGAACGCGGGCGGCGAGCCGGACGGTGCTCTGCCGGATGCCCCGACCTCCCGCCCGGACGCGAGCCGTGCCATCGCCGCCGCCCGGGCGATTCTGGCGGCAGGTGGCCTTCATGCCAAGACGGTCGAAGCGGCGGAGTTTCTCATCCTGCAGGTGGCTCTCGACGGCGACGGCGATGCCGACGAGCTCGTGTATGCGGGCGCGAAGGCTCTCCTCGAGCACGCGCCCGGCTACGGGAAGTGGCCCAGGGTGCTGAACCGGATGCACCACCGCAGGGCGCTGGGCACGGCCGTCGACGACTTCTTCGAGTACTTGGTGTCCAGCGCCGAAGAGCCAGTGCTGCGCGCAACGGGCCAGTACTACGTCGCGGCCGGGTTCATGCGTGCCGCGAACGAGTCTCGGGGCGCGACCGCCGACGCGCGAGACCTGCGACAACGTGCCCTCGCGGCAGCGGCAGGGTTGAGCGCCGGCGTTGAGCAGGAGGGGTTTCTGGGGCTCATCCCCAACAGCCGTTCCGAGTCGGTGACGTTGGCGGAGGCCGAAGCGGACCTGATCCGCAGCATCAAGCACGGGACGGTGACCGGCGCGTTGCCGGACCTGATCGGAACGCGGTTCGACGGTGCCGAGGACCGGCTGTCGAGCTATCGCGGCCGGGTCGTGCTGCTCGATTTCTGGGCGACCTGGTGCCCGCCGTGCCGCGCGGCTCTACCGAAGCTCCGGGAGCTGGTCGCGGAGCTGCCGGCCGATCGGTTTGCCTTGCTCGCTATCAGCGTGGACGAGGAGCCCGAGTCCGTGACTCGCTTCATGGCGGACGAGCCTATGCCTTGGGTCAACTGGCATGCCGGCCCGGAGGGCGAGATCGCCCAGCTCTTGCGCGTTTCGTTCTTCCCGACCTACGTCCTCGCCGACGAACACGGACAGATCCTGGCCCGAAGCAACGAGCTCGGGGAAGTCAGACCCCTGATCGATGAGGCTCTCACGGACGGAGGGGTGAAATGACTTGGCAGGAAGATGGAGGAACCGGGGCCGTCGACATGGCGCCGAGACCTACCCGAGGGTTCCCCCCGCAAGCGACGGCAGCCAACCGGTGACCCGGCGGAACGACCTGATCGTTCCACGAGGGAGCAACTTGCCCGGCGCAGTGAAGTACCGGACTGCTCTCCCAGGCGCGCCGTCGAGCTTGGGAGACGGCACGCCATGTCCTGGTGGCTGGAGCGACTTGGAATCCAACAGCGGCGGCCTCGGCGATGAGCAATGGGCCGTCGTCCAGGGCTACCTCGACCGGCAGGCCGCCTGGGAGGAGCAGCCGGCGATGTCCGGCGCATCCTTATGACCGGCATCGGCTCGTTCGAGGACCTGATTCGCAGCGCCGAGGAAGCGCACGGCGCGTTGCCGGACGCGACCGCAGCGGTGGAGGCGGCGCACGCGATCGTCGCTGCGGGCACACCGCGAACCGTAGAGACGGCCGAGTTCCACATCGAGCGGCGCGGCCTTCCGCCTTTGGTCACGCCGGAAATGGAGACCGCGCCGGCCGGGGCCTGGCCCGACAGCCCCGCCAGCGGGTGGCGCGGGGGCGATGACGGGTGTGTCAGCAGGCATACCCGCATCGTAATAAGAACGACCCTGCCCGTGCGCCGAGCCTGCCCAGCGGCACCACAGGCCGTCTGACGCCGGATCCTACGCGGTCCTGGATTCAGGCCGACCTGCGCCCGCGGGGGGTGTCAAGTAAAAAGCACGCCCTGCGAAAAAGAAGGGCAACCGCCCGCCGGATCGCCGCAGATGCACTCGGTGCAGTGATGACCGCGGCGGTCATGGCGGCACCCTCGCGCGGTGGCCCGGCACCGGCCCCGGGCGTTTCCGCGGGAAAGCCTGGTCGCCCGCCGTCCAGGGCGGCTAGCTGGGGCCGGCGTTCCCGCCGGAGGCGTCGGCCTCCGCCGCGGGGACGGCGCGCAGCAGGCCGGGCTCTGTGGCGAGGCGCTCGATCCAGCGCGCGGCGTTGGCCTCGGCCTCCTCCTGCGTCTGCCCGACGAGGATGACGGAGCCGGCCGGCCGCGAGTCGTCGCCGGAGATGGCCCATGCCACCCAGTGTCCGGCGCGCGGCTCGCTGTGAATCCCGTATTCCGTGTCCATGGCGACCGGATCGTACACTACGGCGCCCGCCGCCGTCGCGGGCCGCGGGCGTCTTGACAACCTCCGAACACGCTCCTATCGTACGTCGCCGTGGCCGAAGAAGACCGCACGCCGGGTGCCCCCGGGGCCGACGTCTGCGACGTCCGGCGCGCCCTGTGGGGACTGGCCCGCCGCATCCGCCGGGAGGGGGCGCGGAGCGAGTTGCAGCGTCCGCGCGGGGTCGACCGCCCGCGCCGCGGCGGCGCTCCGGACTCCGGCTCGGCGGCGGCCTTCGCCGACGAGGTGGCGCTGGGCTTCCCGTCCATGGCCGGCTTCGTCGAGGGCATCCGCGCCTCGTTCTTCGGGCGCGATGCCGACGCCGCCACCCACACGACGGAGGTCGCGCTGACGCCCCGGCAGGCCCACCGCGGCGCGCAGGTGCCGCTGGCCATCGAGGTGCGCCATACCTGTCCGCTCTGCGGCGGCCGCGGCGAGCTTCCCGACGCGCCGTGCGGCGTCTGCCAGGGCGCCGGCAGCGGGCTGCTCCCGCAGCGGCTCCGCCTGCGCGTGCCCCCCGGCGTCCGCGACGGCACCCGCCTCCGCTTCTCGGTCAGCTCGCCCTACGCGGCCGAAACCCACGTCGAGGTCCGCATCGCCGTCCACTGAACCCCGACGGCGCAGGTCCCGTCCTCTTGGGCGAGCAGGTGGGCTCACCCGGCACGCTGCACGCCGAGCAGGGCGGACCCGCGCTCGGATCGTCGTCGCCCAGGCTACAGGCGGTCGGCGTACTCGCTGAGGCCGGGGATCTGGAACCGCTCGCCCTTGAGGCCCCGGGCGATGCAGAGGGTGTGGAGGATCACGATGCCGACCTGTGCGACGGGTACCAGGAGGCGCTCGAGGAGGCCCCCGCCGAGGATGCTCATCACGAAGAAGAGCGCCATCTCGGCCCCGAAGAGGACGAGGCCGTGCCGGGCGTGCCAGCGGACCTCGGGGTCGGCCTTTTCCGCCGCGAGGGGGATGAGGGCCAGCAGCCAGAGGTAGGAGAGCACGATCAGGACTCCGCGGCTCGGGGGCCCCGGCTCCCCGCGCGGCGCGCTCGGCGACGGCCCTTCCGGCATGCGTCGAGTGTGGCATGCGGGGCCGCGTCTTGCCACCCGAAATCGAAAGCCGCTAAGCTGGTGCCGCCATGGCAGACCTCAGCGACGGGGCCGTTCTGGACGCCCTGCGGGCCGTCAACGACCCCGATCTGGGGCGCGACATCGTCGAGCTCGGTTTCGTCAAGAACCTGACGATCCGCGACGGCCACGTCGCCTTCAGCATCGAGCTCACGACGCCCGCCTGCCCCGTCAAGGAGCAGATGCGCGAGCAGGCGCTCGGCGCCGTCTCCGCCCTCGACGGCGTCACCGGAGTCGACATCGAGATGACCGCGGCGGTGCGCAGCGCCGCCACCCCGGAGGGGGGGCGCGCCCCGATCCCCGGCGTCCGCAACATCATCGCCGTGGGCGCCGGGAAGGGAGGCGTCGGGAAGACCACGGTGGCCGTCAACCTCGCCGTGGCGCTCGCCCGCTACGGCGGCCGCGTAGGCATGATCGACGGCGACGTCTACGGTCCGAACGTCCCGATCATGCTGGGCATCGACGCGCAGCTCGAGTCCGACGGCAAGAAGATCGTCCCCGCCGAGAAGCACGGCATCCGCGTCGTGTCGATGGGCTTCCTGACGAAGGCCTCGGCGCCCATCATCTGGCGCGGCCCGATGCTGCACGGCGTCGTGCGCCAGTTCTTCCAGGACGTCCGCTGGGGCGAGCTCGACTACCTCGTGGTCGACATGCCGCCCGGCACCGGCGACGTCGCCCTCAGCCTCAGCCAGACCGTGCCGGGGGCCGGCGCCGTCGTCGTCACGACGCCCCAGACGGTGTCGCTCTCCGACAGCCGCCGCGCGGTCGCGATGTACGAGAAGCTCAACGTGCCGACGCTCGGCATCGTCGAGAACATGAGCTACTTCGAGTGCCCCGCCTGCGGGCACGAGAGCGACCTCTTCGGCAAGGGGGGCGGGGAGCGGATCGCGGGGGAGCTCGGGGTGCCCTTCCTCGGGCGGCTGCCCATCTACCCGCCCGTGCGCGTCGGGGGCGACACCGGGGTGCCCATCGTCGTCGCAGAGCCGGAATCGGACGTCGCCCGCGCCTTCCTCGACGTGGCCGCGCGCGCCGCGGCGCAGGTCTCGATCGCCACCTACCAGCCTGCCGCGCCCGTCGCCTGACGCGGCGCGCCCTCCTACGGACGCGGAGTCTGCGCCTCGCCCGTCATCGGGACGAAGCGGACCGGGAACGTCTGCTCGGTGACGGCGCCGCCCGCCTCGCGCGTCACGATGGTCATC
This sequence comes from Acidobacteriota bacterium, assembly GCA_026708265.1. Taxonomy (GTDB): domain Bacteria; phylum Acidobacteriota; class Vicinamibacteria; order Vicinamibacterales; family UBA8438; genus JAGWAJ01. Next base: position 6,960 of record JAPOVI010000141.1, read on the forward strand.
GCCTGGAGCGCGCCGTCGGGGCCGACGGGAATCACCAGTCGGGCGCCCTCGGCGAGCTGCTCGACGAGCGCCGGCGGCACGTGGTCGGGGGCCGCGGTGACGAGGATGGCGTCGAAGGGGGCCTCCTCCGGCCAGCCGCGGTAGCCGTCGCCCGCGCGGACCTCGACGTTGTCGTAGCCGAGCGCCGCGAGCCGGGTGCGGGCCACCTCCGCGAGCTCGGGGACGATCTCGATCGTGAACACGCGCCCGGCGATCTCCGCCGCCACCGCGGCCTGGTAGCCCGACCCGGTGCCGATCTCCAGCACCCGGGCGCCGGGCCGGATGGCGGCCGCCTCGGTCATGTAGGCGACGATGTAGGGCTGCGAGATCGTCTGGCGCATGCCGATCGGGAGCGGCGTGTCGGCGTAGGCGCTCGCCGCGAGGACGGTGGGCACGAAGACGTGGCGCGGGACGGCGCGCATCGCGTCGAGCACCCGCGGATCCGCGATGCGGCGCGGCCCGAGCTGCCGCTCGACCATCGCCCGCCGCTCTTCGGCCGCCCCGGCCCGGCTCCCGGGGCGGGGCCGGGGGGCGGGCGGCGCGCCCGCCGC
>JAPOVI010000364.1 GCA_026708265.1 Acidobacteriota bacterium
TCGTCCAGGTCGATGCCCGTCCAGAAAACCGCCCTTTTACAAGAGCGACAACACCGTGTCCGGCAGCAGCGTGAACGATTCGGGCTCGAAGCGGGTCTGGCACCAGGGGCAGTTCTCAAGTGGGATCGGCGACGCGTTCCGGTCCGGGTTGCGCTGGAACGCCGTGACCTTCGAGCGCGCCGAATCGGGGCGGTCTTGCCCCTTGCGCCCCAGGATGTTCGGCGTGGCCGCCTTTCCTACCCACAGGCCGATCTCGAACGGCCACGTGCCATAGCGCCCGTCTGCCTCGCCGCGCTCGATCTCCAACGCGCAAACCAGTCCTGCCGCACGCGCGAACTGATCCAGCGTCAGCAGCCGCAGCGTGTAGCGCATGATGACGCTGACTCCGGCGCCGGCCATGCCGTCGTCGCCGGGATGCCGCAGGCGCCGGAGCACCATCGCCACCGCGGCCAGGCCCAGGTACGCCTCGGTCTTCCCGCCGCCGGTCGGGAAGAACAGCAGGTCCACCGTTTCGCGGTGCGGGTCGTGGGGATCCGCGAGCCCGGGCAGGTTCAGCAGCAGAAACGCGAGCTGGAACGGGCGCCAGCGCGGCCCCTCCGGTCCGATCTTCTCCCCGAACCGTTGGCGGAGCGCGCGGGCCACGGCCCGGTTGGCGACGCGGAAGGCGTCTCGCAGGCCGGCATCCTCGGCGAGCAGTGCCACGCCGCGCGCCATCCGTTCGGCCGCAATCCCCGCGGAGCGAAGCAACTGCTCCGCCGTGGCCTGCCGGTCGCTCTCCGACGGGTATGCGTCGCGATCCTGCGGGCGGGTTTCGATCCACTCGCGATACCGCGTCACGAGGGGACCGAGCGCCCGCTCTGCCGCGGCTCCGCCGGCCAGCCGGCCGAGAGCGTCCATCGACAGCTCGACGTCGGGGACGTCGGCGGTCGCCGTCTTCTCGACTTCCGCCGTCCCGATCCACGCGGTGCGGATCGATCCACACTTGTCGTCGGCGATGTCCCATTCGGCGGACACGCCGTGCCCGGTGGCGTACTCCGGCGTATCGGCGTAGTGGAGGTCCGCGACCTGATCGTCCCACTCGCTGGCGAACGTGGCCCGGAGGTCCGGCCGCGGCACGAAACCCTCCTCGGTACGCACCTCGATCTCTGCCTGGAAGGCGTAGGCGCAGTCGGGCCGGTCCTTGTCCGGCGCACGCCCATTCACCAGGAAGCAGGACACGGATCGCGCGCCGGCGGGGAGCTCCGCGCCCTCCAGGCCCATCGTGTCGATCGGCCGTTCCGCCACGTGGAGCTGCAGGCCGTCCGAGCCGGGGACGTCACGGACGACCGGACCCTCGCCGCCAAGCGGAATCGACAGCGCCTCCTCCTGGGGAGTGCGCCGCCAGACCGGCGTCTTGCTGCCGCTCGCGTCGACAATCTCGAGCGGCGCGTAGTCGCCCCAGCGCGCCGTGACCGCCAACTCGCGGCACGACCCGGCCACGAGGAAGCTGAGCCCAATCGACGACGGGAAGAACGCCTTGCGTGCCGCCTTGCGCTCGTCGTTCGACTCTTCGGCCAGTCCGGCCGACTCGGGCACGGTGTCGAGGTCGTCGTCCTCATCAGCGTCCGCGCTACGGTCGGGCGGTGTCCCGGTCGGGATGAGGAAGCCGGCTACGTACCAGTTCGAAGGACGCTCGCGGCCCGGCAACTGCTCGGCGGCCAGTTCGTGTCCGGCCCAGGGTCCGACCAGATCGAGCTTGAGAGCCTCGACGAGGCGCGTGCGGACCTGGAGGGAACTGGCGGGAGAAACCGCAGCGTCGCTCATGGGCTCGTCTCACCGGACGTCCGGCCGCGCGATCGTGTCACGGGGAAGCGCACGACGTCGAGGGTCGGCGTGGCATCGCCGGCCGGGCGCGCACCTTCGGTTGCGCGCCGGCGAGCTGGTGCCGGTCCCATGGGCCGAAGTACAGCGGGTTGGCGGGATGGGCGTCGTCGGCCGTGACCGGCATCTCGTCGCGGGCCGGCGGCCCTCCTCGACCGGCCGCACCGCGACGTACAAGTCGCTACGCAGGCATCCGTTGAAGTCGCAGGTCCCGGGTGTGGTACGCCCTCAGAGTCCGCTGGCTGTCCCATTCACGGTAGAACACGATGGACTCCTCGCGCGCCACTGCAGCCGACGCCTCGAACTCGCTGACCCACCGCTCCATGCGTGATCGGACAGGTGCGAAGCCCTCGTCCACGATCGTGTCGAGCGTCCGTAGTGTGTTCTCCAGACCGCGCCCGCCTCCAAGCGTTCGGCTCATGCTCGCCGCGGCGTCCGCCAAACCCCACGGCAGGAACTCGAACCGGCCTACCTCACGCAGTTCCTTCTGCAACCGTTTCCGGAATGCCGTCAGGGGATTGCGCTCGAGCAGCACCCTGAAGGTGTCTGCGCACTGTTCGGCTTTTCTGCGCAGCACCGCCTCCCGGCGCGCCGCGTAGTGCGGATCGTCCTGGAGCGTCAGGTGCAGGCGAAGTACGTCAGCGCGCAGATCCACCAGACTCGCGAGCACGAACAGATGGAGGTCGGACACGACCATCCTGGCGTCCTGCTCCGAGCGAATCTCCCTCTCGACAAGGTGCCCGAACTTTCGACGCAGCCACTTGACGTCCCGCGTGGCTGAGACGAGCGCGATCTTCATTCCGTCGGTGAAGCGCTGGCTATGTTCGAACTGCGTGCCGACGTCGTCGAGGTATTCGGCCGCGCTCTCGAACCGAGCGTAATCGTCGATCTCCAGGAGGTGACGCACGCGCTGCAGGCTCTCGGAGAGTGCGCCGACGGCCCGTTGCAGCCGGTCGAGCCGAGCGCCGGTGATCGCAGACGCCACAGTCATGAACAGCACTACCGGCGCCACGACCGGTATGAGGGCGCTGCTGACGGCAACGAACGGAGCCTGCGCGATTATCCCTGACGAGCCCATGACCGCCGAGCCCACGCCTGTGCCGAGCGCCATCAGGGTTGCCGGATTGGCGGTGGCCATGAAGACGTTGCCGGCGACCAGCGACGACGCAGCCGTGCTGCCCGCGCCGAGGAGCGGTAGCAACCAGTTGCTCTCGATCACGCCGGCGGCTTGAAATGGGCCCTGCGCCGGCCACGCCTCGCGCAACGTATCGCTGACTTGCTTCCCGAGGTCGACGACAGCGACCTGCCCATACTGCTCGTGCGTGAGCACCTGCCCGACAGGATCCTGCGGCACCTCCTGTCGGAGACCAAGGATGTCCATGCGTCCTCCCGCTGGCGCCGACACTACGAGGCCGGTCGGCTACGAAGTCGATCCACTCCAGGTGCGCGTCGATGTGTGGGTCGCGTTCGACGCCCATCGAGTCTAGACCGAGAGCCGGCGCGCACGCTCCGCCCGCCCTGCACTCTTCGCTTGACAGCCCCGTTCGGGGTGGGTTGCCTCCGGTCCAGGAACGCCTGAGGAATGCCGCTCCGGCCGTCCCATCGGTCGCAGGAGGCCCGATCTCACCTCAAGGATGCGCGAACGTCGAAACGACTGCCGGGAAGCCCGTGGCGGGGCGCCTAAGCTGTTGAAAAACATGGGGTTATAATGACTCATGTCCTCTGCCGACCATCCCGCATCGTGCTCTACCTCCCATTCCCCGGCGGCCGACGTCGTACTGCCGGATGCAGCGCCGCCCGCCACGGCGGTGCTCGCGCCTGACGACGCCGCCGCGAGACTCGAACAACTCGGCGACCGCATCGCCGAGCTCTCCGCCCGCATCTGGGCGGCCACCTGGGAACTGCTGACGCTGATCCGCGAGTTCGATGCGCAGGATGGCTGGAGCGGCTGCCTGTCGTGCGCGCAGTGGCTGACCTGGCGCACCGGACTCGCACCCGGCGCCGCCCGCGAGCACGTCCGCGTCGCCCGCGCGCTCGGGGACCTGCCGAAGCTGAGCGACGCCATGCGCCGGGGCCGGATCTCCTACTCGAAGATGCGCGCCGTCACCCGGGTGGCAACGCCCGAGAACGAGCAGGCCCTGCTCGACGTTGCGCTCGCCGGCACGGCGGAGCACGTGGAGCAGATCGTCCGTGGGTGGCGCCGGGTCGACCGCGCGGCGGAGCAGGCCGAGGATCGCCGGCGGGACCTGAGCCGTGCGTTGCGGACGTGGGTGGACGAGGACGGGATGGTCGTGGTGCGAGGGCGGCTGACGCCGGAAGTGGGCGCCGTGCTGCGAAGGGCGCTGGAGGCGGCGTGCGAGGAGGCCCGGCGCGCGCCCGCGTCGGAGGAAACCGCAGCGGAGGGCGCCGACGCAGCCGCCGGTGCGGAAGATCCGCCGACGCTTGCGCAGCGGCAGGCGGACGCCATCGGGATGGTGGCGGAGGCGGCGCTCGCGGGCGGTCTCGACAAGGGCACGGCGGCCGACCGCTACCAGGTGGTGCTGCATGTCGACGCAGAGGCGCTGGCCGAACCGCGAGACGTTCCCGCTGGAACGCCGGCCGACACCGCGGCAGGGACCGGCGAACGCCGACGTGGCAGGGACGTCGCTGCGGAAACGAGCGACAGCGCGATGGCCAACGCCGAGTCGCGAGGATGCGACGAGTACGTTCCCGCAGGAACGCGACGGGGTTCTTCCAGGAGGTCGCGTCGGACGACCGGCCCGTGTCCGGGCGCAGGACGCGCGTCCTCCGGCTCTGGCGCGCCCACACCACCCGGTGCATCGCCCATTGGCAGCCAGACCGTGCTCGACGAGGCGGGCGGGATCCACGTCTCCGCGGAGACGTCCCGGCGGGTAGCGTGCGACGCGGCCACGGTCACGATGCGCCACGGGCCGCGCGGCGAGATCCTGGAAGTCGGGCGCCGCACGCGCACCCTCTCGCCGGCACTGCGCCGCGCGCTGGCCGCGCGCGACCGCCAGTGCCGGTTCCCAGGCTGCGGCAACCGCCGCTGCGACGCCCATCACATCGAGCATTGGGCCGACGGCGGCCGAACGGCGCTCGACAATCTCCTGTTGCTCTGCCGGCCGCCACGACAATCTCACAACTAGTTTATGATGAACGGTTTACTGGACTTCCGACAGATGGCATTCCCTCGTTGCTCCCCACTTTCCGAACCGGAATCCACGGGTCTTCGGAAGCACGTCGTGGACGAATCCGGCAGCCCTTTGCCGAGGGCCCGCCCGAGACTCGCGTGCTAGGATCGCGTCGTGGTCGCGTGTCTGGGTTGGGGCTCGCTGATCTGGCGTCCCGATGGCCTATCGGTTGGCGATTGGCGGAACGACGGCCCGCCAGCCCGAGTGGAGTTCCTGCGCGTGCCGAACGACGCGCGCCTCCCGCTCGTTTTGGACCCCGACCCCACCGCTGATCCCGTAACCGCTCTCTGGGCACGGATGACCGTGCGCGACTGGCAGACGGCCGTTATGGAGTTGGCGGATCGTGAGGGCACCAGTAGAGACAGCATCGCACATTGGCCGGAGGACGACGGAGAGGACCCGAAGGAACTGCCGGGGCTCGGGGTCTGGGCGACGCATCGGGACATCAACCACGTCATCTGGACGGCCTTGAAACCGAGATTCGAGAAGACGAACGGGATCCGACCAACCGAGGACCAGGCGGTCGGCTACCTGGGTAGTCTTACGGGCGATGCTCGAGTCAAGGCCGAGAAATACGTGCGACGCGCTCCGGGCCAGATTCGCACCCCCTACCGCAGGCGTTTCGAGCGCTGCCTCGGGTGGACGCCGTCCGCGTAGACGCGTTCCCCCTTGCGCGGGCGGCGACCTGGTTGGGGGGCTTCCCCAAGTTCGTTTTGATTCAGGCGAAGGCGAGGATCGATGGCCGCGCAAGACGACGATCCGTATGAAGTCCTGGGCCTAAAGAGGGAAGCGACGTCGACCGAGGTGAGAGAAGCGTACCTGCGTTTGGCGAAGAAGCACCATCCGGACAAGAACGCGGGAGACAAGACCTCTGAGTGGGTCTTCAAGCGGGTCCAGTGGGCGTACGAGTGCCTCCGCAGACGGCAAGGGCCGGTGCAGGCTGAGACGGAGCGGCGGAGGCGGGCCGAGCGTGCACGCCGAGAGCGGCGAGAGGAGTCCGAGCGACGGGAACGCGGGCAACGCGCGAGACAACGAGCTCAGGCCGAGCGAGAACGCGTAGAGCGCGAGCGGCAAGAACGGGCCGAGCGCGCGCGGCGAGGACAGGAGGAGGCTGAGAGACGCGAGCGCGAGCGCTGGGAGAGACAACAAGCGCAGGCCGCGCAGCAACGTTGGGAGCGTGCGCAGCAGGGACGCGCGGAGCGCGCACGGCGAGAGCGGGAGGAGACCGAGCGATCCGGGAACGAACGGGCGCAGGCCGAGCGCGAACGCTGGGGACCAGTACACGCCGAGCCGGACGCGCAGAGCGCCCGCGGCGGGACCACGCGTGAAGGGCACGCAGCAAGGCGATGGCGAAACACACTGGATTCCCGACCGATCGTGCGAATCTGCGCCGCGCTGGCTTTGATCGTTGGCTTGGCTGCGGCCACCTACGTCGGCTGGGGTGATGCCCTTGGCGATCGTGAGGTTCGCCGAGCCGCCGAACAGGGAGATGCCGTCGCGCAGGCCAATCTCGGCATGATGTACGCCGACGGCCGGGGCGTTCCGCAGGACGACGCCGAAGCCGTCCGTTGGTTCCACTTGGGCGCCAAGCAGGGAAGTGCGATCGCGCAGTACTACCTTGGCATGATGTACACCTTCGGCCGGGGCGTTCCGCAGGACCACGCTGAAGCGGTCCGCTGGTTCCGGCGCGCCGCTGAACAGGGCCACGCTCACGCGCAGGGCAACCTCGGCGCTGCGTACGCCAACGGCCGAGGTGTGCCGCAGGACAGTACCGAAGCGGTCCGTTGGTTCCGCGTGGGCGCCGAACAGGGAAACGCTCTCGCGCAGTTCTACTTCGGCCGGATGTACTACTTCGGCCGGGGCGTTGCGCAGGACTACGCCGAGGCCGTCCGCTGGTTCCGACGCGCCGCTGAACAGGGTCACGCCTTCGCGCAGTCCCACCTGGGCCGAATGTACGCCGACGGCCGGGGCGTGCCGCCGAACGACGCCGAAGCCCTCCACTGGTATCGCCTCGCCGCGGAACAGGGGCAAGCCGAGGCACAGACCAACCTCGCCGCAATGCACTTCTTCGGACGAGGCGTGTCGCAAGACCGTTCGGAAGCCGCGCGTTGGTACCGATTGGCCGCAGATCAGGGTGACCCTGTGGCGCAGCACTCGCTCGGAATGATGCACTCCTTCGGTTGGGGAGTCGGGCAGGACGACACCGAAGCGATGCGCTGGTACCGCCTCGCAGCCGAACAGGGGCACGCCCCGTCAAGGGCAGCCCTCGGGCAATCGCGTTGAGCCGGCTCGCCAGCGACTCGCCGCCGAGCCGCCGCGGCCGTGCACATTCAGTGCCTCCGGCGGGAAGGGCTCGGGTCGCGTTGTTTGCGGATCACCCAGTGGCCTGCGGTCACCTACCCCCTAGCAGCCCGTGGAAAAAGTCGGGCCTGGGCTCGACGGATCGAGGCACCTT
>JAPOVI010000240.1 GCA_026708265.1 Acidobacteriota bacterium
TCCAGCAGCGCTGCTTCGAGCTCTTGGGGGTCACGCCCAACGTGTAGCCAGTACCGACACCACGCGAAATCGAGTAACCGACTGACAAACAGGGACTTCTACACGATCCGCTCCGAAACTTCGGTCTAACGAGCCTCTGGGACAATCGCGAGGTCGCGGGGTTTCTGTTCGCGCCGGGGTCGACGTCGACGCCTTGGAGGATTCTTTCGCCCGCTACAGCGCAGATCCGGTGGGCACGCCCGCCCCGAGTACTGGGTCACCGACCGGGGGACGGCCGGGGGCCCGATGTGGGTCGAGTAGGGCGAGACGCCGTCATGGCGGCGGTGGGGATGGGTGACGCGCTCTGGGCGGTGGACCACAGCGCGCGGGTGGCGGAAGCCAAGGAGCTCGGGCAAGGCCCGGATCGCACCGCAGCCGCGGCGGCCACGCCTGAGGCGGTGTGGGCGGCGGTCGAGTTGGGCGTTGACGCCGCGGAGGCGGGCGGAAGGGCGGTCAGCGTGGCCATAGGGGACGGGTTCGACGACGCGGTCGCTTTCCTGATCGACTACGAGGCGGTGGCGCCGTTCGGCTGAAACGCCGGAGACCTGGGTGCGATTGCACCCAGACAGGAGCAGCGTCAGAATGACAGGATGGCTGTGCCAATTACGGTGCGCAACGTTCCGGACGCCGTGCGCGACGAGCTCGCCGGCCGCGCCGCGTTGGCCTACAAGTCGATGCAGGAGTACTTGCGCGAAGACCTCGAACGGCTGGTGTCGAGGCCGTCCGTCGATCGATGGCTCGGACGGGTGCGCGAGCGCCAGAGTGTGACGCGCACCCGCTTGCCGGACAGCGAGATTCTCGGCCACCTCGATGCAGGCCGTCGGTGAGACGCGATGCCGCCGGTCGTCGTGGATGCCGCGGGGCTCGTTGCGGCGGTGATGGATGCCGGAGCCGACGGCGACGGGCTCGCGCGGTTCCTGTGCCCGATCGCGGCGGGACCTCGTAGGAGGGAGCCGCGGTAAACCGGACGGCTTGGGGGCGGCATCAGGAGTTGACGCCGGACCATGAGCCGGGCAAGGATCGAGGCGCGACGAGCAGGTGCGGAGCACCGGTTGTCGGAGGCTCCGGACCACTGTTCCTCTCCGGCGGGTTGGGGCTTCGCGAGGGTATCGAAATGAAGCGACGACTGCTCGAGTTGCTCGGCGTGGCAACGGTGCTCGCGATCGTCACGGCATCCCTGCAGCTGGTGGCCGTTCCGGTGAGCGGCCAGGCTCCGAGTGCGACCGCGTGGGGCCATCCGAATCTCGAAGGCATCTGGCTCGACGTGTGGTCCACGCCCCTGGAACGGGCGCCGGAGATCGGCGAGCGGGAGTTGGCCACGGAGGAGGAGCGGGCCGCCCGGAACCAGGTGCAGCTCGATCGCCCGCCGGTCCTGCCCAGCGGGGCCTACAACACCGTCTACACGTCGGCGAAGCCGGCGGGCCCGCGCACGTCGCTCGTCGTCGATCCGCCGAACGGCAGGATTCCCGCCCTCACGGCGGAGGCGGTGCGGCGGAACGAGATCGAGCAGGAGTGGCGCGCCATGCTCCTGCGCAACACCGAGACCTGCCGCAACCAGGCGCCGCAGTGCGCGGGCGGGGAGTACGGGCCCCCGTCGCCCCGCCGCTACGACACGACTCCCTACTACAACACGCGGGGCCGCATGAACCGCCACGACGGCCCGGAGGATCAGAGCCTCGGCGACCGGTGCATGTCGGGGCGCACGCCCGACCTGAACGGCTTCCGCCGCATCGTGCAGGGTGCGGATTCCGTCGCGATCGCCTACGACACGGGGCAGGGCCAGGGGTTCCAGCGCATCGTCAACCTGAGCGGGAGCCATCCGCCGAGCCACATCCGCCTGCGGCACGGCGACTCGCGCGGCCGCTGGGAGGGCCGGACGCTGGTCATCGAGACCACGAACTTCTCGCCAAAGTTCCGCTTCCGCGAGTCGGGCGGAAGCCGCCGTCTCGTGGAACGCTATACCCGTATCGACGAGGACACGCTCGAGTACGAGGTGACGATCGAGGACCCGACGGCGTGGGTGGCGCCGTGGACCGTCCGGCAGGAGTTGAAGCGGCAGAGCGACCAGCAGAATCGCATCTACTACGAGCCCCGGTGCCACGAAGGGAACTACGGCCTGCCGGCGCTGCTCATCGGCGCCCGCGTGGACGAGCAGGCGTTCGCGGAAGGGCGCGGCCCGGACCCGTTCTCGCTGGACACGGCCACGTGCGTGCAGGGTTTGCAGGACTGAGGACAAGGGAGCAAACGATGATGGGAAACCGTTTCAGAATCTCGACCGTGGTCGCGGCCCTTGCCGCCTTCAGCGTGGGCGTTGTCCTCTCGGTCGCCGTGACCAGCACGGCCAGCCAGGATCAGGACCAGGCGGCGCGCCCGGCGGAGACCCCCGACGGGCGCCCGAACTTCAACGGCGTGTGGCAAGCCCTCAACGAAGCGCACTGGGATCTGCAGGCGCACGAAGCGCTGCCGGGCATGGTGATGCAGGAGGGGGTCTATCCGTACGAGTACGCGAGGGTGCCGGCGGCGCCGGTAGTGGCGCTGGGCGCCGCCGCCGGCGTGCCCGGCTCGATGGGGGTCGTGCAGGGAGACGGCGAGATACCGTACCGGCCCGAAGCGCTCCAGATGAAGCAGGAGAACGGCGCGAACTGGATCGATCGCGATCCCGAGCTCAAATGCTACCTGCCGGGCACGCCTCGCGCGATGTACATGCCCTACCCCTTCCAGATCGTCCAGGGCACGAACAAGATCCACATGAACTTCGCGTTCTCGAACGCCGCGCGCGTCATCCACCTGGACGACGTGGAGCTGCCGCCGGACTACACCTACATGGGGCACTCCGTCGGCCGCTGGGAAGGCGACACGCTGGTCGTCGAGGTGACCGATTTCAACGGCAAGAACTGGTTCGACCGCGCCGGCAACCACCACAGTGAAGCCCTGCGGCTCACCGAGCGCTACTCGGCGATTACCCCGGACGCCATCTGGTACGAGGTGACGATCACCGATCCCGACACGTTCACCGAGCCCTGGACGATCGCGATGCCGATCTATCGCCGCCTGGATCCCAACGCCACCGTGCTGGACTATCCGTGCATCGAGTTCGCGGAGGAGTTCCTGTTCGGCAACCTGCGTCGCGAGCCGCTGGTCCGGCGCTGGGAAGGCGAAACCCTGATCGTGGAGATCACGCGCAAGATCCCGCCCGGCGATAGCCTGTACGAGTGGTATCGGCGGTAACGAAATCGGTTCACGTACGAAACCGCGCGCCAAGCGACAGCGGCAGGGAGGCCGAGGCCCATGAGGACGACACTACTGATCGGGGGCGTGAGTGCGGTCGTCGGGGTCGGATTGTGGCTGGGGGGAACGATCGCACCAGTGGCGGCGCATCACGCATTCGCGGCGGAGTTCGACGCCGACCGGCCGGTGGACTTCACCGGCAGGGTCACGAGAGTGGAATGGGTGAATCCGCACGTCTGGATCCACATCGACGTGGAGCTCGACGACGGAACCACCGAGGAATGGGCGTTCGAGGGGGGAACCCCCAACACGCTGTTCCGCCGGGGCTTCACGCGACGGTCTCTGGAGGCCGGAACCGAGGTCCACGTCGACGGATATCAGGCGAAGGACGGCACGAACCGGGCGAACGGCCGGGACATCACGCTGCTCTCCGACGGGACCCGGCTGTTTCTCGGCTCGTCAGGCACCGGCGCCCCCTGGGAGCTGGCGCGACCCGGCGTCGACACCGTGGAGGCTCCGCGGTAACCGCAGAAGTCTGCGCCGCGGGACGTGCCACAGAGGACTTAGGATACCGGCGGGAATTGCCTTGCCGCCTTGTCGGGCCGACGCTCACCTGAAGCGCGGTAGCCGCTGTCCAGCAACGTCGACCCGGCGGCAGTCGACGATGGCGCCACCGGGGAGCCTCGACCTCGAGCTGGGGGTCATGCCGGGGCGCGTGGCGCCGATGCTCGAAGGGACGAGCCGCGGGATGCTCGGGCGAGCCAGCGTCGACTGGTAGGGCCCGAAATCGGGCAGCAGCCCGGCAACGGAAGCTCCAAGGCCCGCAAGACCAGCGTACGCGGAAAACGGGGCCGCGACCGTGCGGCGGCTACGGCGGCGCCAAGGACGCGCTCGCGAAGCTCGACGCACTCGCCGGCGCGCTCCGGAACGACTACGGCATACTCCGATCGCCGAAGAGCTGCAGGTCGAGACCCGGGCGGGTCACGTTCACGGACACGTTCCGACCCGCCGGATCGGGGCGCTCGTAGATGACGCGGTAGCGAATCGACACTTGATCCCAATGGGCGGCCATGTCGGTCGCCAGCTGCTGCAGGCTGTCCTCGAAAGCGGTCGCCGCCGCGATCTGGGTGTAGCGGCCACCGGTGTTCTTGGCCAGGTTGATGGCGAAGCCGGTCGCCACCTGCCAAGCGAAGCCGGAACCTCGCGAGCGCCAGAGCACGGAATGCACGGTCACGCCGCCCGCGCGCAAGTTGTCGACCCAGCTCATGAAGCGGTTCTCGTTCATGAACGCGCTCGCCTCGATCGCGTCGGTCAGAACCGCCACGAAGATCGGCCACGCTTCGTCGCCGTCGTACCTGCGGTCCCAGGTCTCCCGGACCCCGTCGATGAATCGGACGCTACCGAAGTTGTCGACGTGGATGTCCGCGGTCTCCTCGAGCAGCTCGGACCGGTCGGTCGTGAAGTCGACTCGCCGCTGGATCTGGCCACCGATCGTGAACAGGCCGATCTCGTGCTCGGCCGGGATGCTCTCGATGAACGCGGCCACGCCGTCCCGGAGGGGATTGATCGCCTGCCCGCTGCTGACCTGGCGACCGTTGTCGACCAGCAATGCGATCTTCATCGGCTCTGTCCCGACCTCGGCCGAGACGACTTCGGCGGCGTTCCCGTCCTCGCTGACCTGGAACTCCTCCGGCGTGAGGTCGGTCACGGGCTGGCCGGTCTGATCGAGGACTGCGGCGTAGATCAGGCCGAGCTCCTAGGCCGACGCGGTGTCGGCGAGGCCGACGATCACGAGACTGGCAGCGACCGCGACGGCCAAGCGCCGGGTGATGAAACGACGCATGCTCGCCCCCCTTTGCACGCCCGTCAGGGCGCGTACCTGGCGGACGTCCTGACGTACCTGCGCCCGGCCCCGCGGTAGCGAAGCCGGGCGCCGGAGTCCCTACCGCCCGACGGCTTACCGCTGCAGTCGGGCGGCGTCGTAGATCGAGAACGAGAACGGATCTGGGCCGCGCCCTTCCGCGAACGCCTGCTCGTCGAGGCGCGCGCCGAGGAGCAGCGCCGGCAGGCCGTAGTTGCCCTCGTGGCAGCGGGGCTCGTAGTAGATCCGGTTCTGCTGGTCGCTCTGCCGCTTCAGCTCCTGCCGGATCGTCCACGGCGCCACCCACACCGTCGGGTCCTCGATGGTCACCTCGTAGTCGAGGGTCTCCGCGTCGACCCGGGTGTATCGCTCGACGAGGCGACGGTTCTCGGCCGAGCCCTGGTACGGGAACTTGTGCGAGAAGTTCGTGGTCTCGACGACCAGCGTCCGGCCCTCCCAGCGGCCGCGCGAGTCGCCGTGCCGCAGGCGGATGTGGCTCGGCGGATGGCTCCCGCTCAGGTTGACGATGCGCTGGAACCCCTGGCCCTGCCCCGTGTCGTAGGCGATCGCGACGGAATCCGCACCCTGCACGATGCGGCGGAAGCCGTTCAGGTCGGGCGTGCGCCCCGACATGCACCGGTCGCCGAGGCTCTGATCCTCCGGGCCGTCGTGGCGGTTCATGCGGCCCCGCGTGTTGTAGTAGGGAGTCGTGTCGTAGCGGCGGGGCGACGGGGGCCCGTACTCCCCGCCCGCGCACTGCGGCGCCTGGTTGCGGCAGGTCTCGGTGTTGCGCAGGAGCATGGCGCGCCACTCCTGCTCGATCTCGTTCCGCCGCACCGCCTCCGCCGTGAGGGCGGGAATCCTGCCGTTCGGCGGATCGACGACGAGCGACGTGCGCGGGCCCGCCGGCTTCGCCGACGTGTAGACGGTGTTGTAGGCCCCGCTGGGCAGGACCGGCGGGCGATCGAGCTGCACCTGGTTCCGGGCGGCCCGCTCCTCCTCCGTGGCCAACTCCCGCTCGCCGATCTCCGGCGCCCGTTCCAGGGGCGTGGACCACACGTCGAGCCAGATGCCTTCGAGATTCGGATGGCCCCACGCGGTCGCACTCGGAGCCTGGCCGCTCACCGGAACGGCCACCAGCTGCAGGGATGCCGTGACGATCGCGAGCACCGTTGCCACGCCGAGCAACTCGAGCAGTCGTCGCTTCATTTCGATACCCTCGCGAAGCCCCAACCCGCCGGAGAGGAACAGTGGTCCGGAGCCTCCGACAACCGGTGCTCCGCACCTGCTCGTCGCGCCTCGATCCTTGCCCGGCTCATGGTCCGGCGTCAACTCCTGATGCCGCCCCCAAGCCGTCCGGTTTACCGCGGCTCCCTCCTACGAGGTCCCGCCGCGATCGGGCACAGGAACCGCGCGAGCCCGTCGCCGTCGGCTCCGGCATCCATCACCGCCGCAACGAGCCCCGCGGCATCCACGACGACCGGCGGCATCGCGTCTCACCGACGGCCTGCATCGAGGTGGCCGAGAATCTCGCTGTCCGGCAAGCGGGTGCGCGTCACACTCTGGCGCTCGCGCACCCGTCCGAGCCATCGATCGACGGACGGCCTCGACACCAGCCGTTCGAGGTCTTCGCGCAAGTACTCCTGCATCGACTTGTAGGCCAACGCGGCGCGGCCGGCGAGCTCGTCGCGCACGGCGTCCGGAACGTTGCGCACCGTAATTGGCACAGCCATCCTGTCATTCTGACGCTGCTCCTGTCTGGGTGCAATCGCACCCAGGTCTCCGGCGTTTCAGCCGAACGGCGCCACCGCCTCGTAGTCGATCAGGAAAGCGACCGCGTCGTCGAACCCGTCCCCTATGGCCACGCTGACCGCCCTTCCGCCCGCCTCCGCGGCGTCAACGCCCAACTCGACCGCCGCCCACACCGCCTCAGGCGTGGCCGCCGCGGCTGCGGTGCGATCCGGGCCTTGCCCGAGCTCCTTGGCTTCCGCCACCCGCGCGCTGTGGTCCACCGCCCAGAGCGCGTCACCCATCCCCACCGCCGCCATGACGGCGTCTCGCCCTACTCGACCCACATCGGGCCCCCGGCCGTCCCCCGGTCGGTGACCCAGTACTCGGGGCGGGCGTGCCCACCGGATCTGCGCTGTAGCGGGCGAAAGAATCCTCCAAGGCGTCGACGTCGACCCCGGCGCGAACAGAAACCCCGCGACCTCGCGATTGTCCCAGAGGCTCGTTAGACCGAAGTTTCGGAGCGGATCGTGTAGAAGTCCCTGTTTGTCAGTCGGTTACTCGATTTCGCGTGGTGTCGGTACTGGCTACACGTTGGGCGTGACCCCCAAGAGCTCGAAGCAGCGCTGCTGGA
>JAPOVI010000209.1 GCA_026708265.1 Acidobacteriota bacterium
AGGAGCTTGCGCCGCGGCACGCACTTCGTTGGCGTTCTGCGGCGCAAGCTCCTAGGGCTGGCGCCGTGCCTGCTCGCGGCCGCCGCCGGCCCTCGAGGGCACGCGCGCCCGGGCGCCGTCCGCTCCGCGACCGCCGCCCGGGCGTCCCTTGCCGTCTCGCCGGTCGTGGCCGTCGCGGCTCGCCGGGGCGTCGCCGTCCTCCGACGTGCCGGGCAGCAGCGCCTTGCGGCTCAGGCGAACCTTGCCGGAGGGATCGACGTTGATCACCTTCACGAGGACCTGATCGCCCTCGTTCAGCTCATCCCGCACCTCGCGGACCCGGTAGTGAGCGATCTCGGATACGTGCAGCAGCCCGTCGATCCCGGGCAGGATCTCCACGAACGCGCCGAAGTCCGTGATGCGCTGGACCTTGCCCAGGTAGGTCTTGTTGAGTTCCGGGCTGGCCGTCAGCTCCTCGATGATCGAGATTGCCCGCTGGGCGGAGCCCTCGTCGGTGGACGCGACGTTGACCCGGCCGTCGTCCTCCACGTCGATCTTCACCCCCGTGCGGTCGATGATGCTGCGGATGGTCTTGCCGCCGGGGCCGATGACGTCACGAATCTTGTCGACCGGAATCTGGATGGTCACGATCCGCGGCGCGTGCGTGGAGATTGAGTCCCGCGGAGTGGCGATCGTGCCCCCCATCTCCTGCAGGATGTGCAGGCGTCCCGCGCGAGCCTGGGCGAGGGCCTCCCGCATGATCCCGGTCGTGATGCCCGAGATCTTGATGTCCATCTGGAGGGCCGTGATTCCCTGCGTGGTCCCGGCAACCTTGAAGTCCATGTCGCCGTAGTGGTCCTCGGCGCCGGCGATGTCGGACAGCACGGCGTGCCGCCGGGTTCCGCCGTCGTCCGGCGCCTCGTCCATGACCAGGCCCATGGCGATGCCGGCCACGGGGCGGGTCATCGGAACGCCGGCGTCCATGAGGGCGAGCGCGCCGCCGCAGACGGTGGCCATCGACGAAGAGCCGTTCGATTCGAGGATGTCCGACACGACCCGCAGGGTGTACGGGAAGTCCTGCTCCGAGGGAACCATCGGCATCAGGCTGCGTTCGGCCAGGTGACCGTGCCCGATCTCCCTGCGCCCCGGTCCGCGCAGGAACTTCACCTCGCCGACCGAGAACGGCGGGAAGTTGTAGTGCAGCATGAAGCGCTTGTAGCTCTCCCCGTCGACCAGCTCCATCTTCTGCTGGTCGTCGGCCGTCCCCAGGGTCGCGGTCACGAGTGCCTGGGTCTCGCCGCGCGTGAAGACGGCGGAGCCGTGCACGCGCGGCAGCACGCCGATCTCGGACCAGATGGCCCGCACTTCGTCGAAGCGCCGCCCGTCGAGCCGCTGACCCCGGTCGAGCACCTCGTCGCGCAGGATCCGTTCCTTGAGCTGCCCGAAAACGCGCTTGGCGTCGCTCCGTGCCGCGCCCTCCTCCGGCAGCGAGGAGACGACGCCCTCGAACACCCGATCCACCTGCGCGTAGTTCTCGAGCTTGTCGGGAATGCGCATCGCCTCGCGCAACGGTTCCAGGAGCCGGCCCTCGATGTCCTCGCGGACGGCGGCTTCTATCGTGTGGGGCTCCACCGTGATCTTCGGCCTGCCGACGGCGGCCGTCATCTCGCCGATCGCGGCCACGATGCGCCGTATCGCGCTGTGCCCGGCCTCGAGGGCCCGCAGCATGTCGTCCTCGGTGACCTCTCGCGCGCCCGCCTCCACCATGACGATCGCGTCGTCGCTTCCCGCCACCACGAGGTCGAGCGCGCTGCGCTTGCGCTCGGGATAGGTCGGGTTGAGTACCGTCTCGCCGTCGATGAGGCCGACGCGAACGGCGGCGATCGGCCGCTCGAACGGAATCGCCGAGATCGACAGCGCAGCCGATGCGCCGGTCAGCGCCAGCACGTCCGAGTCGTGCTCGTCGTCGGCCGACAGCAGCAGCGCGATGACCTGCGTCTCGCGGGACCACCCGTCCGGGAACAGCGGGCGGATCGGCCGGTCGATCAGCCGGCTCGTCAGAACCTCCTTCTCGGAGGGCTTGCCTTCCCGCTTGAAGAAGCCGCCGGGGATTCGCCCTGAGGCATAGGCGTACTCGCGGTAGTCGACGGTGAGCGGGAGGAAGTCGATCCCCTCGCGGGCGGTTGCCGAAGCGCACGCCGTGACGATGACCACCGTGTCGCCGTAGCGCACCGTAACGGCGCCGTCCGCCTGCTTGGCCAGCTTGCCCGTTTCGATGGTGAGCGTCCGCCGGCCGACCTCTACCTGGGCCGTGTGCATGGTTGTGCTCCCGTTGGCGTTCGGGCCGTGATGGCGCCGAACAGAATGTCGGCAGGCGGGGAAGGAGGGTGACTCGCCCACACGGGGCGGGCGGTTCGTTTCACGCCTACTTGCGGATGCCGAGCCGCTTGATAAGGTCCGCGTACCGCTCGGTGTCCTTGCCCTTGAGGTAGTCGAGGAGGCGGCGGCGCTGCCCGACCAGCTTCAACAGGCCGCGTCGCGAATGGTGGTCTTTGGCGTGAGTCTTGAAGTGCTCGGTGAGATAGCTGATCCGCTCGCTCAGGATGGCCACCTGCACTTCTGGCGAGCCGGTGTCGCTGTCGTGCGTGCGATACGACCCGATGATCTCGGACTTGCGTTCTTTCGCCAACGCCACGGAATACCTCGTCGTCTCACCTGATGGCGACTCTCACCGCCAGTTCAACTCGCAATCCTATACCAGAACGATCGTGGGGTGCAAAACGCCCTCCTCGTCCATCTCGGCGATGCCGACGAGCCCGCCCTCGCGGTCGACGAGCCGCACCGCTGCCCCGTCCTGCCCGGGCTGCGGCCAGCCGCCGTCCTTCGCGACGACGTCGGCCGGTGTCAGCGCGCTGCCGTGCCCCGCGCGCCGGCGCCCGTGCTCCGTGAGTACGGCCCCGGGGAGATGCGGGAGCAGGCGGGCGGGCGGGATGACGCGGCCGGCCAGCTCCCGAGACCCGGGCGCGAGCGCGTCCATCGCGACGGCCTCGGCGATGTGGAACGGGCCGCTCCGTTCGCGCCGCAGGCTCTCGAGGCAACCACCGCAGCCCAGGGCCCGGCCCAGGTCGTGCGCGAGGGCGCGCATGTAGAAGCCCGGCTCGCAGGTCACCCGGCACCGGAGCCGGTGGGCGGCGACACGAACGACCTCGACCGCATGCACGGTCACCGCGACCGGCTTCGGCGCGACCGGCGACTGCCGGCGGGCCAGCCGATAGGCGCGAACGCCGCCGATCTTCTTGGCCGAGAAAGGCGGCGGATTCTGCAGGAACGTCCCCGTGAACGCGGGGATGGCTGCTTCGACGGCGGCCGCCGTCACCTCCGGGGTCGGCTCGCCGCCGTTCGAGCCGTCGGTCCGCACGGTACCGGTGGTGTCGTAGGTATCGGTCTCCAGACCCAGGCGGATGACGCCGTCGTAGACCTTGGGCCCGACCGAGAGCAGCGGCGCGAGCCGGGTCGCGCGGCCGAGGACCAGCGGAAGGACGCCCGTCGCCAGCGGATCGAGCGTCCCGACGTAGCCGATTCGCCGCATCGAGAGCGCGCGGCGCGCCCGCGCTACCACGTCGTGGGAGGTCATGCCGGTCGGCTTGTCGACGACGAGTACACCGTCCATGTCGATCCGGATCGCGTTCGTCAGCCTGCCGGATCATCCGCCGCCGCCGGATCGGACGCCGCGGGAGGTCCCGCCGCCGCAGCCTCGACCGCCGCGGCCACCGCCGCGACGATGCGGGCCTCGACCTCGGCCCGTTCCCCGTCGAGAGAGAAGCCGGCCGCGTTGCGGTGCCCGCCGCCGCCGAAGGACGCGGCGACGCTCCGCACGTCGATCTCGCCCTTCGAACGCAGGCTCACCCGGGTCGTCCCGTCCAGGGCCTTGATCATGACGACCGCCTGCACCTCGCGCGCCGACAACGGCAGGTTGATCAGCCCGTCCATGTCGTCGGGTGGGCAGCCCGTGTCGCGCAGCAGCGCGTCGTCGACGCGCAGCAGCGCAACGCGATCGCCAGCCGCCAGCCGCATCGCGTCGACGAGGGCGGCGGTCAGCCGCAGCCGGCCCATGGTGCCGCTCTGGTAGATGCCGGCCGCCACGGCGGCAACGTCGACTCCGCTCGCCGCCACCCGGCTGCAGATGTCGAACGTTCGCCGCGTGATGTTCGCGTGCCGGAACGAGCCGGTATCGGTGAGGATGCCGGCGTAGAGCGGGATGGCGATGGGTGGAGTCAGCGGAACGCCGAGGGCGGCGATGAGGTCGTGGACCATCTCGGCGCACGCCGCGGCGGAGGGGTCGTACCAGTTGAGCGCACCGTACATCCGGTTGCCGGTGTGATGATCGATGTTGACGAGGAAATAGCGCTCGAGCCCCGCCACCTCGGTGCGGTCGAGCGAGGAGCACTCGAGGACGAGCGCCGCGTCGTACGCTCCGGTCACCTCGCCGGCGACCTCGATCGAGTCCGCGCCCGGGATCGACGCGAGGCTCGCCGGCGGGGCGTCGCGGTTGACGATGTCGGCGCTCTTGCCGATCCGCTTCAGAGCGTGGGCCAGCGCGAGCTGAGCGCCGATCGAGTCCCCGTCGGGGCGCGCGTGCGACGAGAGGACGAAGCGCTCCCGTTCCCGGATCGCGTGCACGATGCGGGAGAGCGGCTCCCGGGAGCCGCTCGCGGCCTCGTTCCCCATCAGGCGTCGCGCTCCGACTCGGCCGGATCCGTTCCCGGTTCCCGGATCTCGTCGAACAGGCGGGCCAGCCGATCCTGCTGCTCGACGGTGTCGTCATGGAGGAAACGGAGATCGGGGACTCGCCGCAGCCGCAGCCGTCCGCCGAGCTCGTGGCGCAGGAAGCCCTGCGCGCGGCGTAGGGCGCGCGCGACGTCGCGCCGGCTCGCGGTCTCCGCGAGCACGCGGTAGTACACGCGCGCGGTCTGCAGGTCGCGGGTGACGTCGACATGAGTGATGGTCACGCCCTGCACTGCCGGCTCCCGGACGCGCCGCAGCAGCAGCGCGCTGAGCTCGGTGCGAATGCGCTCGCCCACCCGGTCGGTTCGTGCTCCGTGCCCCATCGGTGCGTCCAGGCTTACGCCAGCCACTCCACGTCCGTCGTCGTGACCGCTCCCGGGTCGCGACGCTCGATCTCGTCCAGCGCGGTCGCCAGCGAACGGTCCACGGCGTCTCGAGTGGTCGCGACCGACACGATGGCCAAGCGGGCGCGCTGGTGGAGATCGTGGTGCGCGGTCTCGGCGAGCGCCACGTTCAGCCTGCGCAGGCGGTCCTTGATGCTGCGCAGCACCATGCGCTTGTCCTTGAGCGAACGCGCACCGGAGAAATGGAGCTCGACCTCGAGCAACCCGACAGCGGGCATCGGTCCGGTGGGCGCCGATCCGCTACACGGTCGCGGCGACCCTCTCGACGGTGAAGATTTCGATGACGTCGCCGATCTTGATGTCGGCGAAGCGTTCGAAGGCCACACCGCACTCGAGGCCCGACTTCACCTCGTTGACGTCGTCCTTGAAGCGCCGCAGCGACCCGATCCGCCCCTCATGCACCACCACGCCGTCCCGGACGATGCGCGCCTGGGACTCCCCGGCCCGGGTGAGCACGCCTTCGACGACGACGCAGCCGGCCGCGGTCCCGAACTTCGGCACCTTGAAGGTGTCGCGGACTTCGGCCTGCCCGAGGCGCTGCTCCTTGATGGTGGGTTCGAGGAGGCCCGCCATCGCCAGCTTGATCTCGTCGGTCACGTTGTAGATGACCGAGTGCTGGCGGATGTCCACGCCCTCGCGTTCGGCGACAACCGACGCGTTGCGATCCGGCCGGACGTTGAAGCCGATGATGATGGCGTTCGATGTGGACGCAAGCAGCACGTCCCACTCGCTGATGGCCCCGACGCCGGTGTGGATGACGTTGATCCGCACCCGGTCGTCGCCGAGCTTCGAGAGCGAGTCGGCCAGCACCTCGGCGGAGCCCTGCACGTCGGCCTTGATGATGACCGGGAGCTCCTTCACCTCGCCTTCCGTGAGCTGAGCCTGCAGCGATTCGAGCGTCAGGCGTTGTCCGCGTCCGCCGAGGGCCCGTTCCTTGGCCTGGTTCTGCCGCAGCAGGGCGATCTGCCTTGCCTTCGCGGCGTCGGCGACGGCCTGGAAGGCGTCGCCCGGCTGCGGGAGACCGGTCAGCCCCAGCACCTCGACGGGGCTCGACGGGCCGGCCTCCCGAGTCTGCTGCAGACGGTCGTCGATGAGGGCGCGCACGCGCCCCACCTGGACCCCGGCGATGAAGTTGTCCCCGACCCGCAGCGTGCCGTCCTGCACCAGGATCGTCGCGACGGGGCCGCGACCGCGGTCCACCTTGGCCTCGAGCACGGTGCCGGTGGCGCCTCGCGTCGGGTTCGCCTTGTGCTCGCCCATCTCGGTGACGAGCAGGATCATCTCCAGCAGGCTGTCGAGGTTCTCGCCCTTCTTGGCCGAAACCGGGACGACCACCGTCGAGCCGCCCCAGTCCTCCGGGGTCAGCTCGCGGGCCGCGAGCTCCTGCTTGACCCGCTCGGGGTTCGCGTCCGCCTTGTCGATCTTGTTGACCGCCACGATGATCGGCACGTCGGCGGCGCGGGCGTGGTCGATCGCCTCCTGGGTCTGCGGCATCACTCCGTCGTCGGCCGCAACCACCAGCACGACGACGTCGGTCACCCTCGCTCCCCGGGCGCGCATCAGAGTGAACGCCTCGTGCCCGGGCGTGTCCAGGAAGACGATCCGGCGATCGTCGATCGACACGGAGTACGCGCCGATATGCTGCGTGATGCCGCCGGCCTCGCCACCCGCCACGTTCGTCTCGCGGATCGCGTCGAGGAGGGTGGTCTTGCCGTGGTCGACGTGTCCCATGACCGTGACCACCGGCACCCGCGCAACGAGGTCCTCCGGCTTGGCGACCTCGGACTCGACGATGACCATCTCCTCCTCGAACGAACGCATCTTCACGTCCGCGCCGAACTCCCGCGCGATGGTCGTCGCGGTCTCGGCGTCGAGGGTCGTGTTGATGGTCATCATCATCCGCTTTTCGATCAGCTTCTTCAGGACGTCCTTCGCGCGCACCTCCAGCTTGTCGGCGAGGTCCTTGACCGTCATTCCTTCGGCCAGCGTGATCGTGCGGGTGATCGGCGGCGGCGGCGGCGGCGCGGCCGGGGTCCGCGCCTGCGCCCGCGTGCGGCGGTAGGCGGACCGCCGTCCGCCCGGCCGGTGATGCGGCCGCGGCGGAGGCCGATAGCCGACGGCCGGCCGCGGCGGCAGGGGCCTCGCGGACGGCGGGCGCACCGGCTGCGATGGCAACGGGCGCGGCCCTCCGAGCGGAGTCTGGGCCGTGGTCCGCGCCGCCACCGGGGCGCGGACGCCCGGCGGCGTCACCCCGGGTCGCGGTGGCGCGGGCCGCGGCGCCGGCGGC
>JAPOVI010000239.1 GCA_026708265.1 Acidobacteriota bacterium
CCGCGCCGACGTCGCGCGGCCGGAGCTCGCCGCAGGTGTGGGTGCGCGTGCGCAGGGGAGCGTCCGCGTTGCCGTGTGCTTCGTCAGTCACCGTCGTCCTGTCCGATCCGCCGGCGGCACCCCGCCAGCCGCGCGGCCGCGTGACCGGCGCCCGCCCGTTGTGCGCCGCCGCCCGGCGCTCTCGTCACACTGCGGTCTTGGGGACCGGCAGCCGGCTCGCCGCGGCCGGCTCCGGAGGTATCGGGACAGGGTCGCCGGTCAGCCTGCGCACGACGTCGTCCCGCCGCACGAGCGTCTCCGCGCCCGAAGCCATGTGCTTGACGGTCACGCTTCCGTGCGCGAGCTCGTCTTCCCCAAGGATGAGGACGTGCCGGGCGCCGGTGCGGTTGGCCCGCCGCATCTGCGCCTTCATCGAACGGTCGCCGTAGTCGATCAGCGCCGCCAACTCCGCCCGCCGGAGGTCGCGCGCCAGCAGGTGGGCGGGCTCCCGCGCCGCGTGGCCGAGGGCGACGATGAACGCGTCCGGGGCGCGGGGGCCGGGGCCGTCCGGCATCGCCAGCACGAGCCGTTCCATCCCGGCCGCGAATCCGATGCCGGCCCGATCCGGGCCCCCGAGCTGCCGCACCAGCCCGTCGTAGCGCCCGCCGCCGAGCAGGGCGTTCTGCGCCCCGAGCCGCCCGCCCAGGATCTCGAAGGTGGTGCGCGAGTAGTAGTCGAGCCCGCGCACCAGGCGGTGCGACACGCGGAAGGCAACCTCCAGTGCCTCCAGCAAGCCGGTGGTCGCCTCGAAGTGCGAGCGGCACGCGTCGCAGAGGTAGTCGGTCGCGTGCGGCAACGCGTCGACGATCGGCTGGCAGGACGGCACCTTGCAGTCGAAGATCCGCAGCGGATTGACGGCGGCGCGGCGCCGGCAGTCGACGCACAGGTCCACCTCGCGGTCCCCGAGGGCGGTCACGAGCGCCCGGCCGAACGCGGGCCGGCACTCGGCGCAGCCGACCGAGTTGACGACGACCTCCGCATCGTCGATGCCGAGCGCGGCGACGAGCGCGGCCGCCATCTCGACGACCTCCGCGTCGAGAGCCGCGTCCGCCACCCCGAAGGCCTCGACGTCGAGCTGGTGGAACTGCCGGTAGCGACCCTTCTGCGGCCGTTCGTAGCGGAACATGGGCCCGAGACTGAAGATCTTCACGGTGGGAAGGTGCTGCTCGAGCGCATGCTCCACGAAGGCGCGGACCATGCTCGGCGTCGCCTCGGGGCGCAGGGTCACCCGCTCGCCCCCCTTGTCCTCGAACGCGTACATCTCCTTCTGGACGATGTCCGTCGTCTCGCCCGTCCCCTTGGCGAACAGCTCCTCGCGCTCGATGACCGGCGTCCGTATCTCGCGGTAGCCGTAGCGCTCGCAGACGTCGCGCACTACCTGCTCGGCCTGCTGCCAGCGCTCGATCTCGCCGGGCAGGATGTCATGCGTGCCGCGGATGGCCGGAATCATGGAATGGGTCGCGAATCGGAAAGCGCCGCCGCGCGGCGGAGCGGGGCGCCGCCCGTGATTATAGCCTCTGGGCCGGGCCGCCCTGGAGCGCCCTTGCGGGCGCTTTGGGAGTCTGCGCGGGCTCCAAATGCTGCATCGCGCGTTCCACGGCGCAGACTCTTGGCCCGACGTCGCCGCCCGCCCGGGCGACACGGATGCGATAATGGGCCTCGTGACGACAGTGCGCGACGGGCTCGATCGGCCGCTCCGCAGCCTGCGGATCTCGGTCACCGACCGGTGCAACCTGCGCTGCCAGTACTGCATGCCGGAAGAGGAGTACGTCTGGCTGCCGCGCCGCGACATCCTGACCTTCGAGGAGGTCGGCGCCCTCGTCGACGCGTTCACCGATGCCGGCGTGGACCGGGTGCGCCTCACGGGCGGAGAGCCGCTCCTGCGCACCAACCTGCCCGACCTGATCCACCTGCTGGCGGGCAGGACGGCCCTCCGGGACCTCGCCCTCACCACCAACGGCATGCTGCTCGCCGACCAGGCCGCGACCTTGCGGGAGGCCGGGCTGCACCGCCTGACCGTCAGCCTGGACACGCTGCGCGGCGACCGCTTTCGCGAGCTGACCCGCTTCGACGGGCTGAGCGCGGTCCGGGCGGGCATCGCCGCGGCGGCCGAGGCGGGTTTCGCCAACGTGAAGCTCGACACGGTCGTCATCCGCGGCGTGAACGACGACGAGCTGATCGATCTCCTCGCCTACGCCGGGTCCGTGGACGCGGAGGTGCGCTTCATCGAGTACATGGACGTCGGCGGCGCCACCCGCTGGTCGGCGCGGGACGTCGTGAGCCGCGCCGAGATGCTGCGCGTCATCGGCGAAGCGCGCGGGCCGGTCACGAGCCTCGACGAGCGCACCTCTGCCCCGGCCGATCGCTTCCGGCTGCCGGGCGGCCAGACCTTCGGCATCATCTCGTCGACCACCGAGCCGTTCTGTCACGCGTGCGACCGGAGCCGACTGACCGCCGACGGCCTGTGGTACCGCTGTCTCTACGCCAGGGCGGGCACCGATCTCCGGCAGCCCCTGCGTGCCGGCGCGTCCCGGGCGGATCTCGGCGACCTCATCCGCAACATCTGGTCCGAGCGCCGGGATCGGGGGGCGGAGCTGCGTCTCGCGGCGGGCGACCGCCAGCCCCTCATTCCCATCGAAACGCTGCAACGGGAGCCGCACCTCGAAATGCACACGCGGGGCGGTTAGCGCCGCCACCCCGTCGCCGGCTCCGGGTCGGCCGGGCGTGCCGGCGCTACCGCCGCCAAACCCGTCGCAGGCTCCGTGTTCGGCCCCAGCCCCCACCGGCCCAGGAGCTTGCGCCGCGGACTCCACTGCGTTGCTTTCCGCGGCGCAAGCTCCTAGACGAACCGCACCAGGCGCACGTCGAGGACCCGATCCCCGCCGCCGGGACCGCGCCACTGGACGAGGATCGGGCTCTGGTACGTGCCCCACCCGATCTCGCCGACCCCCTCGCCCCGGCGATCCAGGACGGGAAGGCTGATCCCGCGCTTCATGCGCAGAAAGTGCGACACCGGCACGGCCAGCGCCCGGTTGACGAGCCGCTCGACCAGGGAGCGGCGAACGCCGACGCGGTCCATGAGCTCGTTGAACAGCTGCACGGCGTCGTACTGCGCGTAGTTGAGGGTCTTGGCCGGAATGGCGAGCGGCTCCTGCAACGCCCCCTTGCCCAGCCGCGCCATGAACCGCAGCGGATTCCGCAGCACCTCGCGCAGGTCGTGCGTCATCAGCAGCGTCTCGTACTCGTTCACCGTGAGGCCCGCGTGGCGCTCGCCGGGCGGCAGCGAGACGTCCAGGCGGCCGAACGAGACGCCATGCTCGCGCACCAGGCGCTGGAGCCGGGCGATGAACCCGAGCCGCGGGTCGCGCAGGTTCTGGGCGTCGATCGGATGCGGCGACGCGGCTATCGACACCTGAAGCTGCCGGACCTCCTGCTCCCCGCGATAGGCGATGACGGTCGTGCGCCGCGTGCGCGCTCCCCCCGCGTGCACGCCGTCGAGCTCGACGAACCAGACCGGGTCGTTGCCGCGCTGCTCGTAGGAGGCGCAGTTCCGCAGCCCGCCGCCCATGAACGTCAGGTGGGAGTCCGCGTTGCGCGGCTCCGTGGCCCGCTGCTGATCGGAGAGCTCGGTCCGCAGGTGCAGCTCGTCGTGGACGTAGCCGGCGTCGGGCGGGAAGAGCTTCTGGAAGACCTGCAGGTAGTCCTGGATGTTCTCGCCGTCGTGGTCGAGGACCTCCGCGATACGCCGGTCCAGATACCCGGCCGTCGTGTGGTCCGAGATGTAGAACGCCTTCGGGTACTGCGTGAAGTCCGGCCCGAACTCGTCGCGCAGCCGGCCCCGCACGTCGAAGAGGTCGATGCGCGACGCCGGCTGGATGCGCAACGTGGCGTGAAACGGACCGTCCGAATCGGTGTGCCGATTGACCAGGATCATGGACGGCGATTCTCGGGAACCGTGCGGCCGGCCGCGACACAAGTGTAGGCCACGCGGCCGGTTGCGTCGACTCGGGCCGCCTCTTCCGGACCGGCGGCGACCGGCGAGCGCGGCTTCCCCAGCGGTTCGTTGCGCCCGCGGTCTACCGGACCGCCGCGCTTCCGTTCCGCCGCCGCACGAACGCCAACCCGGACCAGTCGGCGTCGACCGCGCAGACCTTGAAATCCACGAGACCCGCCCCGATGCCGACCCGGCGCACATCGCGCTCCGTGTGGTCGGCCGCCAGCGGCGACGACTTCTTGGGCCAGAGGATCCAGAGCCTTCCCGCTTCCGCAGCCCGCGTCATCCGCGCCGCGCCGCGCTCGAGCTCGCGGCGGGATCGAGTGAACCAGAGCGTGATGTCCCGCCTCCCCCGATTCGTCGTACGCAACACCACGTCCGAGGGCAGCGGCTGCAGCAGATCCGGGAAGCCGGCCGGGGGCCGCACGAGCACCACGCGCGAGCCGGCCTTGATGCCGAGCTTCCTGGGCAACGGGGTGGCGGAGTAGTCCAGGTTGGACGGCATTCGCGGCGGCGCGCCGCTCGGCGGCATCGCCAGGGCGCTCGCGACCGCCGTCACGATGTCCTTCGGCACGGCGTGCATGGTCTCGAGCGGCAGTTCGAGCCGCGCGAACACCTCCCGGTCGGTTGCGACGAACACGATGGGGATGCGCCGGGTGGCGACCCGCTGGCGCAGCGCGAGGCCGATGTCCCGGCCCCGCGCGGGGGCGCGATCCAGGTCGATCACCACCGCGCATGGCGGCTCCAGGCCGAGGCGCTTCAGATCCTGGGGCCCGGTGACCGGCCGCTGGTCGATCGCGTGACCGGCGTCCGCGAGACGCACCACCCACGTCCCGAGCGCCTCCCGCGAGGCGCCGACGATCCGGATCTTCCCTCGCGCGTTGTCGTCCATCGCGCCTCGTCCGCCCCGGGGTCGCCGCGCAAGGGCGGTGCCGGCCGGCGACGCGCGCGCCTCCCCCGGGGAGCGCCGGTCCGAGGCCCTCGCGCACCCGGTCCGGCGCGCCGCCTGCGTACCGTCAGGCGGCGCGCGACGGCCCGGACTGGTAGTCTAGTCCGCCGCCGATGACGAACACCGCCCCCGAACGCCACGCTCTCGATGCCCTGCTGCGCCCGGCGTCCATCGCCGTGATCGGCGCGTCGAGCGACCCCACGCGCATCGGCGGCCGCCCGATCCGCTACCTGCGCGCCGCCCGCTACGGCGGCCGGATCTACCCGGTCAATCCGCGGCACGCCGAGGTGCAGGGGTTGACGGCGTTCCGCCGCATCGCCGACGTGCCGGAAGCGCCGGACCTGGCGATCGTCGCCGTGCCGGCGCCCAGCGTGGTGGAGACGGTGGAGGCATGCGCGGCGCGCGGCGTGCGGGCCGCCCTGGTCTTCAGCGCCGGCTTCGCAGAGATGGGTGCGGACGGCCGCCGCCAGCAGGACCGCCTCGGCGCGGTCGCGGCCGCGACCGGCATGCGCATCGTCGGCCCCAACTGCCTCGGCGTCTACAACTCCGAGCTCGGCGCCTACGCGACCTTCAGCACCACGCTCGAGGACGGCTACCCGACGCCGGGCGGCGTCGCGCTGGTCAGTCAGAGCGGCGCCTACGGGAGCCACCTGTCGCTGCTCGCGCGCAAGCGCAACATCGACATCCGCTACTGGGTGACGACCGGGAACGAGGTCGACGTCTCGGTGCCCGAGGTGCTCGGCTGGCTGGCGGAGCAGGACGACGTCGCCGTCATCATGGCCCACGCCGAGGGGGTCACCGATCGGGATGCCCTGCTGCGGGCGCTGCGGACGGCCCGCGCCCGCGGCAAGCCGGTGGTCTTCCAGAAGGTCGGCGTGACCGAGATCGGAGCCCGGGCGGTGCAGTCCCACACGGCATCGCTCGCCGGCGCCGACCCGGTCTACGAGGCCGCGTTCCGCCAGTTCGGCGTCCACCGGGCGCGCGACACGGATGAGATGCTCGACATCGCCTACGCCGCCCGCTTCGGCCTGTTCCCCGCGACCCCGCGCGTCGCCCTGGTCTCCATCTCCGGAGGCGTCGGCGTGCAGATGGCGGATGCCGCGGTCGGTTTCGGGCTCGACGTCGCCCCGCTCGGCGAGGCCGCGCAGGCACGCCTGAAGGCCGCCCTCCCGTACGCCTCGCCGCGCAATCCGGTCGACATCACGGCCCAGGCTCTCAACCAGGTGGATCTCATCGGCGACAACCTCGGCATCGTCTTCGAGGAGCGGCGGCACGACGCGGTGGTCGCCTTCTTCACCTACGTCGCGGCGGCCGACGGCATGGTCGAGCCGCTGCGGCGCGCGATCGAAGCCGCCCACGCGCGACGGCCGGAGTGCCTGCTCGTGCTCTCCATCGTGGCCCCGCCCGATGTCGTCCGGCAGTACGAGGCGATCGGCTGCCCGGTGTTCGAGGACCCCACCCGCGCCGTCCGCGCCGTCGCGGCGCTCCACCGCTTCGCGCGCAGCTTTGCGGCGCACGCGGGCGGCCGGGCCGACGGACCGGCGCTCGGAGCCACGGACCATGCGTCCGACCGACCCGCGTCCCGAACGGTGGACGCCCCGCTCCTCGCTGCGCCCGCCGCCGGATTGTCGGACGGCCCCGTTTCGGAACGGGAAGCGAAGCGCCTGCTGTCGATGGCGGGGGTCCCGGTGGTCGAGGAGGAGCTTGCCCGGACCGCCGACGAAGCCGCGCGCATCGCCGCCGCCTTCGGGAGGCCCGTGGCGGTCAAGCTGTGCGCGCCGGGGGTGCTGCACAAGACCGAGCTCGGCGCCGTCGTGCTGAACGTGGCGACCGAGGACGGCGTGCGCGCCGCCTATGAGACCGTCACCTCACGGGCACGCGCCGCGGACCGCGCCGCCCCGATCGAGGGCGTACTGATTGCGCCGATGGTATCCGGCGGCATCGAGACGATCCTCGGCGTGCGGAACGACCCGACGTTCGGGCCCGTCGTCATGTTCGGGCTCGGCGGAACGCTGGTCGAGGTGATCGACGACGTCAGCTTCCGCGTCGCGCCGTTCGACGAGGCCGAAGCTCGCCGCATGATCGGCGAGACGCGGGCCGGCAAGGTGCTGCACGGGGTCCGGGGGCGCGGCCCGTACGACGTGGCCGCGCTGTCGGCGGCGCTGGCGCACCTGTCCGCCTTCGCAGCGGCGCACGGCGACCGGATCGACAGCGCCGAGGTCAATCCGTTCGTCGTGCTGCCCGAAGGTCACGGCGCCGTCGCGCTCGACGCCGTAATCCTGACGCGACCCGCTCCCTAGGAGCTTGCGCCGCAGAACGTCAACGAAGTGGAGTGCCGCGGCGCAAGCTCCTGGGACGGTGGGGGCTGGGGCCGACCCGGAGCCTGCGACGG
>JAPOVI010000078.1 GCA_026708265.1 Acidobacteriota bacterium
GGCAGCACCGACAGGTCGAGGTCGCGGTCGATCACCCGGGCCAGCACCTGCGCCACCGTCTCCCCGGCGAACAGGCGCTCGCCGGCCAGCATCTCGTAGAGGACGACGCCGAACGCCCAGAGGTCCCCGCGCGTGTCGGCCGGCTGACCCTCCGCCTGCTCGGGGGACATGTAGGCCGGGGTCCCCAGGATGAGGCCGCCGCCCATCCGGGTCACCGAGGCGGTGAGGGTCGGCGACTCCAGCGGATCGACGTTCGGGGGCGGGGCAGCCGGGGCTTGGTCGAGCGCCTTGGCCAGGCCGAAGTCCAGGACCTTCACGGTCCCGTCGTCGCGCACCTTGATGTTGGCGGGCTTCAGATCCCGGTGGACCACGCCCGCTTCGTGGGCGCCCTGCAGGGCGAAGGCGATCTGCCACGCGATGGACAGCACCTCGTCGAGCGGGATCGGACCGGCGGCGAGGCGGTCGGCCAGGGTCGGGCCCTCGACCAGCTCCAGGACCAGCGCGCGCGTGCCGCCGGTCTCCTCGAGGCCGTGGATCTGGGCGATGTTCGGGTGATTCAGCGAGGCGAGGACGCGGGCCTCCCGCTCGAAGCGGGCCAGCCGGTCCGGGTCGGCCGTGAACGCCTCCGGCAGCACCTTCAGCGCGACGTCCCGGTCGAGCTTCGTGTCGCGGGCGCGGTAGACCTCGCCCATGCCCCCGGCCCCGAGCGGGCCGGTGACGTCGTAGGCGCCGATCCGCGTCCCGGGCGTCAGCGACATGATTGGTGACGAGTGCCAGGCGTATCGTCGCGATCGTCGATGATGGTCTTCGAGATCGGTTCCCCCGGTACCGCGACAGGACGCCACCGCGGCGTTGGCATGGGGCCGGGCCTGGCTGCGGCCACGACCAGTCCCGCATCGATCATCTTCCGCAGCGCCGTCGCGTCGCTGTCGGGTTCTGCAGCCATCGGATCAAGTGCTCGGCGGGATGGCTCACGAGGCGCGCGAGGCTGAGCGGGCTGCGTGCCAGAGATCCCACTGGTTCTGGAGATTCATCCAGATTTCGGGGTCGGTGTTCAGCAGCTTCCCGAGACGCAGCGCCGTATCCGCCGTAATCCCCCGCCTGCCTCGAATCACCTCGTTCAGCCGATTGAGCGGAATCTCCATCCGGCGGGCGGCTTCGGATTGCGTCATCCCAAGTGGCCGCAGGAACTCTTCCAGGAGCATTTCACCCGGGTGGGTCGGCGGCCGGTTCTCCGGAATCATCCGCAGCCTTCCTTTCAATGGTAGTCCTCGCACCGAACCTCCGAAGAGTGTCCCTGCTCGAATCTGAACGTCAACCGGTACTGCTCGTTCACCCGGACACTGAAGAATCCGCGCCGGTCTCCGCGCAATGCCTCGAGCCGGTTGCCGGGCGGGTGCTGCAACTGGTCGATTCGGGTCGCCGACTGCAGGTAGTCCAGCTTGCGACGGATAACGGGCCAGAGTTGTCGAGGAATCGAACGTGCAGCCTTGGTGTTGCGAGCATGGAAGATGTCCTCCGTCGCCTGATTCGCAAACGATCGAATCACGACTGAGCATACATGATTACCCGGTAGACAGTGAAGACGACACCTGCTTGGACAAGACCTCCGACCGGATCGCCAGTCGGACTACTATAACATTCAAATGTATGGTATTGTCTGAGCCCCGCGACCGCCGAATCGGAGGCGGCGCGCATCCGGGGGCAGGCGGTCGCACCGGAACGGAGCGGTGCGACGGAGCCGGACCGACAGTCGGGACTGAGAGCGGAGGCACGATGGGACGCACGCCGGCGGGCGAGACGCGCGAGAAGGTCTTCGCGTTCGTGCGGGACCGGCTGCTGGCGGGGCAGCCGCCGACGGTGCGCGAGGTGCAGGAGGCGCTCGGCTTCCGGGCGGTCCGGACGGCGCAACAACATCTTGAACGGCTCGTCGAGGAGGGCCGGCTGCTGGCGGGCCGGCACCGGGCGCGGGGCTACCGGCTGCCCGGGTCGAGTGAGGGGGCGCGCACCGTGCTCGCCCCGGTGCTCGGCCGGGTCCCGGCCGGCGCGCTCGACGCCGCCGTCGAGGATCCGGACGGCTACCTGCCGGTCGACGCTCGGGGGGCGGCGGCCGGCGACCTGTTCGCGCTCCGGGTGCGCGGCGAGAGCATGACCGGGGTCGGGATCCTGCCGGGCGATCTGGTGATCGTGCGGCGGCAGCCGACCGCCGGGAACGGCGACCTCGTCGTGGCGCGGGTCGGGGACGAGGCGACGGTCAAGACCTTCCGGTCGCGCGGGCGGCGGGTGGAGCTGCGGCCCGAGAACCCCGCGTTCGCTCCGATCGTGCTCGACGCCGGAGCGGTCGCGATCCTCGGGAAGGTCATCGAGGTCCGGCGCATCCTGGGAGCGCATGGCGGGACGGGCGCCTGACGGAAGTGAGTGGCGGCGGGAATGGCGAACGCAGCAGAGTTGTCCGCACTCGTCTCCGCGTCCCGGAGCTGGCTGCAGCGCAGCCGGGCGACGCCGCCGCCGGCGGCCTGGACCGCCGCCGCGCTCGGCGGCTGCCTGGCGGAGCTTGCGGGCACCGGTGCCGCGCCGTCGCTCACGCTGGCAATGGGACTGGTGCGCGAGGCGCAGCGGGAGGACGAGCCGGTCGCCTGGATCACCCGCACCGCCAGCACCTTCTTCCCGCCGGACGCCGCCGAGGGGGGCGTCGACCTGGCGGCGCTGCCGGTCATCCGGCTCGACGGCCTGCGCCCGCGCCTGCGGGCCGCGGACCAGCTCGCCCGTTCCGGCGCGTTCGGACTGCTCGTGGTCGACCTCGGCGACTGCCTCGACCTCCCGCTCGCCGTTCAGACGCGCCTCGCCGAGCAGGCGCTCGCGCACGGCACGCTCATCCTCTGCCTGACGGAGAAGACCGAGCGCCAGCCGTCGCTCGGGTCGCTCGTCGCGGTCCGCGCCCAGGCGCGGTGCATCCGCCACGGGCCGGATCGCTATGCCTGCCAGGTGCAGGCCCTCAAGGACAAGCGGCGCGGTCCGGGCTGGACCGACCGGGAGTGGTGCCGTGGACCGGATGGCCTGCGTTGAGTTGCCGGCGTTCCCGCTCCAGCTCCTGCTGCGGCGCCGTCCCGGCTGGGCCGGCCGGCCGGTGGCGGTGGTCGACCGCGACAAGCCGCAGGGGGTGATCCTCTGGGCGAACGAGGCGGCGCAGGACGCGCGCATCCGCACCGGGATGCGCTACAGCGCCGGCCTGTCGCTGGCGCGCACGCTGCACGCCGGCGAGGTGCCGCCGGCCGAGATCGAGCGGGAGGTGGCGTCGCTCGCGGAGCGGCTGCGCCGGTTCAGCCCCGACGTCGAGCCGTGCCGCGACGAGCCGGGGGTCTTCTGGCTGAACGCCTCCGGCCTGTCGCATCTCTGGGCATCGCTCCGCGAGTGGGCGGATGCCGTTCTCGCCGCGCTCCGGGCGGGGGGGCTGCGGGGGGCGGTGGCCGTCGGCTTCACCCGCTTCGGCACCTACGCCGTCGCCCGGACCGCGGCGACCGCCGCGAGCGGTCCGGCCGCCACGGTGCTCCGGGATCCGGCCACCGAGCGGGTGCTGGCGGGGCAGGCGCCGCTGGACCGGCTGGGCATCGACCCGGCGCTTCGCGACAGCCTGCAGAAGCTCGGCGTCGGGACGGTGCGGGCCTTCCTGCAGTTGCCCCCGGCGGGGATTCGCCGCCGCTTCGGTGCGGACGCCGAGCGCCTGCACCGCCTGGCCGCGGGCGACCTGTGGGCGCCGCTGCAGCCGTTGCCGGTCCGGGACCCGCTCGTCGCGCGGCACGACCTCGACGATCCGGAGACCGACGTCTCGCGCCTGCTGTTCCTCGTCAAGCGCCTGCTGAACCGGGTGCTGGCCCGGATTGCCGCGCGCCAGGAGGCGCTGGCCGAGCTGACGCTCGACCTGCGGCTCGAGCGCGCCCCCGCGCAGACCGAGCGGATTCGTCCCGCCGCCCCGACCCTGGACGCCGCCCAACTGCTGAACCTGGTGCGCCTCCGGCTGGAGGCGCGTTTCCGCCCGGAGGCACGCCTTTCCCAGGAGGCACGCCTCCGCTCGACGGCGCCTGCGCCCTCGGCAACCGTGTCCCGGACGCGCGCACTCCAGGCCGCGTCCCGGACGCACACGCCCGGAGAGCGCACAATCGGTGCCGGGGTCACCAGCCTGCGTGTCGCCGCCCGTGCCGTCCGGACCAGGAGCGCGCAAGCAGGGCTGTTCGCCGCACGCCCGCACCGTGACCCGGCGGCCGCGAACCGCGCGCTCGCCCGTGTCCGCGCGGAGTTCGGTGACGAAGCGGTGGTGCGGGCGCGTCTCGTCGAGGCGCATCTGCCGGAGGCTCGGTTCGCCTGGGAGCCGCTGGCGACGGCCCCACGGACTGTGGGTGCGTCCCGTTCCGTGACGGCGCGGCGTTCCGCAGTGCGGCGGCCTGCGAAGGCTCTGCGTTCCGGGATGTCCCCGCGGTCGGCGCCGTCCCCGCGGTCCGTGCCGGTGCCGGCGCCCACGCCCGCCGACACCGCCTGCCGGCCGCTGGTGCGGAGAATCCATGCGCGTCCGGTCCCGCTTCCCCCGCGCCCGCGCCACGAGCCGGACGGCTGGCTGCTGCGCGGGGGCGTCGCCGGGCACGTCGAGGACCTCGCCGGACCGTACCTGGTGTCCGGCGGGTGGTGGCGGGCGGCCGTCCACCGCGAGTACTACTTCGCCCGGATGCGCGACGGCGACTTGCTCTGGATCTACTACGACCGACCGCGCCGACGATGGTGCTGGCAGGGGCGGGTGGAGTAGGGCGGCCCTCTCCGGGAACGGGCCGCGGTCCGAGGCCGATGTCGTACGTCCCGCTCCGGTGCCGGAGCAACTTCTCGTTTCTCGACGGGGCGAGCCACCCCGACGAGCTGGTCGAGCAGGCGCACGCGCTCGGGCTCGAGGCCCTCGCCCTGACCGATCGGGACGGCGTGTACGGCATGGTGCGGGCGCACGTGAAGGCGAAGGAGCTGGGCGTGCGCCTGATCGTCGGGGCCGAGGTGACGGTCGGGGATGCGACGGGCGAGTCCGACGCTACGGCCGGCGCGGGAGCTGGAGCGAAGGCCGACGACGCGGCGGCGACTTCCACGGTCGTGCTGCTCGCGGCGGATCGGACCGGCTACGCCAACCTCTGCCGGCTGCTCACCGCCGGCCGGCTGCGGCGGCCCAAGGGGGAATCGCGGATCACGTGGCCGGAGGTCTGCGAGCGGGCCGCGGGGCTCGTCGCCCTGTGGGGCGGCGAACGGAGCCTGCTGGTCCGGGACGCGGAGCCGCACGCGGTCGCCGGACCGCTACGGGAGGCGTTCGGCGACCGGCTGTACGCGATGGCGCCCCGCCACCGCCGCGCGGAGGAAGTGCGCCAGGAAGCCTGCCTGCGGCGGCACGCGGAGCGCGCCGGCCTGCCGCTGGTCGCCGCCACCGAGGTGCTCTACCACACGCCGGCGCGGCGCGACCTGCAGGACGTCCTCACCTGCATCCGGCACGGCGTCACGCTCGCCGCCGCGGGCCGCCTGACCCGTCCGAACGCCGAGCACGACCTGAAGGCGCCGCAGGTGATGGCGAGCCTGTTCGCCGACGAGCCGGCGCTCGTCGAGCGGACCCGCGAGGTCGCGTCGCGCTGCACGTTCAGCCTGTCCGAGATCCGCTACCGCTATCCCGCCGAGCGGCTGCCCGACGGCAAGACGTCGTCCGCGTGGCTCCGTGAGCTCACGCTTCGCGGCGCCCGCGAGCGCTTCCGCGCCGGCGTGCCCCCGGCCATCCGCGAGCAGATCGACCGGGAGCTGGCGCTCATCGACGAGCTCGACTACGGCGGCTACTTCCTGACGATGTGGGAGATCGTCCGCTACTGCCGGCAGGAGGGCATCCTCTGCCAGGGGCGCGGGTCGGCCGCGAACTCGGTCGTCTGCTACTGCCTCGGGATCACGGCCGTCGATCCGACGCGGGTCGAGCTGCTGTTCGAGCGCTTCCTGTCGCGCGAGCGGCACGAGCCGCCCGACATCGACCTCGACATCATGCACGACCGCCGCGAGGAGGTGATCCAGCACGTCTACCGGAAGTACGGCCGCGACCGCGCCGCCATGGTGGCCAACGTCGTGCGCTACCGCGGGCGGTCCGCGGTGCGGGAGGTCGGCAAGGCGTTCGGGCTGTCCGAGACGGCGATCGATCGGCTCGCCAAGCTCCTCTCGCACTACGGCCCGCTAGACGCCGCGGCGCTGGCGCGGGCCGGCCTCGACCCCGCCTCCCCGGTTCACGGCCACCTCTTCCGGCTGTGCGAGCAGATCCAGGACTGTCCCCGGCATCTGTCGATCCATCCCGGCGGCTTCCTGCTCGGCCACGAGCCGGTCCACGACCTGGTACCGATCGAGAACGCGACGATGCCCGAGCGGACGGTGATCCAGTGGGACAAGGACGACCTGGAGGACCTCGGCCTGTTCAAGGTCGACCTGCTGGGACTCGGCGCCCTGACGCAGCTCGACCTCGGCTTCCGGATGCTCGACCGGCACTACGGCCGCGAGCTGTCGCTCGACCGGATACCGGCCGACGATCCGGAGACCTACGATCGCATCTGCCGCTCCGACACGGTCGGCGTCTTCCAGATCGAGAGCCGCGCGCAGATGGCGATGCTGCCGCGGCTGCGCCCGCGCAACTACTACGACCTGGTCGTCGAGGTGAGCATCGTGCGGCCGGGCCCCATCACCGGGGGCATGGTCCACCCCTACCTGCGGCGGCGGCGCGGCGAGGAGCCGGTCGTCTATCCCCACGCGTGCCTCGAGCCGGTGCTGCGGAAGACGCTCGGCGTGCCGCTGTTCCAGGAGCAGGTGATGAAGCTGGCGATGGTGGCGGCCGACTACTCGCCGGGCGAGGCGGACCAGCTCCGGCGCGACATGGCGGCGTGGCGCCGCAGCGGGCGCATCGAGCGGCACCGCGACCGGCTGGTGAGCCGCATGCTGGCGAAGGGCATCGCGCGGGAGTTCGCCGAGCGGGTGTTCGACCAGATCCGCGGGTTCGGGGAGTACGGGTTTCCGGAGAGCCATGCCGCGAGCTTCGCGCTCATCGCCTACGCCACCGCCTGGTTCCGCTGCCACTACCCGGACGTCTTCACCTGCTCGCTGCTCAACGCGCAGCCGATGGGTTTCTACTCGCCGGCGACCATCGTCGACGACGCGGTCCGGCACGGCGTCGAGGTGCGTCCGGTCGACGTGACGGCCAGCGACTGGGACTGCACGCTGGAGCCTGTAGATGCTGAGGAAGGGGGCACTGAACCGGAGGGGCC
>JAPOVI010000101.1 GCA_026708265.1 Acidobacteriota bacterium
GGTTCTCACCCCTTCCCCACACCACCCCCCTCCTCAACGCCTTCCAGACACCGCCTCCGCGCCCGCACAGCCCATGGAGACCCTGACGCTTCCCAAACCTGCAGCCGGCCTGTGGGCCGCGAAGCGCCGCATCGTTCAAGCGATACCGCCCGAGATGTTCCGCTCGAGCATTCCCCCGCCTCGGCGGCGGCACGATCCTCGCGGCGCACTGGAAGCACCGCATCAGCACCGAGCAAATGGCGCCTGACTAGATTGAACGCGAGTACGCAATATGGATGACGCAACGCCGACGACCGAGACATTGAAACCGCGAACGCCGTTTCGGGAATTTCTGATCGGATGCCCTCCTGGAAATGAGCGGAACATCGCCGATTTGGCTATGGTCTGGAGTCGGAGCACCACCGGCAGCGCGTCTTACGCCCTCGCGGCGCCGGATATTCAACTTCACTGCGGCGAAGATGTATGCGGTGGCATGAGGGTTTTCCGATCTACAGACAAAGGACGGACTTTTTCTGAGGCCAACGTCTGGGTCGATTGCTTCATTTCATACGTGTGCTCTAACTGCCAGACTACGAGTAAGACGTTTGCCCTGGCGGCTCGCTGGGATGGTCAAGGTGCGGTGACCGGCAGTTGTCGGAAGCTGGGAGAGTACCCGGCGTACGGTCCGCCATCGCCGTCGCGACTCATTAGTCTGATCGGCCCCGACAGAGAGACTTTTCTGAAGGGTCGCCGATGCGAGAGCCAGGGATTGGGTATCGGAGCCTACGCTTACTATCGGAGGGTCGTCGAGAACCAGAAGAACAGAATCCTGGCCGAGATCGCCAAGGTGGCAAGGAATACCGGTGCGGTTGAGGCAGCTCAGAAACTGGAAACGGCGATCGCAGAAACACAGTTTCGTAAAGCCCTGGCAGATGTGAGAGAGGCGATCCCAGCAGCACTAATGATCGATATGCACAGCCCTCTTGCACTGTTGCACAAGGCCACCAGTCACGGGTTGCATGAACTCAACGACGCAGAGTGCCTCGAACGAGCCAGCGAAATCAGAGTTGTCTTGATGGACTTGTCGGAGCGCTTGGCCCAGGCGTTGAAGGACGACAAAGAGCTGAAGGATGCCGTTTCGCGCCTAATGCGTCGCGACGACCGACCACCATCTCGGGGCGTCCGGTAGTGATCCAGATGCCGCTGGGATCGGCTGCTACTCCTGCTGACCGCCGCCACCCGCACCACTGCCCGCTGGCAACCGCGATCTGAGGTCAACCCGCCAGACTCGGACTGAGGTGAGCCGATTCCGGCTTCGGGTCGGTGACCGGCACACCGTACGGCTGAACGCCGCCGCCGCCCCGAGCGACCCGCGGGAACGTTCGTTTCGGCGACCGGGACAGTGTTTACCGGGTAGGCACGGGGCCGGTCACGAACGCTGCCCATTGGTCCATGAGCCCACGCCGCTGGTCGAACAGATCGCTTCGCGCGTAACTCCGTTCGACAGCCCCGCCGACAACGTGGGCAAGCGCCAGCTCCGCCACGTCCCTCGTCGCCCCGGAACGCTCCGCCGCCCACGTGCGGAAACTCGACCGGAAGCCGTGAACGTCCGCATCCGTCCTCGTCGCTCTCCGCAGCGCCTTGATCAAGGTGTCGCCGTTGAGCCGCCGCCCGCCCACGCCAGGGAAGATCAGAGAATCGACCGCGCCGTCAGAATGCGCCTTCATGCCCTCGAGCACGGCCACAGCCGCGTCCGACAACGGCACCCGATGTTCCGCGCCGGCCTTCATCCGCGAGGCCGGTACGCGCCACTCCCGCACCGCGAGGTCGACCTCGCCCCACGTCGCCCCGCGAGCCTCGCCGGACCGAACCGCCGTCAGCGCCGTGAAGCGAATCGCCGCCTTGACGGCCGGACCGGCCCCGGACGCCTCGACCGCTGCCAGCGCCGCGGGAACGTCCGCGTACGGCAACGCGCGCCGATGCTCTCAAGTCTTCGGGGTCTTCGGCAAGGCCGCGTCGATCACTTCGCCCGCCGCGTTCACGTCGACGTGTCCGAGAGCTTGCGCCGCCGCGAGCACGCCCCGGATCCAACCGCGCAAAAGCTTGCCGGTCGCCGGCTTGTCGCGGTAGACCGGCCCCAGCACCGAGAGCACCGCCGCCCGGTCGATCTGGTCGACGGGGCGACCCATCAGACGTGCCGCGTACCGCGCCAGGGTGCGCCGCCGCGTCTCTCGGGTCCGGCCGCGCCAGTGGCCCCCTCGCTCGACCTTGGCGGACAGATCCGCGAACGTCGGCACCGTCGACGCACGCCCGGACGGGTTCCCGCCCCGCTTCGCCGTCAGGCGGTTGTCGTGCGCCCGCTC
This sequence comes from Acidobacteriota bacterium, assembly GCA_026708265.1. Classification (GTDB taxonomy): domain Bacteria; phylum Acidobacteriota; class Vicinamibacteria; order Vicinamibacterales; family UBA8438; genus JAGWAJ01. Next base: position 2,343 of record JAPOVI010000101.1, read on the forward strand.
CCGAGCCTCGGACAGGCTGACCGCCGGGTACGTGCCGATGCTGATGTCGCGCCGCTTCCCCTGGACGTGGAGCCGTTGAACCCATCGCTTGTTGACCCTGCCCGTCCGGCCCCTGGCCACGACGAGGTACACCGTGTCGCCCGCCTGATACCGGCCCGGCTTCCGCAGTGTCTCGGCCCGCTTGGCTGTCAGTCTTTCCATAGGCGTCGGCCTGCCCTCGACCAAATACTACACCCACGGTACACCCACAATCAAGCCTCGGATTGAGGTAGACCGGCGCGGACTGGCAAGGACTCCAGAGAGGGCCATTCGTCGCTCTTTCTGCCTGTGAGTGCGGCACATTTGGACAGGCGCGGACCGACACGGACCGAGGACCGCGTTAAGGCAGCGCGAACACGTCCTCGTAGACCGGTCCCTCGATGTCGACCTCCACGAACGTTCCCGGCACCGGCAGCGAGTCCGGGTCCGCATCCGCGGCGAACTTCAGGAACACCGTCGCGAGGCGGCTCTGCGGGGCGACCAGCGAGGAGACGCGCGCCACGCGGGCTTCCCACGTCGCCATCTCCCCGGCCACGCGGGCCGCGCGACCGATCACCGGATCCAGGTACTCCAGGTCCCGGGGCTCGATCGGCGCGTCCACCTGCAGGGCTGCGGCTCGATAGACGATGCCGAGGCGCGCCGCCGGACCGCCGACAAGGTCCGCCGGGCCCACGAGCTCGCCCACCTCGACGTCGGAGTTCATCACGCGGCTGGCGAACGGGAACGAGATGTTCGTGCGCTCGAGGCGGAGCTCCGCCAGCTTCCGTTCGGCCTGCGCCTTCAGGAGCCGGGCCTCGGCCTCGGCGATCGCCGGCAGGCGCCGCACCGAGGCGGACGGCTCGACGCCCGGGTTCTCGCGGGCGAACACCCGCAGGTCCTCTTCGGCTCCGGCGTTCTCGGCCCAGACCCGGGCCTCCGCCTCCCGGGCCGCCATCTCGGCGGCCTCCACCTCCAGCTCGAACTCGGCCGGATCGATGCGGATGAGCGTCTCGTCCGCCGCCAGCGATCCGCCGTTGGCGAAGTTGGGGGAGACCCAGGCCACCCGACCGACGACTTCGGAGGACACCGTCGCCCGCTCCTGCAGGTTCACCGTGCCCGTCAGCCCGACGGTCAGCGTGTGCTCGGTCGGAGTCGGGCGATACACCCTGACGGTGGGGCGGGCGCCTTCGGCCCCCCGGTCCGGTGCGGTACGGTCGACGCGGTCGGGGGCGCGGGCGAAATACACCGCAAGGGCCATCACGAGGAGAATCAGCGCCGCCTGGGCGTAGCCCCGCCATGCGGACCGGCCGGATCCGTTCGCCGCCGCGTTCGATTCTTCTGCCACCTGTGATCTCCCTGGCCGGACTCGCAGGACGGATGGGGTGGCCGGTTGCCGCAATGGCGCGATTCCCGGCGACGACACCCGAATTCCGACGGTCGGCGGGCCGGCTCCGGCGTACGAAAACGACCAGCGGGTGGTGTAACATGCAACGGCGTACCCCGTCAAACGGACGGGTAGCGCCTGCGTGTCGCGGGGGTAGCCGACCCGTCGGTCAACTCTGCTACGAGCCGGTCCCGCGAATGAGGCCATCGTGAACCGCGCGATCGCCTGGCTCGCCCGCAACCCTGTCGCCACCAATCTCCTGATGCTCGGGATCGTCGTGAGCGGCCTGATGGCCGCGGCGACGATTACCCAGGAGGTCTTCCCGGAGCTGGATCTCGACCGGGTCAGCATCCAGGTGCCCTATCTCGGTGCGGCACCGGCGGAGGTCGAGTCCGCCGTCGTCGTCCGCATCGAAGAGGCCGTACAGAGCATCGACGGCATCGAGGAGATCGTGTCGACCGCGTCCGAGGGCAGTACCCTGGTGGTCGCGCGGATCGAGCTCGGCGCCGACCCGCAGCGCGTGATCGACGAGATCACGAACAGCGTCCAGGCCATCACCACGTTCCCCATCGAGACCGAGCGGCCGATCATCCGCGCGGTGGTCACGCGCAGCCAGGTTACGGACGTCGCCATCTCCGGTGACACCGACGCGGCCACGCTGAAGAGGGTGGCCGAGACGGTGCGCGACGGCTTGGCCGCGCTGCCGGAGGTCAGCCAGGTCGAGATTGCCGGCGCGCCGCCCTACGAGATCTCCATCGAGGTGTCGGAGGCCGTGCTGCGCCGGCACGGGCTCACGTTCGACCAGGTCGCCGACGCCGTCCGCCGGTCGTCGCTCGACCTTCCGGGCGGCTCGGTGCGGACCGAACGCGGCGAGATCCTGCTGCGCACGGTCGGGCAGGCCTACCAGGGCTCCGAGTTCGAGAGCCTCATGCTCTGGACACGACCCGACGGCAGCCGTCTGCTCCTCGGGGACGTCGCCACCGTGGTCGACGGCTTCGCGGAGACCGATCAGCACGCCCGCTTCGATGACCGCCCGGCCGTCACGGTGTCGGTGTACCGGTCGGGGGAGCAGAGCGCGCTCCGGGTGGCAGCCGCGGTGCGGGACTACGTCGAGCGGGCGGAGGCCTGGCTGCCGGAGGGGATCGCGCTCACGATGTGGCAGGACCAGTCGCAGGTCCTGACGGATCGGCTGGCCCTCATGCTCGGCAACGGAGCGGCCGGCTTCGTGCTCGTCTTCGTCGTGCTGACGCTGTTCCTCGAGCTGCGTCTCGCCTTCTGGGTCAGCCTCGGCATCCCGCTCTCGTTCCTCGGCGCGCTCGCGGTTCTGCCGACCGCGGACGTGACCATCAACATGGCCTCGTGCTTCGCGTTCATCCTGGTGCTCGGGATCCTGGTGGACGACGCCATCATGGTCGGCGAGAACATCCATCGCCACCAGGAGAGAGCCCCGGACTCCGTGCGGGGCGCGATCGCGGGGGCGCAGGAGATCGGCAAGCCGGTGGTGTGTGCGGTCCTGACGACCGCGGTGGCGTTTCTGCCGCTGCTGTTCGTTCCGGGCGGGCTGGGGAAGGTGTTCCGGGTCGTGCCGCTCGTGGTCATTCCGTGTCTGCTGGCTTCCCTGCTCGAATCGCTCGGCATCCTGCCGGCCCACCTGGCGCACGTCCGCCGGCGGGGGCAACCCGGCGCCTGGCGCCGCTTGCAGAAGCGCTTTGCCGAGGCCCTCCTGTGGGTCGTGCGGCACCTCTACGAGCCGTTCCTCGGGGTGGCTCTCCGCTGGCGCTACGCAACCGCCGCCGTCGGCGTTTCCGGCCTCATTCTGACCGCCGGCGCCGCCCTGGGCGGCTGGACCGGCTTTCGGTTCTTCCCTTCGATCGAGAACGAGTTCATGACCGCATCGGTCACGATGCCGCTGGGCACCCCGGTCGAGTCCACCGCGGCGGCGATCGCGAGGTTCGAAGCCGGCGCCGCGCGGCTCCGCGACAGGTTGGCTGACGAGACCGGCACCGACTACTTCCGCCACGTGGCAGCGACGATCGGCGACCAGCCGGTGGAGGCGCGGGGCGGCGGCCGGTTCGGCGTGGTGGGCTCGAACGACGTCGCGTCGCCCCACGTCGGCGAGATCACCATCGAGCTCGCACCCACGGAGTCGCGCTCGTACAGCAGCGAGCAACTGGGCAACCTGTGGCGCGAGGAGACCGGCCCGGTTCCCGAGGCGGTCGCGGTGGAGCTGTACACGTCCCTTCTGAACCCGGGTGAGGACGTGGACGTGCAACTTACCGGAGCCGATCTGGAGCGGCTCCGGGCCGCCGCCGAGGCCATCAAGAGCAGGCTGCGGTCCTATGCCGGCGTCTACGCGATCGCGGATTCGTTTCGGACCGGCAAGGAGGAGGTGCGGCTGGGCATCCGGCCGGCGGCGGAGGCGCTCGGACTCAGGCTGCAGGACCTGGGGCGCCAGGTCCGTCAGGCCTTCTACGGCGAGGAAGCGCAGCGGATTCAGCGCGGGAGGGACGACATCCGCGTCATGGTGCGCTACCCGCGCGACGAGCGACGGTCGCTCGCCGACCTGGAGAACATGCGTATCCGCACGCCGGACGGCGGGGAGGTGCCGTTCGGCCACGTGGCCGAGGTGGAGCCGTCACGCGGCTTCGCGTCGATCCGGCGCATCGATCGGAACCGCGCGGTGAACGTCACCGCGTCGGTCGACCCCGACGTATCTTCGGCGGCCGCGGTCATCCGCGACCTGCGGCGGCGCATCCTGCCGGAGGTGCTGGCGGACTTCCCGGGTGTCTTCTACAGCTTCAGAGGCGCGCAGGCCGCGCAGGAAGAAGCCGTCGAGGCCCTGCGGACCGGATTCCTGCTCAGCCTGGTGCTGATCTTCGCGCTGCTCGCGATCCCCCTGGGTTCCTACGTCCAGCCGTTCATCATCATGGGCGCGATCCCGTTCGGTCTGGTGGGGGCGTTCTGGGGGCACCTGATCATGGGACTCGACGTCACGGCCATGTCCCTGTTCGGCTTCGTCGCGCTGACCGGCGTGGTGATCAACGACAGCCTGGTCATGGTCGACTTCATCAATCGCGAGCGCAAGCGCCACCCCGCGGCCGAACCGGCGGCAGGCGACGATTCGGTCGGCCGCGAGCCGGCAGACGACGGTCTGCAGCGGGCTATCCGCCGGGCCGGCAGCCACCGCTTCCGTCCCATCCTGCTCACGTCGCTGACCACGTTCGCCGGGCTGGTGCCGATGATGTTCGATCGCAGCATGCAGGCGGCGTTCTTCGTTCCGATGGCGGTCTCCCTGGCCTTCGGGGTGCTGTTCGCCACCTTCATCACGCTGCTGCTGGTGCCGATCGCGTACGCGGTCCTCGACGACCTGCGGCGGCTGTTCTCGTCGCGGACCGCCTCGTCGCGTTCGTGACCGTGCGCAGGCAGGCGCGCCGGATCGCGTCAGGCGCGCGAGGAGTCTGCGCGCAGACTCCCAACCCGCCCGTCAGGGCGCGCTAGCCCAAGTTTAACAACGGTTCAGGCGAAGCCTTTGAAATCAATCACTTACGCCGAC
>JAPOVI010000125.1 GCA_026708265.1 Acidobacteriota bacterium
CGGCCGCCGGCTGAGCCGGCCCTGGCCGAGCGGGCGGATCCGCCCATCGCCCCCGCCCCGGAGGCACGCCCGGCGGCAGGCACCGCCGCGGCCCGCACCGGCGCCGGCTCGGCGATCGCGCCCCGCGTCCTCATCGACGGCCCGCCGCCCCCGGTTGCGCCGGCCACCGTGACCCGCGACGGCGCGGGCCGCGTCACGATGCGGGCGACGCGGCTCCCCCAGCCCCTGCGCGTCGACGGGGTGCTCGACGAAGGGTTCTACGAGATCGTGCCGCCGGTGGACGGCTTCCTGCAGCAGATGCCCATCGAGGGCGCCCCGGCGACCGAGCGGACGGAGGCCTGGGTCTTCTTCGACGAAGAGCACGTCTACGTCTCCGCGCGGCTGTGGGACTCGACGCCCGAGTCGAACTGGGTGGCCAACGAGATGCTGCGCGACTCGTTCCAGCTCGTCATGAACGAGTACTTCGGCATCGCGTTCGATACGTTCTACGACCGGCGCAACGGTCTCAACTTCATGATCAACCCGCTCGGCGGCTTCGGGGACTATCAGATCACGGACGAGAGCAACCCGAACATCGACTGGAACCCGATCTGGGACTCCGCCACGGGCCGCTTCGACGGGGGCTGGACCCTGGAGACGCAGATCCCGTTCAAATCCCTCCGCTTCCGCCCGGGTCGGGCGGAGCAGGTCTGGGGGATGCAGCTGACGCGAAACATCCGCTGGAAGAACGAGGTCGCGCACATGACGCCGGTCCCGATCTCGGGCGGACCGGGCGACTTCCGGCTGTCGGCCGCGGGCACCCTGACCGGCGTCGAGGTGCCGCGGGGCAACCGGACGTTCGAGATCAAGCCGTACGCCATCGGCGGGCTCGCCACCGACGTCAACGCGGTGCCCGCGATCGTGAACGACGGAACGGGGGACGCCGGCATCGACGTCAAGTTCGGCCTGACCGAGAACCTGACGGCGGACTTCACCTACAACACGGACTTCGCGCAGGTGGAGGTGGACCAGCAGCAGGTCAACCTGACCCGCTTCAGCCTCTTCTTCCCCGAGAAGCGCGACTTCTTCCTCGAGAGCCGCGGCATCTTCGACTTCGGTGTCGGCGCCAACTTCGGCGGCGGCGGCGGTGGGTTCTCGGCCGCCCGGCCCACCGGCGCCGTCACCGCCGGCGGAGGCTTCTTCGGCGGGGGCGACGCCCCGGTCATCTTCTTCAGCCGGCGCATCGGCCTCGAGGCCAGCGAGGAGGGCGTGACGCGCACCGTGCCGATTGTCGGCGGCGGACGCCTCACAGGGCGCATCGGGCCGTTCAGCATCGGCGCGCTCAGCATCCAGACCGACAGCCAGCAGGACGTGGGCGCGCTCGCGACCAACTTCTCCGTGCTGCGCGTCAGCCGCGACATCCTGCGGCGCAGCCGGATCGGCGCCATCCTCACGCGCCGTTCCCTGTCGACGCGGGTGCCGGGGAGCGCCAACGAGGTCTACGGCGTGGACGGGCAGTTCGCCTTCTACGACAACCTCTACATGAACGGCTACTACTCCCGGTCCCGCACGCTGGGGCTCGAGGGCGACGACGACAGCTACCAGGGGGTGCTCACCTACAACGGCGACCTCTACGCCTTCCAGGTCGACCACCTGCACGTGGGCGACAACTTCAACCCCGAGATCGGCTTCATGCGCCGCTGGAACTTCCGCCGCACGTTCGCCACCGGGCAGTACGCCCCGCGGCCCCGCGGCATCGAGGCCGTGCGCCAGTTCACCTTCGGCGCGAGCCTCGACTACGTCGAGACCGGCAGCGGCGCCGTGGAGACCCGCATCGCCCAGGCCCGCTTCGAGACCGAGTTCGAGAGCGCCGACCGGGTGGCGTTCGACGTCCAGCGCAGCTACGAGCTGCTCGCGCGGCCCTTCCCGCTCGCGCCCGGGGTCACCATCCCGATCGGCGGCTACGACTTCCAGGACTTCTACGTGGGGTTCCAGATGGGGCCCCAGCGCCGCCTGGCCGGCACCTTCTCGGTGCAGCACGGCGGCTTCTTCAACGGCACCATCACCGCGGTCGGCTTCCAGCGGGGGCGCCTGGAGCTGACCCCGCAGTTCTCGCTCGAGCCCGGCATCTCGATCAACCGCATCGAGCTGCCGATGATCGGCGAGGCGACGATCCCGCTCGTCACCAGCCGCGTCACCTACACGCTGACGCCGCGGATGTTCTTCGGCGGCCTCATCCAGTACAACTCCAGCAACTCGTCGCTCGGCACCAACCTGCGGCTGCGCTGGGAGTACCAGCCCGGAAGCGAGCTCTTCGTCGTCTACAACGACACCCGCGACACGTCGATCCGCGGCCGGGCTCCCTTCCTCGAGAACCGGGCCTTCATCGTCAAGCTGACCCGCCTGTTCCGCTTCTGACGCGCAGGCGGGTCCGGTGACCCGCGCCGGCCGCGGCCGGCGTTTCCCTGCCGGTCGGCGTTCCTGCCGGTCGGCGCGGCGCACGGGTCGGCCCCGGCGGTAGCGCCCGCCGGGGCCGGACATCACCTTCGCAACCGGGACCGAGCCGGTCGCGACAGGCGGGCGCTCAGTCGACCACGGCGATGCCCTCGACCTCGAGCAGCACGCCGCGGGCGTAGAGCGACTGGATTCCGAGCAGCGTCGCCGCCGGCACCGCGGCGTCGGGGAAGCCGTGCGCCTTGCGCGCCGCATCGACCGCCTCGAAGTCGCCCAGGCTGTATTCGGGCAGGTAGATCACGACCTTCAGCAGATCCTCCGGCGAGCCGCCGGCCGACTCGAGGCGCTGTCGGAGCCCCGCGTAGACCTGATCGGCCTGGCTCTCGAGGGAGTCCCCAGGGTTGCCCACCTGCCCGGAGATCCGCACCGTGGCCGGCCCGGATCCGCGCGCCGCCACCGCCTGCGAGAACCCCGTGGCGGGGTCGATGAAGTTGCGCTCGATCTCCTGTCCGTCGACACCGACGACGGCGACGGCGTCGATCTCGATCAGGAACCGATCCGCCGCGAGAGCGGGGACGCCCAGGAGCGTGCTCGCCGGCATGTCGGTGAGCGACAACGCCTCGACGCGGCCATCGCGATACGCCACGAGGTCGGTGTCCGGATCGAAGTCGACGATGTAGGTCGTCGCCTTCACGACGTCCGCGAACGAGGCCCCGGCCTCCACCAACCGCTCGCCGACGCGCCCCCACACGGACGCCGTCTGGGCCGCGAGGCCGTCGCCGGTGCCGACCTGACCCGCCACGTAGACCGTCCGCACACCGTGCGCGGTCACCGCGACGGCGCCGCTGAAGCCGTTCGAGGGGGCGAAGCGCTCGATCTCGAGGTCGACGCCCGGCTCCGCGACGACCGCGGTCGCCTCGATCTCGACCCGCAGCGTGTCGATGAACAGCTCGTCCACCCCGACCATCGTGCTCGCCGGCCAGTGGCCCTCGGGGAAGACGGCCGAGCGGGCCGCCGCGACGATCGGGTACTGGTCGGGGGTGAAGTCCTTGACGAAGACGCGGATCTTGACGACGTCCTCCGGAGTCGCTCCGGCCTGGGCGAGCCTCTGCGCGACGCCCTCGAGCGCCGATTCGGCGTGCTCCTGAAGGGTCTCGCCCTGGCCGACCTGGCCGGACACGTGAATGGTCTTCACGCCGCGGTCGGTCGTGGTGACCACCTGCGTGAAGCCGCCCATGGGGTCGATGTACTCGACCTGGGCCAGGGCGCTGGCCGGACCGAAACCGGCCAGCAGGACGATCAGCGCGAGGGCGCCCGGACAGGCGCGCCCGAAGCTCCGGCGGCGCGTGACTCCTCCCCGGCGACGTGCCGGGGCGACGGGAAGCGAGCTGCTGTACCTCATGAATGTTCTCCTTCGTGCCGTACCTCTATCACGACCGGCCGTCCGTGCGCCTCGATCCGGCCTCCGGAGGGCGCCGACGGGGAGCCTGCGCGCCGCGCGCGGAGGCCCGGCGCCGGCGGACGATGCCTCGATCGGCGTCCCCGCGGGGCCGGGAGACAGGGCGGAGCCGCGTTGACAATCGGGCGCCGCGCGACGTACATTTCGAGGATCCTGAACGTTGGACTCCAGTAGGGGGAGGCTGAGAATGAAGCGAACGATCGCAGTGGCGGCGGGGTTCGTCGCAGTCGCGGCGTTGGGAATCGCGCCGGCGCAGGCGGCCGAGGAGGCTCCGACGTTCAACGGCGAGGTCGGGCAGATCCTGCTCGACAACTGCGCAAGCTGCCATCGGCCGAACCAGGTGGCGCCGATGTCGCTGCTCTCGTACCGGGACGCGCGGCCGTGGGCGCGGGCCATCAAGTCGAAGGTCGTCTCGCGCGAGATGCCGCCCTGGTTCGCCGACCCGGAGTTCGGCAACTTCTCCAACGACCCCAGCCTGACCGAGGAAGAGATCGCGGCCATCGTGGCCTGGGTCGACGGCGGGGCGCCGGAAGGCGACGGCCTCGCGCCGGAGCCGCCGCGGTTCGCGGAGGCCGGCTGGAGCCACCCCGAGGGGCTGGATCCGGACTACGTCATCGAGTTCCCGATCGAGTGGCACGTGGATCCGGACGGCGAGACCCCGAACTTCAACCTCTTCCAGCCGCTGCCGTTCAATGACGTGATGCGCGTCTCGGCGACGCAGGTGCGGCCCGGCAACTACGCCGCGACCCACCACATCACGACGGGTCTGGTCAACCTTCCGCCGGGAACGAAGCTCGGCCGCGGTCCGGCCTTCCCGGGCGGGCCCATGATCGACTACGTGCCGGTCGCCGACCCCGACGCCGATCCGGAAGAGGTCGCCGAGGCCGAGGACGCCGAGGACGCCGAAGAGGAGCTCACGGAGGAGGATCGCGCGGCGGCCGAGGAGCGCGCACGCGCGCGGGTCGGCTTCGGTCCCTACATTCCGGGGGTCGGCGCCGACGTCGCGAGGCCGGGTCAGGCGCGCGAGATTCGCGGTGACCTGTTCGACTACATCGTCTGGAACATGCACTACCAGGCGACCGGCCAGCCCGAGGTTGCCCGTCCGGCCATCGGCGCGTGGTTCGCCACGGAAGAGGTGACGCACTACCAGCGCACCCTGTCGCTCGACGAGACCACCTCGGAGAACGAGCAGCTCGTGGCGCCGCCGCCTCTCTCCCCCGAGGAGCGCCGGGCCGAAGCGGCCCTCCGGCGGGTGGCCCAGGGCCTCAACCCGCTGCTCGCCCCGATCCCGCCGCAGGACGGCAACTGGACGGTCACCGGCATCGGCGCGTTCCAGAACGACTCGATCATCCAGAGCCTGTTCGTCCACGCGCACCTGCGGGGCAAGGACTTCACCTACGTCCTGACCTACCCCGACGGCCGGGAGGAGATCCTGATGCGGGTCCCGAACTACGACTTCGACTGGCAGTACGAGTACTACCTGGCCGAGCCGTTGCGGGTGCCGGCGGGCAGCACGTTGAAGTCGGTGGCGCGCTACGACAACTCGCGCTCGAATCGCCACAACCCCGCGCCGAACAAGGAAGTGTACTGGTCGGAGCAGAGCTGGGACGACATGTTCCTGACCAGCGCCAACTACGTCATCGACACCAGCGAGGCCAACGACAACTAGGGGGCTGCTGCGGTCGATTGCGACTTCGGAGGGGGCCGAGCGCGGCGGATGCGCGCCGGCCCCCTTCGTTTTCCCGCTTCAGGAGAGACGAGGGATGACGACCCGGACCTTGCTCGCGGCGGCGCTGGCGGCCGCCGCCCTCGCTCCGCAGATCGCGACGGCAGCCGGGCAGCGCTCGCCGGCCGGAAGGCCGGAGCCGCAGGTGGAGGTGGTCCAGACCGTCGGCTGCGTCGAGCAGCGCATCAGCCAGGAGACGACCTGGTGGCTGACGCGCGCCGTCGAGCCGGCGACGACCGACGCGCGGGTGTTCAACGAGGTCGAGGTGGAGGAAGCGCGCGAGAACACGTCCGGGGACCACGCGTTCCAGCTCGTCGGCGTGGCCGACTTCCTCACGGCGGAGGGACTGCTCCGCTTCGGCCAGCGTGCGATCTTCACCAACCCGGAGCAGATCAACGCCACCGGGGAGCTGCGCGCCGGCCGGACCGTGCTCGTCAAGGGACTCCTCATCGAGGCGGACGACGTGTCGCGAATCAACCTGCTGTCCGTGGTCGGCCTCGCCGACACGTGTGGTCAGGGTTAGTCAGGAGCCCGCCATGACCAAGCTCGCCATCGCCGCCACCCTCGCCGTGCTGGTTGCCGCCCCCGTGGCCGCGCAGACCCCCGCGGAGGTCGAGCGGGAGCCGCTCGTCAAGCTCCTGCCGGGAGAGACGCCGGTGGACGGCGAGTGCCTCACCGAGCAGGAGCTCGACCTGCTCGCCCGCCTGGAAGCGCTCAGCCGGCCGACGGTTGGCGTCGAGGGCGTTCCGGGCATCGACGACGGCATCGGCGACGACCCGATGCCGTTCGATCCGCACTACTTCATCGGCACCTGGATGATCGAGGGCGTGATCCCGGAGTCGGCCCTCGGCGTGGCAGGAGAGTTCGCCGGGACGGAGACCGTCCGCCACCTGAGCGGCTGCACCTACGAGAGCACGATCGAGGCGACGCTGCCGGCCGGATCGCTCACCATCACGTCCCGCATGTTCTACGACCGCCGGATGGGCTACCTCGTGCGCCTCGAGGACGACAGCCGGGGCTTCGAGTTCCTCAAGGCCGGTCGCGTCGGCGGCGACCCGGGCGGGTTCTTCTCGCACCATTGGCAGACACCTCCCGTCGAGAGCCAGGGCGTGCAGGTCCGGCTGCGCGGCCGCACCTTCATCACCTCGCCCTACGCCTACCGCATCCAGCGGCGCATCTCGGAGGACGGCGGTCCGTTCATCAATTTCGGAACCGTCTGGTGGGAGCGCGAGGGCGAGCCGCTGCAGCGCTAGGAGCTTGCGCCGCAGAACGCCAACGGAGTGCGTGCCGCGGCGCAAGCTCCTAGGACGGTGGGGGCTGGGGCCGACCCGGAGCTTGCGACGGGTTGGCGGCGCTAGCCCATGTTTAACAAGATCGGCGACCATTTTGTCGATTTGGGCGGTATTTGGAGGGGTTCGTCTCCGTAAGTTGTTGATTTCAAAGGATGGGGGTTCGGCGGAGCACAATGTAGTGCCATAATCGTATCCGTGGAGTTGCGTGCGGAGGCCCTCCCCGCTATCGTGGTCGTGTGTTCGTTCGGCGCACACAGACCCGACGGACGGAGGACGGACAGCCCTACTTCTCCCATCGCCTCGTCCATTCCGAGCGCGTCGGCAACCGAG
>JAPOVI010000430.1 GCA_026708265.1 Acidobacteriota bacterium
TCCAGCAGCGCTGCTTCGAGCTCTTGGGGGTCACGCCCAACGTGTAGCCAGTACCAAAACCACGCGAAATCGCGTAACCGATTGACAAACAGGGACTTCTACGCGATCCGCTCCGAAACTTCGGGCTAGCCGGGGCCGGCTCGCCCGACACCGCCATCATCATGCGCGGCGGCAGCGACAGCGAGCTCAGCAGCGCCCTGGCTCTCGCCGACACCCGCATCATCAAGGACGCGGCCGGGGTGCGGCGCACCGACGGCGGACCGGTCGCCTCGGCCGAGCTCTTCGTCGTCGTTGACCTGCTCAAGCGCACGACCGGCACCGTGGCCAACGTGCCGCTCCGCGGCGTCCAGCCGGCCGCGTTCGGCGTCCGGGACGAGGTGCGCCTCGTCGAGGGCCGCATGTTCCGGCCCGGCACCAACGAGATCATCGTCGGCCGCATGGCCACCACGCAGTTCCTCGGGCTCGAGCTCGGCTCGGTCCAGCGCTGGGGGGAGAGCACCTGGGAGGTCGTCGGCGTCTTCGAGGCCGACGGCACGATCTCCGAATCCGAGATCTGGTGCGACGCGCGCGTGTTGCAGCCCGCCTACCGCCGCGGCGACTCGTTCCAGTCGGTGCTCGCGCGCCTCGAGTCGCCCGACGTCTTCGACCGCTTCCGGACCACGCTGACCACCGACCCGCGGCTCGACGTCATGGTGGAGCGCGAGGACACCTACTACCAGGGGCAGTCCGAGCTGGTCCACGCGCTCATCACTGGGCTCGGGACCATCATCGCGGTCCTGATGGGGATCGGGGCCGTGTTCGGCGCCGTCAACACGATGTACAGCGCCGTCGCCGCCCGCACGCGCGAGCTCGCGACGCTGCGCGCCCTCGGCTTCAGCAGCTTCTCCGTCGTCGTGTCGGTGCTGGTGGAGTCGGCCTTGCTCAGCGTGATCGGCGGGGTCCTGGGGGGCGCCGTCGCCTACGCCGCGCTCCACGGCTACCAGACCGCGACGTACAACTGGCAGACCTTCTCGCAGGTGGCATTCGCCCTCGACGTCACGCCCGCCGTGCTCGTCCAGGGCGGCCTCTACGCCCTGGTGATGGGCTTCCTCGGCGGGCTCCTCCCGGCTATCCGCGCCGCCCGCGTGCCGATCGTAGCGGCCTTGCGTCAGCCATAGTGACAGCGCCCCTGGGGATCGAGGAAACGAATGGGCGTCAACCGGTGCGGGCGCAGAGGGCACTCTCGCGAGGGCGTGGCCGAGCGGCGAGCCGGGAAGCACTACGGAGGATGAGAGGTCGAGCAGCGCGACCCTGCGACCCCAAGAGATCACGCCATCATCTACTCGGAGCGCGGGCAACCAGGTCCCTCGCGCGGTCGGGACCATCACCGCCGCCGGCGTACGCTCCTCGATACGCGAGGGGAACGAGAGCGGCCACTGCGAGGCCGAGGCCGTCCATCGCGCGACGACGGTCGCGGCCGGCGTTCCGAGTCAGCGTCCCCGCCTCGAACGGGCGCCCGACCCGGACGACGATGTCCGACTGCCGCAGCCGTTCGGAGCCGATCGGGAACAGCGCTTCGGTCCCGGCGATGCCCATCGGCAGCACCCAGGCCGACGACTCCTCGAAGTAGCGTGCCGCCCCGGGCAGCATCCGCTGCATCCGCCCCGTGCGGCTTCGCGTCCCCTCGCCGAAGACGAGGAGCGCCGCCCCTTCCCGCAGCCTGTCGCGCGCGGCGTCGATGGACCGGCGGGCGGCGCGCGCCACTTCCCGAGGCGTCATGACGGCATTCTCGGTCGACAGGCCGCTGTTCTGCGGGGTCTTCACGGTCGCGAAGCAGAGGCTGGAGAATCGGCGCCGGAGGCTGGAGTAGACCTTGGGTCCTGCGATCACGGTCAGGCGATCCGCGAGCGCGGCGTCACCGGACCGGCGGATGAGGACCTCGAGCAGGTTGGCGTCGGCGTACGAGAGGTGGTTCGCGACGATGACGACGGCCCTGCCGGCCACGCTCCGCAGGTGCTCGCGGCCGACCAGCTTCGAGCCTGGCCCGAGCACGCGCGGCGCGAGCAGTTCGTGGATACGGCTCGCCAAGGGGTCCTTGGGGTAGTAGCTCCAGTCCGAGCCGACGAGCGCGAGGCTTTCGTTGAGGGCCTCGAGCGCGTCCGGCCCGGCCTCGTCGACGCAGCGGGCCAGCGTCCGGCGAATGCCGCGGACCGTTGCGGGCTCGAACTCCGGCAGGGCTGCGAGGACGGAGTCGATGAGCAGATCGCGACTGACGATGGGCATGGCTCCGAGCCCGCGCGACGGGATCGACCGAGGTGCAAGCGGCCGATCGTCAGGGCGTGAACATACCACGGTCCGCAGTCGTCGAAGGAACGCCGGTCCAGGAACCGAGGCCGTCTCGCTCTGGGGACACGGACACATAGAGCTCCCCCGTGGACCCGGTCGCCGCCAGATCCTGGTACTCGACGCCGGCGACGACCCCGACCACCGTCCAGGGTTCGTCGTCTCGGCCGAACAGCAGGCGCTGGCCAACCGCGGGGCCCGCCCCGGGGCGCTGCCGACGAACCCTATTGTTTGTCTGGACAGACAGACCTGACCCGTGAGCGCCGTGCCCGAATACTTGCGGACCGGGAGCACTGCGCGGCCGTTCCTGCCACCGGTAGCGCGGACGCCGGCCCGAACGACACGTGGTACGATGTCGCAACATGCCTCCGCGTTAGACACCCCACTGGCCCTTGCGAGGCATTCCGGCGTGCGGTCCGGCTGCGAGTGAGAATCCCGAAGGGCGAACGAGCGACTAACCATGAGACGGATGACAAGATGGCTTGGAGTGCTCGCTGCCTTGCTTGCCGGCCTGTTCGTGCTCGTGGGCATTGACCGCGCCTTCGTCCGATCGAATTCCGTGCAGCTCTTCGGAGAGATCGTCTCGCGGGTGGAAACCACTAAGCCGCTCGTGGCATTGACGTTCGATGATGGTCCGAGGCTGGATGACCTGGACGAGATCCTCGAAGTGCTGGCCCGCCGGCGGGTGCGCGCGACGTTCTTCGTGACCGGCTCGAGGCTGGCCGCGCAGCCGACGACCGGCCACCGGTTGGTGTCAGCCGGTCACGAGCTGGGCAATCATAGCTGGTCCCACGAGCGGATGGTCCTCAAGTCGGCGCGCTTCGTCCGGCGCGAGGTGGAGGAAACCGACGCCCTGATTCGATCCGCGGGTCATCGTGGCGAGATCTACTTCCGGCCACCGTACGGCCACAAGTTCGTGATGCTGCCTTGGTATCTGTGGAGAACTGGCCGAACCACCGTGACGTGGGACATCGAGCCCGAGTCCCATCCTGAGGTAGCGTCGAGCGCTTCGTCGATCGTGGCCCACGTCGGGGAACGAGTGCGGCCGGGGTCGATCGTCCTGCTCCACCCCTGGTCCCGGGCGAGACGGACCTCACGCAGCGCCGTGCCTGATCTTATCGACGAAGTCGAGAAGCGGGGTTTCCGCTTCGTGACGCTCAGCGAGTTGCTTGGGGTGAAGAGCTCAATCGGGTTGGGCGACTGAGTACTGACGATACGGGCACCACGCTGGCCCGCGACCATCGTCGGGCGGTGGGCGCGATCTTCAAGTCCCTGCAGGACGCTCGGGGTTGGTATTCGCGACCGACGGTCCGGTATCGATTGCGTCTACCGGGGGCTTTCATTGGCGTTCGAATCTGCGCAAGTAGTTCAGAATAGTAGACTTGCTGACTCGACGCCACCTGTTGTTCCCCCGCTACTTACCACTTTCCGTTCGGGAATCCAGCGGACCAAGTGAACTGTCCGCGAACCGCGCCGCACATAGGTCCGCTCGCCCGCCCGCTCCCGTTCAGCGGCAGTCGTGCTCCGGCCTCGTGCTCCCGTGTTGATCCGCCGCTCCACCAAGGAAGTCCGTATTCGCTCGGCTACTTCCGCCAGTGCTTCTGTTGGTAGTCGAGTAGTGCCGGTCCCGCGAGTTCTTCGGTCGCGTTGTTGAGTCACGCAAGAAGACCTCCCTCGATTCCCCCTTCCGCGTCGCGAATACCGGTTCCGTACCTGGACGGACATCAATGCGAGCAATCGTCTGGCGGTCCATGGTGCAAAGCGAACGGGTACATCCGTGGCGGCGATCGGCCCAAGTGCGTTCTTGACCGTTGCCGTCAGCCAGAGCTCCCAGCCGTCGCGGTCTTTCCCCTTGACGTGCGGGTAGTCAGACTCGATGCCGACCGGATGGCCGCGATCGTCGACCTCGCCCGCCGTCTCCGTCTACCCGGCCGCCCTCACCACCGGGCGGCCGGGTAGAGAAAATCGGGCGCTATGCAGAGCTCCGCATAGCGCGATTCCTCCAGCCGACCGGCGGGGCTGGCAGAGGGGCGGGGCTACCGTGTCACCCTCCTGTGCCCCCGCCAGGGCTGTCTTCCGGAGGTCGTTCAGCGGGGACGATGGGTTGCCGCGAGCTAGCGCGCCCGGTCCGCCTCGGCTTCCTCCAGCCGGGCAATCGTGAGCGTGGCGGGCATGCCCGTGTTGCCCTCGTGGCAGGCGAACTCGAACATGTCTCCCTCGGTGGGCGGCATCAGAATCGTGGCCGTCCAGGGCTGCGTCCACAGCTCCGGATCTTCGAAGGTCACCTCGTAGCTCACCGTTTCTTCGTCGACGCGGGTGAAACGCTCGACCAGGCGCATGCCGCCCTGCGACAGGCCACGGAACCACTGTGCCGGGCTGAAGTTGGTGGTCTCCACCACGAGCGTGTCGCCTTCCCAGTGCCCGCGCGAGTCGCCGAGCCACTGCCGCACGTGCCCCGGCAGGTGCGGCCGGCCGTCGAGGGGGATGATGCGGAACTCGTGGACCATCTCGAAGAGGAGAAGCACGTGGTCCGGCGTCTGCGCGATATGGATGTTCTGGCTGTAGGGGCCGCCGAGACGCGGAATGCCGTAGGAGATGCAGCGCTCCTGCGGGCTGCGGCCCTCCGGCCCCTCGCTCGTCTGTCCCGGGCGGGCCCGGACGCGCGCCAGGCCGGCCTCGGAGTACGGGATGCGGCCGTTCGGGGGATCGACGATCATCGAGGTGCGCCCGTCCGACAGGCTGCGCTCCCACCAGACCACCCGGCGCGCCCCGACGCCCTCGGTCGACCGCTGCGCGGCGTTGATCTCGGCGATCTCGGCGTCGGTCAGCAACTCCCGATCGCCCTGCTCCTCGGGGCGCTCGAGCGGCGTCGCCGTCCCGTGGCTCCAGATGCCGTTCAGATCCGGTGCGCCCCAGGGCGTGCGCGGCGACTCGGTCTGACCACGGGCGGTGGCCGGGATCCAGGCGGTCGCCGCGATCAGGACCAACGCGGCGACGGGGGCGATGCAGGATCGGGAGCTGTTCGAATTGTCCATGGATGTCCTCGTCCGGCATTCCGCGGCGTAGACGCCACATTCGAGCGGCGGCGCAGCCCGCTGGACCCTCTTGCTCGTCGGTCGATCCGAGCCCGAAACCGTCGCGTTGCGGTTCCGCTTTCCGCCCAACCAACCCTCGCCAGGAAGTCTACGCCGTTCTACGGCGCAGACTCATAGGGCGCCCAGTCGTCCATCAGTCGCCGCCGGCGCTCGAACAGGTCGGACCGCGCGTAGGCGGCCTCCACCTTATTCTGGATCACGCGGGCGAGCCCGGCCTCGATGACTTCACGCGGATGATCCGTCTCCTCGGCGGCCCAGTCCCGGAACGACGACCGGAATCCGTGCGGCACGGCGGCGACCTCGTGCTACTGGAGCATCTTCGGGCAACGTCGACGTGGCTATCGACCTCCCGCTCCGCATCGGGAACACGAGCCCGTTGCCGTCGCCGAGCTTCCGCACCGCGTCGAGGACCGCCAGCGTCCGGCCGCGGCAACATGCCGTCCGCGCGCCGACAGGATCCTCGGTCACCTTTGCGCCCCTCGGGGTAGGCCCCGGGGGCCAACCCCGAGACAGGAACACCCCGAGAACCGAAACCCGCCGGATCTCGGACATCCAAACCCTCGGGAACCACGAGCCGTAAGTATCACTCGAATAAGCACATACCGCTGATCTGGACAATCTCGGGGGCCAACCCCGAAACAGGTCTGAAGCACCCTGAGCGACCCCCGCCCGGGTCGTAGGCTCCCGGCCCGCAAACAGCGCGGGTCGATGAGCCTCACTCCCGAGCCGGCCGGGGTCGCTCAGGGTGCATTCTTCCATGCTGGAAGGCTCGACGCGCAGCGCGGCGCGGCCCACCCCCCGCTGTGGCTAGAGGGGTCGGCGGCGGCGCGGTGAGGGCCGGGATTGACGCTCTCGGCGCCCAGCACGATGGTCTCGTCGTCGTCCTCCGCGTCGTCGGTGACCGTGATAGTCGCCGTGCCCACCGTCTTGCCCTCGGCGATGGTGATGGTGGCCAATGACATCGTGTAGGCCAGCGGGACGCGGCCGGCAAGCCGCGCGACGGCGTCGAGGTCCGCCGCGGCGAGGTGCCCGCCGTCGCCGTCGCGCTGAAGTTCGAGCACAAGTGCACCTCCGGCGTAATCGCGTGGGCGCCGAGGACCGGCCGTCCGCCATGACCCACCGCCCCTGGTCCGAATTGACGAAGCACTGGAGCCCCGAGCGGAAGGCCGCCAACGAGCGCGCCAAGGCGGAACTTCGCGCCGACATCCGCCAGCTCCAGGCCCAGGCACGGAAGGAGGGTCGCCACCCCGGCGATCCGCCGTCTGCAGGGTCATCGTCGCGGCGCCCGCAGACGCCGATCAACCCCGTCGAGTCGCGCCGGGTACCCGCGCGTGACGTCGACCGGGACTTCGGCCCCGGCCGTTGGGCCGCATCACCCGCCCTTGCCGGCGAGGTGCTCCGCCCAATCGTCCATCAGCAGCCGCCGCCGCTCGAAAAGGTCCGACCGGGCGTAGGCCGCCTCGACCTTGTTCTGGACGACGTGCGCCAGCGCCGCCTCGATGACCTCGCGCGGATGGTCCGTCTTCTCGGCCGCCCAGTCCCGGAACGACGAGCGGAAGCCATGTGGAACAGCCGCGATCCGAAGTTCGTTGACAGGGTCCACACGCGGTCCGTCGTGTCGAGCTCGGCCCACTGCGTCCCGCGCACCTCACCGGACCTCGCGGATGTCAGCACGAGGAACTCGAACGCCAGCTTGACGGCGGGCTGCGCGGACCCCGACCGCACCGTCTCGATGGCTGCCCTCACGTCCTTGTGGGGCAGCGCCTGCCGGTGCGTCACGATGTCGTTCTGCGGACCGAGCACCGG
>JAPOVI010000165.1 GCA_026708265.1 Acidobacteriota bacterium
CCGCGTCTTCCGGCTCGATCACCTTCTCGGCGACCAGATCGGTGGCGATCACCACCGCGGCGTGCCCGGTTCGCTTCCCGTTGCGGGTCTGGAGCATGTACAGCTTCTCGTCCTCGATCGTGAACTCGAAGTCCTGCACGTCCTTGTAGTGCTGCTCCAGCCGCTTCGTGATCGCGCGCAACTCCTCGTAGGCGCTCGGCATCACCTGCTCGAGCTCGCGGATCGGCTGCGGCGTGCGGATGCCGGCGACGACATCCTCGCCCTGCGCGTTGATGAGGAACTCGCCGTAGAACTCGTTCGCCCCGGTCGCCGGGTTGCGCGTGAACCCCACGCCCGTGCCGGAGCGCTCGCCGGTGTTGCCGAAGACCATCGCCTGCACGTTGACGGCGGTCCCGATGGCGTCCGGGATGTCGTAGATGCGGCGATACTCCTTCGCGCGCGGGTTCTGCCACGAGCGGAACACCGCGTCGCGCGCCATCCGGAGCTGGCGCCGGGGATCGAGGGGGAAGGGCTCCCCGCTCTCGCGGATCGTGACCGCCTTGAAGCGATCGACCACCTCGCGCAGGGCGATCTCGTCGAGATCGGTGTCGAGCGCGGCGCCGCGGTGCGCCTTCACGCCGTCGAACACCGCCTCGAACGCCTCCCTGGGGACCTCCAGCACCACGTTGCCGAACATCTGGATGAAGCGGCGGTAGCTGTCGAATGCGAACCGGCCGTTGGACGTGCGCGCCTTCAGCCCCTCGACGGCGCGGTCGTTGAGGCCGAGGTTCAGGATGGTGTCCATCATCCCGGGCATCGAGAACTTCGACCCGGAGCGGACGGACACCAGCAGCGGCCGATCGGCGGAGCCGAGCTTGCAGCCCGCCAGCTTCTCGAGCTTGGCCACGTGCCGGTCCATCTCGGCATCGATGGCGGCGGGGACGCGGCGGCGTTGCTCGTAGTAGACGGTGCACGCCTCGGTCGAGATGGTGAACCCCGGCGGCACCGGCAGCCCGGCCCGCGTCATCTCGGCGAGATTGGCCCCCTTGCCGCCCAGCAGGTCGCGCATCGAGCGATCGCCGTCGGCCTCTCCGGCCCCGAACGCGTAGACGTAGCGGCGTCCCGCAACCTTGGCGGGGCGCGAGCCCGTCGCGGAGGAGCCCGGCTTCCGCGCGGCGGGCGCGGACCCCGATTCGGCGGACCTCCGGCCGGCGGACCGCGCTCCGGCCGACTGCGCGTCGGCGCGTTTCTCCGGCGTCTTCCTGGTGGATTGCTTCTCGGGCATGGTGTGCGGCCGGCTCGTTCCGGGTGTTCCCGCCCCGCCAGCCGGGAACGCCGGCAGGGCGCCGGCAGCCTGCGCCGACGGTTCATTCTAGGAGCTTGCGCCGCAGAACGCCAACGGAGTGCGAGCCACGGCGCAAGCTCCGGGGCCGGTGGGGCTGGGGCCGGTGGCCCGGACCCGGGGCGTATAAGATCGACGTCGTGCGACCGCCCGCCCTCAGGCCCAGGCGCGACCGCGCCGCATCGAACCTCAGGTCCACCCGGCGTGCGCGACGACGCTGACGGGCCGACCGGCCGCCACGGGCTCGTCGCGTGGTCGCGCCGCACCGTCGGAGCGGCGTGGTTTCGCCACGGCGTGACCGCCACGATAGCGGTCAACGCGGTGGTCATCGGGCTCGACACCTCCCCCACGCTCGCGAGCCGGGCCGGGGGAGCCTTCGAGCTCGCCAGCCAGGTCTTCCTCGCCGTCTTCGTGGTCGAGGCCCTGATCAAGATGGCAGCCGTCTGGCCGCGGCTCCGCGACTACTTCGCCGACGGGTGGAACATCTTCGACTTCACGGTCATCGTCGTCAGCCTGCTGCCGAGCACCGGCGAGCTCGCCACGCTGGCCCGGCTGGCGCGCCTGTTCCGGGTCCTGCGCCTGGTCTCCGCGCTGCCCGAGCTGCGGCTGATCGTCGCGACGCTGATCCGGTCCGTGCCCGGGATGTTCAACGTCCTCGCCCTGATGTCGATCGTCTTCTACGTCTACGGCGTCGCCGGGTACCACCTCTTCCACGAGATCGACCCGACGCACTGGCGCACGCTCGGCATCTCGCTCCTGTCCCTGTTCCGCATCGTGACGCTCGAGGACTGGACGGACATCATGTACGCCGCCCTGGAGCACCACTGGTGGGCCTGGAGCTACTTCGTGAGCTTCGTCGTCGTCGGCACATTCGTCGTCATCAACCTGTTCATCGCCGTCGTCATCAACAGCCTGGACGAGGCCCGGCAGGATCGCCTGCGCGAGCTCAAGGCGCCGCCGACGGGCGACGAGCTCCTGCGGGAGCTGGCACGGACACGCACCGCCCTCGCCCGCCTCGAGGAGCGCCTGCAGCAACGGCCCTGACGCCGACGGGCAGACCGCGGTGAACAAGAAGGAACGCGCCGCCGACTGGATCGTCGCCGCCTGCCGCTGGCTGGCGAAGCGCTCGGTGCGCATGAGGCTGCTCATCGAGCTCGTGGCGACCCGCCTGTTTCTGACCGCGCAGATGGAGCGGCGCACGGGACGGCCTCCCTTCACCACGGAAGAGCTCGCGGCGCGCACGGACGAGTTCAACCGCGCGTCCGAGCGTTACTTCGCCGAACACCGCGACGTGGACTTCCTGCTGGGCAAGCCCTACAGCGACACGCTCAACTTCGCGCGGCGCATGTTCGACATCGGCGTGCTCGCACACTGGCTGCGCCTCAGCCCGGGTGAGGTCACGGCGGAGCTCGGGGCCGGGACCTGCTGGCTCTCGCACTTCCTCAACCGCTTCGGCTGCCGGACGATCGCCATCGACGTCTCGCCGACGGCCCTCCGGATGGGCCGCGAGCTCTTCGAGCGCGACCCGTTCACCAACTGGGATCTGAAGCCCGAGTTCCTGCTCTACGACGGCCACCGGATCCCGCTGCCCGACGGCCACGTCGACAAGATCGTGATCTACGACGCGTTCCACCACGTCCCCAACCAGGCCGCGATCCTGCGCGAGATGGCCCGCGTGCTGAAGGCGGGCGGCGTGGTCGCGATGTGCGAGCCGGGCGCGGGGCACGGGGCGGCCGAGACCAGCCGGCACGAGGCCGACGAGTGGGGCGTGCTGGAGAACGAGTTCGTCACCGAGGAGCTGGAGCGGCTCGCGCTGGCGAACGGCTTCGACGGCGTTCGTGTCGTCCCGCTCGCCCTCCCTCCGTCCATCGAGCTCGCGCCCTCCGCCTTCCGGCAGTTCCTGCTCGGCCACGGGCTGCGCCACTACTGGAGCCTCTGGTGCCAGGCGCTGCAGAGCATCTCCTACGTGGTCCTCTACAAGGGAGACTACGTCCCCACCACGAGGCGGCCGCAGTCGGCGCGGGCGCGGATCGAGATCGAACCGGACCGGCTGACCCTGGCGGCAGGCGAGCGGGTGACGCTTTCCGTGCGCATCCACAACACGGGCGACACGCGCTGGCTGACCGAGGTGCCGAACACCGCGGGGTGGACCCGCCTCGGCGCGCACCTCCACGCGGCGGCGCCGGGCGCCCCGGCCATCGACTACGACTGGTACCGCGGCGTGCTGCCGCACGACGTGCGGCCCGGCGAGAGCGTGAGGGTGGACGTCGAGCTGCCGCCGATAGAGCAGGCGGGCGACTACCGCGCGGTGTTCGACGTGGTCGCCGAAGGCGTGCTCTGGTTCGCGCAGCGGGACTCGCCGACGGCGGAGCTCTGCATCGAGGTGCGGCGGGGACCGGCCGGGGCGGGCCCCTCCGACGACGCGTGACGGCGAGGTTCAGTTCCGCATGACGATCTCCTCGCCGCTCTTCGCCACCTCGTCCATCAGCTTCAGGCAGGTCGCCTTGAACTCCGACGCCTTGATGGTCCTGCCGGCCCGGTCACCGCGGATCCTCACTGCATCCCCCCTGCGCGGACGCACCGGACCATGGCCATAACCATGGTCACCAGGGCCGTAGGACGCCACCGGTACCGCCTGCCGGTCTACGCCTCGGGAACGATCTCGGAGACGTCGGCGAGTTGCAGGACCAACTGCTCCACCCTCTTCATCAGGCGAAGGCGGGCGAGGCGCAGCTTCGGGTCGTCGGCCATGACGAAGACCTCGGTGAAGAACCGATCGACTGCAGGACCTATCTTCGCAGCCTCCGCAAACGCCTCGCGGAATCCAGTGCCCCGTTGGACAGCATGGTCAACGAGCGGGGTGCGCCGCTCGAGCTCTGCCAGCAGCGCGCGTTCGGCCGGCTCCTTGAGCAGGTCCTCCAACGGAGTCTCGGACTCTTCGGCGTTCGCGAACTCGCGAGCGATGTTCTTGACGCGCTTGAAGAGCGTCGCGAGGATGCGAAAGTCCGGACTGTCGGTCAGCTCGGGCAGCACCTCCAGCTTCCGGCGGGCGTCGAGCGGGCAGACGTCGTCGGGCCACTGGTGAGTAACCGCACGCACGTTGCGCACATCGAAACCGCGAGCTTCCAACAGGTAACGAAGTCGCTCCAGGAGGAATTTCGAAGGCCTCAGTTTCAGGGCGTAGCCCGGCCACCCGGCGGCAGCCGTGAGTTGACGCACCTCCGACCGGTGCTCTTCGAGCAGATCCCGCACGCGCGGCTCACCCACTCCCGTATCGTCCGCGATTCCCGTGACGGAACGACAATCCCTCCACTTCCTGCCAAGCCGATCGAGCACCCAGTAAACGCCTGACCAGTCGTCGCTCGCATGCGCGCTGCGAGCCGGCTCGAACACCTGCCCGATCCGCACGCGGGCCTTCAGACCCGTGAGCTCGGGCAGGTCAATCAGGATCCGCATCAGACCCTGCGCCTGCCTGCGGATACCCAGGGGATCCCGGGAGCCGGTCGGCTTCTCGCCAGCGCAGAACAGGCCGGCCACTGCGTCGGCCTTGTCGGCCAACGACACGGCTGCCCACGTGATCGCCGCCTCGCCCAAGTCCCTCCTCGCCGGCGGATCGTCCGCGCCAACGCCGACCGGGAGATAGTGGTGATAGATGGCCTTCCAGACAGCCTCAGCTTCACCCTGCTCGCGCGCATAGACGCCGCCCATCACGCCCTGCAGCTCCGGGAACTCCCCCACCATGTCGGTGGCCAGGTCGGTCTTGGCCAGCTCCGCAGCCCGTCGAGCGCTCGCTGCCGCTTCCGGGCGCCCGAGCACGTCACGCGCGATGCGACCCGCGAGGTCCGTCGTGCGCTCCGACTTGGCCCGGAAGCTGCCGAGCCGCTTGTGGAAGAGCAGGGTGTCGAGCCGGTCGAGCCGGTCCTCGAGCTGCTGCGCTCGATCCGCGTCCCAGAAGAAGCGCGCGTCGCGCAGTCGGGCAACGAGGACGCGCTCCGCGTTCCGGGCGATTCGCGCCTTGCGGGCGGCGTCGTCGCCGGGGGTGTTGGTCACCGCAAGAAAGTGGGCCGATAGCCGGCCCCGCGTATCGACGACGGGGAAATAGTGCTGGTGGTGCACCATCGTCGTCGACAGCACCTCATCCGGCAGCGCGAGGAAGTCGCGCGGGAACGTCCCCGTCACGACGGCCGGGTGCTCCACGAGATCGGGCACCTCTCCGAGAAGCGACGACTGCTGATCGAGTGACGCCAGCCGCCCGCCGACGGCCGCAGCAGCATCATCGAGCTCGCTCGTGACGCGGTCGCGCCGTTCCGCGCGCTCAATCAGCACATAGGCGCCCGCCAGGCGTTCACGGTAGTCGGCGAACGACGTCACTTCGAGCGGCCGTCCGGGTGCTCCCGCCTCGGCGAAGAAGCGGTGCCCGTAGGTGACGTTGCCGGCACGGACCGGCGCCACGCCGGACGCCGCCGCGCCCGGCGTCCGGCCGATGGTGAACGGCACGACCCGGCCCCCGAACAGGAACAGCAACCAGCGGACGGGCCGGCCGAAGAGGAACTCGCCGCGCCCGTCGTCGAGCGTGGCGTCCCAGCGCATCGCCTTCGGGAACGCAAGGTCTCGCAGGGTGGCCGAGAGGACGCCGCCGAGCATCGCGCCGGTGGCCCGACCGGGCTGCCGGCGATGGCAGGCGAGATACTCGCCCTTCGGCGTCTCGATGCGGTCGAGGGCCGAGACGTCGACGCCCTGCTTGCGGGCGAAGCCGAGCGCGGCCCGCGTGGGCTCCCCCTGCGCGTCGAAGGCGGCACGCACCGGAGGGCCGGTCACGGTTTCCCGAAGGTCCGACTGCCGGTCCCCGAGCTCCGCCACCGTCGCCACCAGCCGCCGGGGTCCGACGAAGGCACGAACCGGGGTGCGCGCTGCGATCCGAGCTTCCGCCAGGCGAACGGCCAACCGCTCGGCGAGCTGCGCCTCGAGGCCGGGGATCCAGCTCGCCGGCATCTCCTCGCAGCCGACCTCGACCAGCAGCTCGCGATACGCCATGCTCACGCGCCGCCGGCCTGCGCCGCCGCCTCCGACGCCGGTTTCCCCGCGTCCGGTTCCGCCGTCTGCGCCTCGTCGCTCGGCTCGCCGGCCGAGTTGGCCCGCTCCCAGGCGACGTGCGCCGCCGCGATCGCCACCGCCAGCTTCCGCACGCGCAGGATGTAGGCCGCGCGCTCCGTCACGCCGATGCTGCCGCTCGCGTCGAGCAGGTTGAAGGCGTGCGAGCACTTGAGGCAGTGGTCGAGGGCAGGAAGCGTCAGCCCGGAGGCGAGCAGCCGCTCGGCCAGCTCGTAGTAGCGATCGAAGAGGTCGCGGTGCGACCGGCCGTACTCGCCGGGCGGCAGGTCGACCTCTCCGAAGGCGTACTTCGACTGCTCTACCTCTTCGCGGTGACGCACCTCACGATAGGGAACGCCGGGAGCCCACTCGAGGTCGTAGACGTCGTCAACCCCCTGCAGGTGCATGGCGATGCGCTCGAGCCCGTAGGTGAGCTCGACCGAGATAGGCGCGAGGTCGATGCCCCCCGCCTGCTGGAAGTAGGTGAACTGCGTGATCTCGAGCCCGTCGAGCAGCACCTGCCAGCCGATGCCCCACGCGCCGAGGGTCGGCGACTCCCAGTTGTCCTCCTCGAAACGGACGTCGTGGCGGGTGGGATCGATGCCGCACGCCTCGAGGCTGTCGAGGTAGATCCGCTGCGCGTCGTCGGGCGACGGCTTCAGGATGACCTGGAACTGGTGGTGCTTGAAGAGCCGGTTCGGGTTCTCGCCGAAGCGACCGTCGGCGGGGCGCCGCGACGGCTGCACGTAGGCGACCCGCCACGGCCGGGGCCCGAGCACGCGCAGGAATGTCTCGGGGTGCATGGT
>JAPOVI010000288.1 GCA_026708265.1 Acidobacteriota bacterium
CTTGTGGTTCGTCTGGTGCACCGCGTGCCATTCCCTCGGCAACCTGGCGACGCGCGAGGTGCCGGCCGAGCTGGGCGAGTTCGATTCGATGGAGGCGGCCTGGGACCGGCGGATCCAGTCCGGTCAGGCGGGCGGCTCGATGTCGAACGGGCTGGACCGGATGGGGCGCCGGCGCGCGATCCAGATGTTCGCGGACTGGACCGACCGGATCCTGGCCGGCGAGCTGCCCGCGGAGGCGCCGCGGCGCCCGCAGGGCGTCGAGCGGAGCATCGTCGTGACGCAGTGGGACTGGGCCGACCCGAAGGCCTACCTGCACGACGAGATTGCGACCGACAAGCGCGACCCGACCGTCAACGCCTACGGGCCGATCTACGGGGCCCTCGAGGCGAGCGCCGACTACGTGCCGGTGCTCGACCCGGTGGCCCACGCCTCCAGCGAGGTGCCGGTGCCGGTCCGCGATCCGGACACCCCGGTCGCCGCGGGGCCGCCCCTGGCATCGTCGCCCTACTGGGGGGACGAGGCGATCTGGAACAGCCAGTCCAACGTCCACAACCCGATGCTCGACCAGGACGGCCGTGTGTGGCTGACCTCGCGCGTGCGCGGACCGGCCAACCCCGCGATGTGCCTGGAGGGGTCGGACCATCCGTCGGCGCAGGCGTTCCCCAACGCGCGAGCGGGGCGGCACCTGGCCGTCTGGGATCCGGCGACCGAGGAGATGACCCTCATCGGCACGTGCTACAGCACGCATCATCTGATCTTCGCCGAGGACGAGAACGACACGCTCTGGACGAGCGGGGGCGGGCCGGTCATCGGCTGGCTCGACACGAAGCGGTTCCTGGAGACGGGCGACGAAGAGGCCTCGCAGGGCTGGACCGCCCTGATCCTCGACACCAACGGGAATGGGCGCCGCGACGAGTACACGGAGCCGAACCAACCGATCGACCCGACGAAGGATCACCGCGTGACGACCGGCTTCTACGGCGTCGCCTACAACCCGGTGGACGGGACCATCTGGGGCTCGTCGCTCGGCTTCCCGGGCTCGGTCCTGCGCCTCGATCCGGGTGACGACCCGGCCAACACCGCGCTCCTGGAGGTGTTCGAGGTGCCGTGGGACAACCCCGGCGCGGAGGTCCAGGGCTTCTCGCCGCGCGGAATGGACATCGACCGCAACGGCGTCGTCTGGACGCCCCTGGCGAGCGGCCACATGGCGAGCTTCGACCGCAGCAAGTGCACCGGTCCGCTGAACGGGCCGGAGGCGACGGGGCAGCACTGCCCCGAGGGCTGGACGCTCTACGAGGAGCCGCTCCCGAAGCTCAAGGGCGTGGACGACTCCGGCAGCGCCGAGGGGAGCTACTACACCTGGGTCGACCAGTTCGACACCTTCGGCCTGGGCGAGAACATCCCGATCAACACCGGCAACGCGTCGGAGGGCCTGCTCGCGCTGAAGGACGGCGAGTGGGTCATCATTCGCGTTCCGTATCCGCTGGGCTTCTACACGAAGTGGCTCGACGGCCGGATCGACGATCCGGACGCCGGCTGGAAGGGCCGGGGCCTCTGGGCGACCTACGGGACGCGGGCGCCGTTCCACACGGAGACCGGCAAGGGGACGCCGAGCAAGGTGGTCCACTTCCAGTTGCGGCCCGATCCGCTCGCGAAGTAGGCGGGCGCGAAGCGAGCGAGGCGCAGGGTGAGGAACGTGTCGGCGCCCCGGGGGACGCTGGCGCCGATGCTGCTGGAGGGGGCGTTGCTGCCGCGAGTGGTGCCGACGCGGGTATCGCGGGTGCGGGCGTGGCTGGCGCACGCGATGCTCGTTCCCGCAGCGCTCGTTCCGGTGCGGCCGGCGCGGGCGTCGCTCGTGCGGGCGTTGCTCGTTCCGGTGCTGCTGGTTCCCAGCCTGCTGCTGCCGGCG
This sequence comes from Acidobacteriota bacterium, assembly GCA_026708265.1. Classification (GTDB taxonomy): domain Bacteria; phylum Acidobacteriota; class Vicinamibacteria; order Vicinamibacterales; family UBA8438; genus JAGWAJ01. The sequence continues at coordinate 1,910 of JAPOVI010000288.1, forward strand.
GCCGCCCCCGCCGGGGCCGAGGTGATCCGCTTCGTGATCACCTCGCGCGAGCCGTTCGGCGAGGACGTGGCGGACAAGGTCGGACCCTACGAGCGGATCCGCGGTCGGGTGGTCTACTCTCTCGACCCGGATCTCGAGGCGAACGCCGCCATCGTCGACCTCGAGCTCGCGATCACCAACGGCGAGGGGCAGGTCGAGTTCTACGGCGACGTCGAGATACTGGCTCCCCGCGACCTGCGCCTCGCGCAGCCGACCGTCCTCTACGACATCAACAACCGAGGGCGGCGCCTGTGGGGCGGCGAGCCGTTCTTCCTGCGGCGCGGCTACGTCACGGTCTCGGGCGGCTGGATCGCCGAGGTCCGCGTCGACCCCCGCCGGTTGCGGCTCGAGGCCCCCATCGCCCACGACGAGGACGCCGTGCCGATCGTGGGGCCGGTGCGGGCCGAGATCATCACCGAGGTCGCGACTCCGTTGGTCACCATCTCCGATCGCAGCCAGCTCGCCTACGAACCCGTCCTGAGCGAGTTGCCGCAGGCGACGCTCACGAAGCGACGTCGGGAGGCAGATGCGCCCCAGCCGATTCCCCGCACCGACTGGAGCTTCCATGTGGTCGGCGGGCCGCGTGAGGAGGGGAGCGGTCTGATCGACGGCGCCGTCGAGCTGGCTGGCGGCTTCGAGCCCGGGTGGATCTACGAGCTCATCTACATGGCACGCGGATCGGTCGTGCAGGGGACCGGCTTCGCCGCCATACGGGATCTCGTCTCGTTCCTGCGCTACGACCGGTCGGACGAGAACCCGTTGCGGCGTGCGGACGGCGAGCCGGTCGCCCGGCGGGTGATAGGCGAGGGGCGCTCCCAGAGCGGCCGTGCGCTCCGCACGTTCCTCCACGAGGGCTTCAACGCCGACGAGCGGGGGCGGCCGGTCTTCGACGGGGCGATGCCGGTCATCTCGGGCGGCGGGCAGGGCTTCTTCAACCATCGCTTCGCGTCGCCGACGCGCACCGCGACCCAGCACGCGGGGCACCTCTACCCGGTCGACGTATTCCCGTTCACCTACGGCGACGAGACCGACCCGTTCAGCGGACGGACCGACGGCCTGCTGCGCCGCGCTCGCGCGGCGGGCGTGGTACCGAAGGTGATGCACCTCGACACCTCGTCCGAGTACTGGCACCGCAGCGCCTCGCTCGTGGTCACGGACCCGACGGGCACGCGGGACGCGAAGCTGCCCCCCGAGGTGCGGGTCTACGTCTTCGGCGGGACCCAGCACAGCCCCGCGACCGGCCCCTCGGAGCGGGGCCAGTTGCCGCCGAACCCGGCCAACTATCGGCCGCTCCAGGAGGCCCTGTTCCTGGCCCTCGACGGCTGGATCTCGGACGGCACGCCGCCGCCGCCGAGCGTGCATCCGCGGATCGCGGACGGCACGCTGAGCGACTGGCGGGCGGACGCGGCGGGCTGGCGGCCGTTGCCGGGCGTGCGCTACCCGGAGGTCATCCAGCAGCCCGAGCACCTGGACTACGGTCCGGCCTTCGAGCAGGAGAGGCGCGTCGATCACCACCCGCCCCTCCGTACCGGGAAGCACTACCCGGTGCGCGTACCGGCGTACGACGCCGACAACAACGAGCTGGGCACGCTGCGGCTGCCCGCGCTCAGCGCGCCGGTGGCGACCTACACGAGCTGGAACCTGCGCAGCCCGGCCATCGGGGCCGAAGACGAGCTGCTCGGCCTGGCCGGAGGCTACGTCCCCTTCGCGGCGACGGAAACGGAGCGCGCGGCGGCGGGCGATCCGAGGCCCGACCTCGCGTCCCGGTACGGCAGCTTCGACGACTACCTGGCACGGTACATGGCCGCCGCGCGGCACCTGGTGGCCGAGGGCTACCTGCTGGAGGAGCACCTGCCCGGCGTGCAGGCGGTGGCCGAGTCGCACCGGGCCCTGTTCGCGAGAGGCTCGAGATGACGGTACGACGACGACCGGGACTGTGGCTGGCGGGCGGCGCGCTGCTCGCCGCGGCCGCCGCCGCCACCGAGGTGGCCGGCCAGCGCGGTGGTGCGTTCCGAGCGTCGCGCGACCATCCGGCGATCGAGTACTCCGACGGGCCGGTGAGCGATCCGGTCGCCATGCTCAACCGCAGGCTCGCGGCTGGCGAGGCCGAGTTGACGTTCGAGGGCCGGAGCGGCTACCTCCGCTCCGTGCTCGACGCGCTGGCCGTGCCGGTCGAATCGCAGGTGGCGGTCTTCTCGCCCACCAGCAACCAGGACGACCTGATCACGTCCGAGAACCCGCGGGCGATCTTCTTCAACGACACCGTTGCCGTCGGTTGGGTGCGCGACGCCGATCTGCTGGAGGTGGCGGCGCAGGACCCGCGGCAGGGCGTGATCTTCTACGCGATCCCCCAGGCGCCGGGCGGCGCGCCGCGGTTCACGCGCAACGACCGCTGCCTCGCCTGCCACCTGTCGTGGGACACGCTCGGGGTGCCGGGGCTGCAGGTGCTGAGCATGGCGCCGCTGTCGCCGGATCCGAACGCCTATGCGACCGGCTTCGTCACCGATCACCGGAGCCGCCTCGTCGACCGCTGGGGGGGGTGGTACGTTACGGGAACGCACGGCGATACGGCGCACATGGGGAACGTCGAGGTGCTCGACGTGCCGGACCCCGACGCCACCTTCGGCGTCGTGCCGCCGGTGCTCGAATCGCTTGCGGAGCGCATCGATCTCGACGGGTATCCGTCGCCGTACAGCGACGTCGTGGCGCTCCTCGTGCTCGACCACCAGACGCACATGACCAACCTCATCACCCGGATGGGGTGGGAGGCGCGTCGCGTCGCCTTCCGGGACGAGGGCCGCTCCACCGGCGACCCGCGCTTCGCAGAGATCATCCGCGACGCCGCGGTGGAGCTGGTCGACTACCTCCTCTTCGTCGACGAGGCGCCGCTGCCGGACGGCGTCTCCGGCGCGTCCGGGTTCCGGGAGCGTTTCTCCGCGCGCGGCCCGCACGACGACAGCGGCCGGTCGCTGCGCGAGATCAGCCTCGACGGACGCCTCTTCCGCTACCCGTGCAGCTACATGATCTACACGGCGGCGTTCGACGCCCTTCCCGAGCTGGCGAAGGAGGCCGTCTACGCGCGGATGTGGGAGGTGCTGTCGGGCTCGATCGCGGAGCCGCCGTACGATCGGCTCGCGCTCGCCGACCGGCGGGCGATCGTCGAGATCCTGCAGGCGACGAAGCCCGGCCTTCCGGACTACTTCGGCGCCGTCGTGCGCTGACGAACGCACGTCGCGAGACCAACCGGGGAGCGTCGCGACCCGCGTTGCCCCGACGACGCGGCCGAGTCGCAGACCGCCTTCCGGACGAGGGCCCTGCCCCCATGCGGGGCGGCAGGGCATCGCGCCGTGCGGCGGCGGCCACGGTCGGAAAGCGGTGGCGCAACCCGGGTTCAGCGTTTAAGATAGGGCGGGCCTCGCCGTTGTCTGGAGGTTGAGATGGCCACGATGCGCTGGGTGTCGGCGGCGTCTGCGTGCCTGCTGCTCGCGGGCCCGGTATCGGTCGCCGCGGCGCCGCCGGAGGCGGCCGCACCGACGACGGCGGGTCGGGAGGCTGCGGCGGCCGAGCAGGCCCTGCTCGACCGCTACTGCATCACCTGCCACAACGACCGGCTCGAGACCGGCGGCCTCTCGCTGGAAGGGGCCGACGTCGCCGACGTGGCCGCCCACCCCGAGTTGTGGGAGAAGGTCGTCCGGAAGCTGCGCACCGGCTCGATGCCGCCCCGGCCGCGCCCGCGGCCCGACGCTGCCGCCTACGCCCGCATGGTCTCGTACCTGGAGACGACGCTCGACGCCGCGGCGTCGGCGCAGCCGGATCCCGGCCGCACGGACACGTTCCGCCGCCTGAACCGGACCGAGTACCGCAACGCCATCCGCGACCTCCTGGCGCTCGACGTCGACGTGGCGGCGCTCCTGCCGCGCGACGACTCCGCCTTCGGCTTCGACAACGTGAACGCCGGCGGGCTCTCGCCGACGCTGATGGAGCGCTATCTCGCGGCGGCGCAGAAGGTGAGCCGGCTGGCCATCGGCAGCCGCCTCCCGGCGCCGGGGAGCCGCGTGGTGGTCGTCCCGGCGGACCGGACGCAGGAGGATCACGTCGCCGGGCTGCCGTTCGGAACGCGCGGCGGCACGGTGGTCGATCACCTGTTCCCGGCCGACGGCGAGTACGAGATCCAGGTGCGGCTGCAGCGCAACCGCAACGAGAACGTCGAGGGCCTCACCGAGCCCCACGACGTGGAGATCACGCTCGACGGCCGGCGGCTCGCCCTCTTCACGATGGAGCCGAGCGAGAACTTCGTGCTGCAGGCCAACGCCGCCTACTACGCCGACGAGGGGATCGACAACCACCTGAACGCGCGCGTGACGGTGACGGCCGGCCCCCACGAGGTCGCCGCCACCTTCATCAAGAAGAACTCGGCGCTGCTCGAGACCACGCGGCAGCCGTACGACGCGCACTTCAACATGGACCGGCATCCGCGCCAGCAGCCGGCCGTGCGGACGGTGTCCATCGTCGGCCCCTTCGACCCGACCGGAGTGGGGGAGACCCCGAGCCGGGAGCGCATCTTCTCGTGCCGCCCGGCCTCCGGCGCGAGTGCCAGTGCCGACGAGGCGGAGGAGTGCGCGACCGAGATTATCGCGTCGCTCGCCCACCGTGCCTATCGGCGTCCGGTCACGGTCGACGACTTCGAGCGGCTCGTCTCCTTCTACCAGCGGGGCTACGCCGACGGCGGCTTCGAGACGGGCGTGGAGACCGCCCTCAGGGCGCTCCTCGCGAGCCCGGAGTTCCTGTTCCGCATCGAGCGCGACCCGGCCGGCCTCGCGCCCGGCACTCCGTATCGCGTCAGCGACGTCGAGCTCGCCTCGCGCCTGTCGTTCTTCCTCTGGAGCAGCCTGCCGGACGATGCCCTCATCGACGCCGCCGCGGCCCGCCGGCTGAGCGACCCGGCGGTGCTGGAGGCGGAGGTGCGGCGGATGCTCGCCGACCCGCGCGCCGCGGCGCTGACGACCAACTTCGCTTCGCAGTGGCTGCACCTCCGGAACCTGGATGCCGTGCGCCCGGATGCGCGGCTGTTCCCGGACTTCGACGACAACCTGCGGCAGGGCTTCCGGCACGAGACGGAGTTGCTCTTCCGGAGCGTCCTGGAGGAAGACCGGAGCGCCGTCGACCTCCTGCCCGCCGCCTCCCCCTCCGCCACCGACCGCGCCCCGCCCCCCACCGAGCTCCCCGCGCGCC
>JAPOVI010000154.1 GCA_026708265.1 Acidobacteriota bacterium
CCGCGGTCGCCGCTCGGGCCGCCGGCGCCTGCGGCAGCGCCGGGGCCGGCACCCGGGCCACCTGCGCCGACCGCCTCGCGCGCGTCGTCGGTGAACCGCGTGGCCGCGATCTGCGCGTCGCTCCAGCCGACGGCGCGGCAGGCCGCCCGGGCGCGGTCGGGGTCGAGGTCGGCGATGACGCGGATCTCGAGCCCCTCCGTCGTCGGCGCCTGGCTCAGGAACATCGAGCCGAACTTGCCGGCTCCGATGAGGCCGACCCGCACCGGCCGGCCGGCGGCGGCGCGGGCGCGGAGCCGCTCGTGGAGGAACATCGCGCCCTCAGGCCGCGGTCCCGGTACCGGCTCCGGTCCGGGCGCCGGCCAGCTCGGCCAGGCAGTCGTCCGCGAGGGGCTCGATGGGGGCGAAGTCGCGGTGGGCGATCCACGCCTTGCGCTGGAAGCGGCGGATGTGGTTGTCGACGTGGCAGAGCGACAGGTACACGATGCTGCGGCCGAACGGGCTGATGTTCGGGGGGCTGGCGTGCACCAGGGTCGACGCGAAGACGATGATGCTCCCGGGCGGGCCGGTGGGCGCCACGAGGCCGCCCCGCTCGGCCAGCCGCGTCACCGTGGCCCGGTCCAGCGTCCAGAGCGGATAGCTCGTCGTCTCGAGGTCGTGCCCGGCCTCGAACACCCCCTGCCGGTGGCTCCCCGGGATGAACAGCAGCGGCCCGTTGGCTGCGGTCACCTCGTCGAGGAAGACCGCGATGTTCATCGCCCGCGGCTCCGGCATCCGGTCGTCGCGGTGCCACGTGCCGAAGTCCTGGTGCCACTGCCAGACCTCGCCGTCGAACGCGGCCTTGGCGTTCACCTTGTACTGGTGCATGTAGACCGGCCCGTCGACGAGCTGCATCACCGGCTCGATGAGCCGCGGGTGGCGCCCCAGGCGCCGGAAGGCGTCGTTGTAGGTGTGGGCGGCGAACGCGGTGCGGGCCACCCCGCTCGACTCGCGCCACACCTCCTCGCGGTCGAGCGCGTAGACCTCGTCCGCCGCGGCCCGCAGCACCGCCGCCTCCTCGGGCGAGAAGCGCGAGGGGAAGAACAGGTAGCCCCGCTCGTCGAACTCGGCCATCTCCGCGGCAGTGAGCTTCATGGCGGCCTTCTCCTGCTCCTACCCGCCGGTCGGGAACTCGCCCTTCGTGAACACGGGGACGTAGCGGCCGACTTCCTCGCGAATCCGCTCCGCGCCGCCGGCCTCGCGATCGACGAGCGCCATCGCGCCGACGACGTTGCACCCCGCGTCGCGCGCGGCCGCCGCGGCCCGGAGGAGAGAACCTCCGCTCGTGACCACGTCATCGAGGACGAGCACCCGGGTCCCGGCCGGCGGCTGATTCTCGATCAGGTGCATCAGCCCGTGCTTCTTGGGCGTGTCCCGCACGTAGAAGCCGCTCAATTCCGCCAGGACGACGATGGACCCGACGATGGAGATCGCCCCGTGGGCCATGCCGCCGACGGCCTCGACCGCCTCCGGCCAGCGCTCGATCTCCCGGACGAACGCCCGCGCGGTCAGGCGGGCGCCCTCGGCGGTCAGCGTGACGCGCTTGCAGTCGAAGTAGAAGCCGGACGCCGACCCGCTGCTGAGGCTCACGTCGCGCTGCAGCAGGGCGTCCCGCCGCAACAGCTCGCGCAGCCGATCCCTGTCGTCCCCCGCCCCGGCCACGGGCGCAGCTTAGCACGCAGCAACTTAGCACTTGCACGGCGCGGGCGGCGGTTCTAGGATGCGCCTGAGGGATAGTGCGCCCGAAGAGGGAGCCAAGAGGATGACACTACGCCGCGTGCTGTCGTCGTTCGGCGTCGTCGCCGTCGCGCTGGGCGGGTTCGGGTCCGGAGCCGTCGCCGTCGCGGCCGCCCAGGAAGCCGGGCCGGTCGAGTTCCACCGCGACATCCGGCCGATCCTGGCCGAGTCGTGCCTGCTCTGCCACGGGCCCAACGACGCCATCCGGCAGGCCGACCTGCGGTTCGACACCGACGAGTTCCTCGACCGGCTCGTTGTGCCGGGCGACGCGGAAGCCAGCCTGCTGTACGAGCGGCTGACCACAGAGGACCCCATCCGGAGAATGCCGCCGGCCGGTCTGCCGCTGAGCGACGAGCAGGTCGACCTCGTCCGCCGCTGGATCGAGGGCGGAGCCGAATGGGGCGACGAGCTCGCGGCGGCCGACGTGCCGGCCCTGCCCGAGCGGACGATCGACTTCGCGCGCGAGGTGCGGCCGATCCTCTCCGAGAACTGCTTCACCTGCCACGGGCCGGACGCGGAGGCGCGGCAGCGCGGCCTGCGCCTCGACGTGGCGGAAGGACCCTTCTCCGATCGCGGCGAATTCGGCGGCCCGGTTATCGTCCCCGGCAGCGCCGACGACAGCCTGCTGATTCACCGGGTGGGCGCCACCGACGCCCGTGTCCGCATGCCCTACCGGCTGGGCCTGAACACGCCGGTCATGCCGGGCACCGACGAGGACGCGCTCGATCCGGAAGAGATCGAGACGCTGCGCCTGTGGATCGACCAGGGGGCCGAGTGGCAGTCGCACTGGGCGTTCATCCCGCCCGAGCGGCCGGCGGTGCCGCCGGTGGCGGGCGCCGAGTGGGTCCGCAACCCGATCGACAACTTCGTCAAGGCGCGGCTCGAGGCGGAAGCCAGGGAACCGGCTCCCGAAGCCGACCTCCTCACGCTGATCCGCCGCGTCACGTTCGACCTGACCGGGCTCCCGCCGAGGGCGGGCGACATCGCCGCCGTCCTCAACGACGACTCGCCCGACGCCTACGAGCGGCACGTCGACCGCATGCTCGAGTCGCAGGGCTACGGCGAGCGGATGGCCGCGGAGTGGCTCGACGGGGCCCGCTACGCCGACTCCAGCGGGTATCAGACCGACGCCCCGCGGCAGATGTGGCGCTACCGCGACTGGGTGATCGACGCCTACAACGAGAACATGCCGTTCGACCAGTTCACCATCGAGCAGATCGCCGGCGACATGCTCCCCGACGCCACGCTCGATCAGCGCATCGCCACTGCCTTCAACCGCAACCACAGCCAGAACGGCGAGGGCGGCATCGTCCCCGAGGAGTTCCTGGTCGAGAACGTGGTCGACCGCGTGTCGACGACGGGCACGGTGTGGATGGGCCTGACGCTCGGGTGCGCGCGCTGCCACGACCACAAGTTCGACCCGGTCTCGCAGCAGGAGTTCTACGAGATCTACGCCTACTTCAACAACATCCCCGAGCGCGGCAACCTGCGGGACCTCGGCGCGAAGGCGTTCAAGTACTTCAACTCGCCGCCGCTGGTCACCGCGCCGACCGACGCCGACTTCGACCAGTTGGCCGAGCTGGACGAGAAGATCGACAAGGCGCGGGAGGTGTTCGAGGGCCTCGAGGCCGACGCGGCCGACGCGCGGGCCGAGTGGGAGCGCTCGCTGCGCGACGCCTGGCCCATCGACTGGGTCCTGCGCGACAAGCTCCTGGTCCATCACCCGCTCGACGGCGACATCGGCGGCAACTACAGCCCCGAGCCGGTGATCCCCCACCAGGGGGTGACCTCCCACCTGCGGGCTCCCCGGGCGCCGGTGACCTACGAGTTCCCGGTCAACGTGACGCTGGAGGACGGCCTGCCGCGCTTCGCCCCCGGCCGCGTGGGCGAGGCGATGAGCTTCGACGGCAAGCGCTTCATCAACGCCGGCAACATCGCGAACTTCACCTACGCCGAGCCGTTCACCTTGGCCGCCTGGATCTATCCCACCGCGCCCGACGGCGTGATCGTGTCGCGCGCGCTGGCCGGCGACCAGGGCGAGCAGGGCTGGGGCCTGTACCTCCTGGAAGGGAAGCTGGAGGTCAACCTGTCGCAGCGCTACGCGGACGACGGGCTGCGGATCGAGTCCGTCGACACGCTGCCGCTCAACGAGTGGCAGCACGTGCTGGTGACCTACGACGGGATGCGCGTGCCGGAGAGCTTCCGGCTCTACGTCAACGGCGCGGCACGGGAGATCAACCCGCTGCTCGACGGCATCAACAACCCGATGCGGACGCGGGAGCCGCTGCGCATCGGGGCCAGCGGACCCCCTCCGGAGGACTCCGGCGCCACCGATTCGATGCCCCGCTTCCAGGGAATGATCGATGACGTGCGCATCTACATGGAGGCCCTGACGCCGGAGCAGGCGGCCGTCGTGGCGACCGGGGAGACGCTGACCGAGATCGCCCGGATCGCGCCGGCCAGCCGCACGGCCGGGCAGTCCGAGAAGCTGCGGCTCGCCTTCCTCGACCAGTACGCGGCGCCGGAAGTGCGGGACGCGTGGCAGGGCGTCAAGGACCTCGAGCGCGAGCGCGAGGCGCTCTGGCAAAGCTTCCCCACCGTCATGGTGATGGAGGAGATGGAGCCCCGGCGCGACACGTTCCGGCTGATCCGCGGCGCCTACGACGTGCCGGGCGAGCGGGTGGATCCCGGCGTGCCGGCGGTGCTGCCCCCGATGCCGGACGATGCGCCGAACGATCGCCTGGGGTTCGCCCGCTGGCTCGTCCAGCCCGACCACCCGCTCACCGCCCGCGTGGCGGTGAACCGCTTCTGGCAGATGTACTTCGGGACCGGCCTCGTCAAGACGTCGGAGAACTTCGGGCTGCAGGGGGAGTACCCCAGCCATCCGGAGCTCCTGGACTGGCTGGCGACGACGTTCGTCGAGTCCGGCTGGGACGTCAAGGCGATGCAGCGGGCCATCGTGACCAGCTCCACCTACCGCCAGGCGTCGAACCTCACGCCGGAGGCCCTCGAGGAGGATCCGGAGAACCGCCTCCTGGCCCGCGGGCCGCGCCAGCGCATGACGGCGCAGATGATCCGCGACCAGGCGCTCTCGATCGCCGACCTGCTCGCGCCCCGGCTCGGCGGGCCGTCGGTCCGGCCGTACCAGCCCGAGGGCCTGTGGGAGGAGCAGAGCAGCCAGGACTACCGGCAGTCCACGGGTGACGACCTCTACCGCCGCAGCCTGTACACCTACTGGAAGCGGACGCTCGCGCCGCCGTCGATGCTGGCCTTCGACTCCTCGACGCGCGAGACGTGCATCGTCCGCCTCAGCCGGACCAACACGCCGCTCCAGGCCCTCAACCTGATGAACGACGTCACCTACGTCGAGGCGGCGCGCCGGCTGGGCGAGCGGATGATGACCGAGGGCGGCACGACGCCGAACGAGCGCATCGCCTACGCCTATCGCCTGGCGACGGGGCAGCGGCCCGCGGCGGGCGCCCGGGCGGTCCTGCGCGAGACCTTCGAGGACTTCCTCGGCACCTACGAGGCCGACCGGGCGGCGGCGCTCGAGTTCGTCGACGTGGGCGAGTCGCCGCGCGACGAGACGCTGGACGTTGCGGAGCTGGCTTCCTACCAGATGGTGGCCAGCATGATCCTGAACCTCGATCGGACCATCACAAAGGACTGACCGATGAAGCCGCAAACCGACATGCAGACGCTGCTCTCGCGCCGGCGGTTTCTGAATCGCACCAGCACCGGGCTCGGCACGGCCGCGCTGGCGACGCTGTTCCGCCAGGACCTGCTGGCCCTGGCGGCCGCCGCCGCGCCCGAGGCGACCGGCGGGCTGCCGAGTCTGCCCCACTTCGCCCCCAAGGCCAAGCGCGTCATCTACCTGTTCCAGGGCGGCGCGCCCTCGCAGCACGAGCTGTGGGACTACAAGCCGAAGCTGGCGGAGCTGTACGGCACGGATCTGCCGGATTCGGTCCGCCAGGGGCAGCGCCTGACCCCGATGACGGCATCGCAGGCCGGCTTCCCCATCGTCCCGTCGAAGTTCAAGTTCGCCCAGCACGGCAAGTCGGGGGCGTGGATCAGCGAGCTGATGCCGCACACCGCCAAGATGGCCGATGACCTGTGCTTCATCAAGACGATGCACACGGAGGCCATCAACCACGACCCGGGCATGACGTTCCTGCAGACCGGGGCCCAGTTGGCGGGCCGACCCAGCGTCGGCGCCTGGCTCTCGTACGGCCTCGGCAGCATGAACCAGGACCTGCCCACCTTCGTCGTCATGGTCTCGAGCCGCGGCGGCAACCAGGTGTACGACCGCCTGTGGGGCAACGGGTTCCTCCCCTCCGAGCACCAGGGCGTCAAGTTCCTCTCCACCGGCGACCCGGTCCTCTACCTGTCGAATCCCGGCGGCGTCGACCGCAGCGGGCGGCGGCGGTTCCTGGACGCGCTGGGCACGCTCAACCGGCAGGACCAGGACGAGTTCGGAGATCCGGAGACCGCCACCCGCATCGCCCAGTACGAGATGGCCTACCGCATGCAGGCCTCGGTGCCGGAGCTCACGGACCTCTCCGACGAGCCGGAGTCGACCTTCGAGCGCTACGGCCCCGATGCGAAGACGCCGGGGACGTTCGCGGCCAACTGCCTGCTGGCCCGCCGCCTCGCGGAGCGCGACGTGCGCTTCATCGAGCTCTTCCACCGCGGCTGGGACATGCATACCCAGCTACCGCAGCGCATCGAGACCCAGGCCAAGGACGTCGACCAGCCGCAGGCCGCGTTGATCCAGGATCTCAAGGACCGCGGCATGCTGGACGACACGCTGGTCGTCTGGGGCGGCGAGTTCGGCCGCACCGTCTTCTGCCAGGGCCGCCTGACCGCGGAGACCTACGGCCGCGACCACCATCCGCGCGCCTTCACCATCTGGATGGCCGGCGGCGGCGTCAAGTCGGGCACCACCTACGGCGAGACCGACGAGTTCGCCTTCAACATCGTCCGCGACCCGGTGCACATCCACGACCTGCACGCCACGATGCTGCACCTGCTAGGCATCGACCACACCCGCCTAACGTACCCCTATCAGGGCCGGAACTTCCGCCTGACGGACGTCCACGGCGAGGTGGTCAACGGAGTCTTGGCGTAGCGTCAGTGCTCTTTCCGGCGGTACCGTGGGCTTGCACGGTACCGCCTCCGTCGGTCGTCCCCGGCGATCCTGCAGCTCCATTCCTGTCTTCAACAACCCGAGCGTCGACCCCTCTTCTTCCTAGCGATGGCCGGCGGCACGCCTCCTCAACTGTCACGCGCGACGGCTGCGCGATGCGTCTCTGCCCCTCTGCCACCGAGCCCGCGTGCCTCCCTAGCAGCCCGTGGCGGAAGTGTGTTTCGCTGAGCTGCCAGGTCAAGTGGCTTGAGGAT
>JAPOVI010000048.1:0-1121 GCA_026708265.1 Acidobacteriota bacterium
CCGGGGTCAAGATTGCGTTCGTTGGTGGGGCCTGGTTGTAGTGGTCATCGTCCAGGGCTTGCTCCCGGAAAGGTGGTTGTGCCACAAGTCTCGGGGACGAGGGTCATTGGCCCGGTCGACCGTAGCCATCGTCGGGTCGCACGCGGCGGCTGAACGCCGCATGGCGGTCGATTCGGCCCGACGCGGCGCCGGTCGAGGTGGTCGTCGCGCGGGGACCGTGTCACCAATCCATCCAGCCACCCGCGCGGCGGCTCGAGCAAGCCGGTCGAGGGGCGCGCACGCCGGCCGAAAAACTGTGGGCGGCGACCCACATTTTCCGCCGGCCGGTTCCGGCCCGGCGCTGCTCGCCGTCACGACATCGCCGGGCCTGGCGGTGAGACGACAAGGCGTTGCGCGGTGGTGCCGTGGCGACACCGGCCACAAGATGACCGCGGCGCCGGACTACGTCGTCGCTCCTCGCGCGGCGCCGGCTGTCGGGCCGGCGCCGCCACGCCTGCGAAAAACCCGCTGTACGTCCATCCTGGACATACCCGTCACTTCCTCGAGCTCGCCAACCGTTGCAGCAGGAAACGAGGATGGGCCGTCACCCGCCCGTGCACCGCGGCGACGATGTCCGCGCGGCTGGCCTTCAGGCGCACGTCGCGCATTCGGCCAGCCGCTCGGGATCGGACTCGCCGACGATCAGCGCCGCGAGGATCGCCCGGCCGCTGGCGCCCAGGATGTCGGTGACCACCCGCGTCAGCTTCACGTTGGCCTCCTCCAGCGGCCGTCACGTTTCCCGACCGGCTGCCGGGGACGGCCGGACGTCTGGACGGGCACCGCCGCCGCCTGCGCGCGGTCAGGTTTCGCCGGCGCCGGAAACCTGTCAGCTGACCGTCAGGTTTCCCGACCGGCGGCACGCTGTCGCGAACGTACCGAGGAGAGCACCGGAAGACCGACCGCGGGAGCGACCGGAACCGGGCGCGTCCTCCCGCTCGAACTCCAGGCGATTCCCGTCCTGGCGTACCACCAGCCGTACGCCACCATCGGCGTGCGGGGATTCGGCGAGACAGACGAGGCGCACGGGCCCCCTGGCTGCTGCGCGCAATCCCGCGTTCGTGTCGGGCCGGTCCCGGGGAGGC
>JAPOVI010000048.1:1131-7044 GCA_026708265.1 Acidobacteriota bacterium
GTCCTGGCGTACCACCAGCCGTACGCCACCATCGACGTATCGGGATTCGGCGTGACAGACGAGGCGCATGCGGTGCCGGGCAGCGCCGCCCGGGCCGTGCGTGTCCCGCCAGCAGACGAGGCGCCCCGGCCCGGCGCCAGCCGCTCGTCCCGCACGCCGGGGGGTCCCGGACGGGACTGATCGCATCGGCCCCCCAACACTTATTGACCCGCGGGTCAGTAATTCTGCAAATCCACCAGAGATGTCCGGTTGACCAACGCGCCGGCCGGGCGCAACGGCGCGTCTGCGGGTGACCGCCGCAGGCGCCGAGGGCTGCGAAGGGCGGCCGCTGCAGCGTGGGCCGAGCCGGTCGAGATGTCGGCAAGGCAGCAGCGGCGAGCCGTCGCGGAAACGACCACAGCAGCAAACCGGACGCCCTCGCCGAGGCGCTCGGCATGGTCATCGACGACGGCCTCGTCAATCGCCTCGCGCACATGCATGCCCGCATCAACCGGGACCTCGTCGACACGCAGCGCGCGGGTCCCCGAGTGACCCTGCGCCGAGCAGAACGCAAGGCCCACGGGCGCCGAGCGGAAGCCGCGGGCCTTCGAGCCGGAGGCTGCCCGGCATGATCCCGACGGCCACCAGCCGCATCGAGGGGATCGCGATCCTGCAGCATCACGACGGGGAACCCGTCTTGCACGTACCGGACGACCACGAACGGAACGACGCGCTACGAGTCCGACTACCCGCTCGAGGACACGCACCTGGCCGGCGAAGCCCGGAGCGTCTGCCAGGCGCCGTCCGCACGCCCGAGACAGCTCCTCGGACTGCCGCCGGTAGCCAGTGAGAAGTCCCGAAGGACGTCGACCCGGCGACGGTCGAAGCGCCTGGCCGCTACCATCGAGAGCGTGGAAGCGCCGGAGACGGTGCGCTGACCGCAGGCGCAGGACGGAAACATGCACTGAGCGGCACGCGCAACCCGCATGCACCGGGCGAGGCTTGCCGGATAACCGCCGACCGCCGCCGCGCCGAGCACACGTCATGAACTTACGCCGCAAGCGGCCGCCGGAGCCGGCGGATCGGGAGGTCCTGGCCGGGCTGGTCGAGCAGGTCGGCTACCACGACCCGGACAACGGGTTCTGCGTGCTCAGGGTCAAGGCGAGGGGCCATCGCGATCCGGTCACCGTCGTCGGCCGCGCCGCCGCGGTCGCGGCCGGAGAGTGGACCACCGCATCCGGGCAATGGGTCAACCACCGCACCCACGGCCACCAGTTCAAGGCGCACTTCCTGCGCAGCTCGGCGCCGTCGTCGACCGAGGGCATCGAGAAGTACCTGCGCTCGGGCCTGATACGCGGCATCGGCCAGGTCTACGCCCGCAAGCTGGTGCAGGCATTCGGCGACAAGGTGCTCGACGTCATCGAGACCGAGCCCGAACGGCTTCGCGAGGTCACCGGCATCGGCCCGCTGCGCGCCCGGCGCATCACCGGCGCGTGGGCCGAGCAGAAGGCCGTCCGCGAGATCATGGTGTTCCTGCACAGCCACGGCGTGGGCACGGCGCGGGCGGTGCGGGTCTTCAAGATCTACGGGAGCGACGCGGTCGAGGTCATCACGACGCCGGCTTCATATTGCACCTCTTACAAGACGGCTTCGGGATTCTCTCTCCGGCTTCCTTCAGATTCGAGAGGAGTTCCGGATCCAGGCACGCAATGTCTCCTTCGTCTCGTCGTTGAGGGTGATCCAGTACCGCGAGCCGTGGTTGCATCGTCGAGCCGTGAGTACACCGCGATCGATCCAGTAGTAGACCACACTGCGACTGACGCCGAGTTCGTCGGCGACCTGACTGACGCTGCGTTCGCCGGGACGTTGGAACGCGGGCGCCGGGATCCGGTGCTTGTAGCGGATCCAACGGACCATCGACACGTTGAAGGCCTCGCCCTTGGCGCTACGCCGTCCCTCCCCGTTCAGCGTTGCCGCGACATCCTCGTCGGAGCGCTCGCGAGCCAGCTCGCGCACGCGGTCGATGAGCTCGTCGGGATACCGAAGGCGATCGGCGATGTTCTCGGGCAGGGTGACCTCGAGGTCTTCGCAGGCGCCGCCCTGCCATCGGACATGCAGAACCGCGCGCTTGCGTTCGCCGAATCGTTCGACGGTGATGTCCTTGACCACGAGCCGGAGGATCCGCTTCTTGTCCTGCGTCTTGGTCGTGGGCGCGTTCCACAAGCGGGGGAAATCGTGGGCGAGCGCCGCCACCTTGGCACGCTGCTCCGGCGTGACCACAAGCGCCTCCCGGCTCTGGAAATCGGCAAACTGCGTCCGGATCTCTTCGAGCCGCACCAAGGCATCGTTCCAGCGTTGCTCCAGCGTCGCGGCCACGAGGCGGTTCGACGGGTCGACCTCCTCGTAGCGGCGCTGGGCGAGCTGAGCTTCGTATTCAACTCGCTCGAGGCGCATGCGCCACTGGGAGGACATCGCCGTGTCCCGATGCTCGAGCTGCCGCAGCGCCTCGGCCGCGACCTCGAGCTGGGCGGGCTGCAACACCGCCAGCACCCGCCCCGAGACCGCGGTGTCCAGGAGGTCACAGCGCAGGCTCATGCATCTGCTGGCCGCCACCCCTTCGCGGCGTCGCGCGTTGCATTCGTAGGTCGCGTAGATGCCGCCGTTGCCCTTGTAGCGGACGGTCAGTCGGCGCCCACAGCGACCGCACAACAGCAGGCTTTGGAGCAGTGCGAGTCCTTCCCGCGCGGCGCCGCTCAAGAGCATGTGTTCGGCATTGGTTCGGTTGTTCTCGAGCAGCTGCTGGTTCCGCTCGTACTCCGGCCAGGACACGTAGCCGTCGTGGTGATTCTGGATCCGGACGAGCCAATCGTCTAGCGGCACCCGGCGCTTGCGCGTGCGGACGTCGCCCGCCGAGGAGACCTCCTTGGTGCTCTGGTGGCGCCCGAAGACATACGCGCCGGCGTACGACGGGTTCTTCAGGATGTCGAGCACGCGGCCGTGGTTCAGCCGGCCCCAGATGAGTCTGCCGTCCCACGCGCCGCCGTAGGCCCGCTTCGGGAATCGCAGTTGCTGTCGACCGAAGTAGTGCACGACCGCGTAGGCGCTGCCCGTCTGCCGGAAGACGTCGAAGACGAGCCGGACGGCGCCCTGGACCTCCTGATCCGGATCGAGCACGATGCGCCCCTCGTCGGCGTAGCAAAGGCCGATCGGCAACAGGAAGCGGAGCTCACCCTTCCGGGCCTTGTGGAGCTTGCCGCCCTGGAGGCGCGCGCGAATGACATGCAGCTCGGCATGGGCGAGCGTGGCCTTGAGGCCCAGCAGCAGCGCGTCGTTGAAGTCGGCCGGGTCGTAGCAGCCGTCCTCGTCGACGACGAGCGTTCGCGTCAAACCGCAGATCTCGATCAACCGATGCCATTCCAGGTTCGAGCGGGCCAGCCGCGACGCCTCCAGGGCGAAGATGGCCCCGACACGTCCCAGGGACACATCGGCGACCAGCGTCTTGAAGTCCTCGCGGGTGGTCGTCTGCGCCCCCGACTGCCCGAGGTCCTGGTCGAGGATCCGGATGCGTTCGGGCGCCCACATCATCTCGACGGCCCGGTTCCGCAGGCCGTACTGCCGTTCGGTGCTCTCGTGATGGTGGCGCACCTGCCCCATCGTCGACTGCCGGACATAGATGTAGGCCGGCTTCTGCAGGTGGTGGCTCTGCACCTTCGACGTCATGGTCGCCACCCTCGATCACGTGTTGACGGGTGCAGGGCGGGAGCGCCTGCGTGGCCAGCGCAGCGGCCGCGCGCTCGGACGCGATCCAGCACTGCAGCATGTTCGCGGCCAACAGGCCGGCGGTCTGCACATCGACGGGCACGGCGGTCGCCATCACTCAGTCGATTGGCTCCCGGCGTCGCAGCAGCTCGAGATTGATCGCGGCGATCTCGTCGAGAAGCTGCCGCGTCCGGCGGTAGTTGGCGACGAACTGCTCGACCTGGCTGCGATCCTCCTGCGGCACGTAGACCATCACCGGTCGGGCCTTGGGCATGCTGACCGACAGGTAGACCTTCGGGCCGTGGCCGATACCGCGCGCGCACTTGCATCCCGGCCGTCCGCATCGCTTGAAGCGCTCGATGAGCGAACCGCGCAGGATGGCCTTCAGGGGCGGGAGCTGCCGCAGCAGCACGGTCCGGCGCCTCCGCAACGAGCTCGCCAAGCGCGTTCTCAGACCCGTCATATAACTGGTCCGATACTACACCCCTCGATCTCATTTGGGAAGCCCTCGGTCGTCGGCCCGGTCCAGGGCCGCCAACAGCTCGGTCAGCGCGATGAGCTTCACGAAATCGAGGACGTGCGCGCCGGACGCGAGATTCGCCGCCGCGGCCGGGATCTCTCGATCCGTCCACTCGCGGGGCACGCAGAACGTGCCGCCCGGCGTACCCTGCAGGATGAGCGTGTCGATGCCGGAGACGCGGCGCGTCTTCAGGACCGGAAACCGTCGACCTCGGAGTGGATGGAACGGGTGGGTGATCTCAGTCCACCCCGACGGCTCGTTGGGGCGATGTGCAGTTGGCGATGACCGTGACGAGGAACCCTTACCGCCTCACCCGCGACATTCGCGGTATCGGGTTCAAGATCGCCGACGCGATCGCGATGAAGCTGGGCATCACCAGGACGGCGATGACCCGGGTGCGCGCCGGCATCGGCTACGCACTGACCGAGGCGATGGACGACGGCCACTGCGGACTGCCGGCCAACGAGCTCGGCCCGCTGGCGGCCCGCCTGCTCGACGTGCCCGACGATGCGGTCCGAACCGCTCTCGAGCTGGAGCTGGCCGAAGGCGCCGTCGTCGCAGACACGGTCGCGGACACGCCGTGCGTGTTCCTCGGGGGCTTGTACCAGGCCGAGCGGGCGATCGCCGAGCGGCTCGTCGACCTCGTGGCGGGCAAGCTCCCCTGGCCGGACATCGACGTCGAGCGGGCGCTGCCCTGGGTCGAGAAGCAGAGCGGCCTGTCGCTGGCGCCGGGCCAGGCCGCGGCGGTGCGGTTGGCGCTGACGTCGAAGGTCGTGGTCATCACGGGAGGACCGGGCGTGGGCAAGACGACGCTGGTCGACGCCATCCTGCGCATCCTGGCCGCCAAGCGCGTCGAGCTCGTGCTGTGCGCGCCGACCGGCCGCGCCGCCCGAAGAATGAGCGAGGCCACCGGGCAGCAGGCCCGGACGATCCACCGGCTGCTCGAGGTCGACCCCGCCACCGGCGGCTTCAGGCGTGATGCCGACAATCCGCTCGACTGCGGTCTGCTGGTCGTCGACGAAGCCTCCATGGTCGACGTCATGCTGATGCGCGCGCTGCTCGCCGCAGTCCCCGACAGGGCCGCCCTGCTGATCGTGGGCGACATCGATCAACTCCCCTCGGTGGGGCCGGGGCAGGTGCTAGCCCATGTTTACCAAGTTTGCCCACGATTTTGTCGATTTGGGCACCATTTCGAGAAGTGCGTCACTGTAACTTGTTGATTCCAAAGGATCGCGATACCACAGAATAGAATGTAGTGCCATAATTTATAGAATGTCTTGCGCTAGACGGGTGCGCCCCGCTATCGTCGCCTCATGTTCATTCGGCGCACCCAAACCCGACGCACCGGCGACGGCAAGCCCTATTTCTCCCATCGGCTCGTCCACGCCCAACGCCTCGGCAACACCGTGCGCCAGCGCACCCTGCTCAACCTCGGGCGCCATTTCGACATTCCCCAGCCACAATGGCCGCTGCTGTGCGCCCGCGTCGCCGACGCTCTGGCCGGCCAGGCGCCGCTGGTGGCCGATTGTCCGCCCGCCGTAGACGAGGAGGCACAGCGGATCGCCGCGCAGTTGGTAGCGCGCGGCGCCGGCCTACCGGCGGCCGGGCCGGCCGACGTCCAGACGGTCGACGTCGACTCGCTGCGCCTGGTCCGA
>JAPOVI010000346.1 GCA_026708265.1 Acidobacteriota bacterium
CGGCGGGGACGGCGTCCTCATGGGCTGGGTCCACAAGGTGCGCGATCTGGGCGGGGTCACCTTCCTCGACCTCCGCGACCGCTACGGGATCACGCAGGTCGTCGCGCGGGCCGGGAGCGAGGTGCTCGCGGCCGCCAAGCGGGTGCGGGCGGAGTTCGTGCTGGCGGTTGCCGGTCCCGTGGAGCGCCGCTCGGCGGAGACGCTGAATCCGAAGCTCGCCACCGGCGAGGTCGAGGTGGAGGCGCACCGGGTAGAGGTGCTCAGCGAGGCCCGCACCCCCCCGTTCCAGATCGACGAGGAAACCCCCGTTTCCGAGGAGGTCCGGCTGCGCTACCGCTACCTCGACCTGCGCCGGTCGCGGATGCGCGAGAACCTCGGCTTGCGGCACCGGATCACGATGGCGGTCCGCAACAGCCTCGACGCGGACGGATTCTGGGAGATCGAAACGCCGCTCCTGACCAAGTCGACGCCGGAGGGCGCGCGCGACTACCTCGTGCCCAGCCGACTGCACCCCGGCTCGTTCTACGCCCTGCCGCAATCGCCGCAGATCTTCAAGCAGATCCTGATGATCGCCGGCGCGGACCGCTACTTCCAGATCGTCAAGTGCTTCCGCGACGAAGATCTGCGCGCCGACCGGCAACCGGAGTTCACGCAGATCGACATCGAGATGTCGTTCGTCGACCAGGAGGTCGTCTTCGCCGCGGTGGAACGGCTCATGCAAGCCGTCTTCCGCGTAGTGGGCCGGGAGGTGCCGGCGCCGTTTCCGCGGCTCACCTACGACGACGCGATGACGCGCTACGGCAGCGACAAGCCGGATCTCCGATTCGACATGCCGGTTCACGACGTGTCGGAGGTGTTCCGCGACGGCCGCTTCAAGGTGTTCCGCGAGCTGGTGGCCGGCGGAGGATCGGTGCGGGCGCTGGTCGTCCCGGGCGCCGGCCGCCAGGCCCGGGCCCAGATCGACAATCTCGTCGACGAGGCGATCGGCCTCGGGGCGAAGGGGCTCGTCTGGGTCCGGCGCTCGCCCGAGGGGGCGATTCAGAGCTCCATCCTGAAGGCGGCGGGCGAGGCGGCGCTGACGGAGGTCGTGGAGCGGGTCGCGGCGGCGCCGGACGATCTGACACTGCTCGCCGGCGGCAGCGGTTACGAGGCTTCGGTGCTGCTCGGACAGCTCCGCCAGCGCCTCGCGTCGCGTGCGGGGCTCGTCGACGAGACCGCGACGGCTCTCGCCTGGGTGGTCGATTTCCCGCTCATGGAGTGGAGCGAGACGGAGCAGCGGCTGGTCTCGATGCACCACCCGTTCACGTCGCCCCGGCTCGACGATCTCGCTCGCCTGGACGAAGACACCGCGGCGGTGCGGGCGCGTGCCTACGACCTGGTCCTGAACGGCAGCGAGATCGGCGGCGGCAGCATCCGGATCCACGACGCCGAGCTCCAGGCGCGCATCTTCCGGCTGCTCAAGATCGACGACGCGGAGGCGAAGGCCCGCTTCGGGTTCTTTCTCGACGCGCTGCGCTACGGCACGCCGCCCCATGGCGGAATCGCGCTCGGCCTGGACCGCATCGTGGCCCTCGTGGCCGGGGAACCGTCCATCCGGGATGTGATGGCGTTCCCCAAGACGGCCGCCGCCGTCGACCTGATGGCCGGTTCGCCCTCGACCGTCGACCGGCGCCAGTTGCGGGAGCTGCATCTCGACGCGTCGTCTTGACCGGCCGCCGAAAGCTTGGTAAACAATCCGGCAGCGGTAGGGGAGATCCCGATAGCCACGCCCTCCCTCGTGAAGATCCCGATCCCCGACGAGGGGGTCGAGGCTCTCTTTGGTTCCCGCGACGAGAACCTCAAGCAGATCGAACACCTGTTCGACGTCCGGATCCGGACGGACGGGCATGACCTGCTCGTCAGCGGCGACGCTCCCAGCGTGGCCCGGACCGAGCGCGTGATCGACCAGCTCTCTGGGCTGCTTCGTGAGGGCTACCACTTTTCCCGGGACGACCTGCGCCGGGTCTCTCAGCTCGTCGAGGACGATGCGGCCGTCGATCTGCGCGACTACTTCGTGCAGGGGCCGGTCCGCGCCTCCGGCAAGCGCCACGTGACGCCGAAGACGGTCAACCAGCGGCGCTACCGGGACGCCATCGAGCGCTACGACGTGGTCTTCGGAGTCGGACCGGCGGGCACGGGGAAGACCTACCTCGCGATGGCGCAGGCGGTGGCGTTCCTGACCGCGAAGCGGGTGAGCCGGATCATCCTGGCGCGGCCCGCGGTCGAGGCCGGGGAGAAGCTCGGCTACCTGCCCGGCGACCTGCAGGAGAAGGTCAATCCCTATCTGCGACCGCTCTACGATGCCCTGTACGACATGCTGGACGGCGACAAGGTGGGCCGAGTGATCGACCGCGGCGTAATCGAGATAGCCCCGATCGCCTTCATGCGCGGGCGGACCCTGAACGACGCCTTCGTCATCCTGGACGAGGCGCAGAACACGACCCGGGAGCAGATGAAGATGTTCCTGACGCGCCTCGGCTTCGGATCGAAGGCGGTGGTCACCGGCGACATCACGCAGATCGACCTGCCGCCGGGCCGCACCTCGGGGCTCGTGGATGCGATCTCCGTTCTGCGATCCGTCAACGGGGTGGCGCTCGTCCGATTCGATGATCGCGACGTCGTCCGGCATCCGCTCGTGCAGCGCATCGTCAAGGCGTACGAGGCGGACACGGACCGTGCTTCCGATGACAACTGACGACCCGGCCTCCGATCCCGACAGTTCGCGGACGGGGAGACGGCCTCCGCCGTGACCGGCGACCGCGTGCTGCGCGTCGTGGCCACGGATGGACGGGGGCGGCCTTTGCCCGCCGAGCGCGATCTGCCCGCCGCCACCCTCGGCCCCTGGCTGGAGCGCCACGCTCCGCGCGCGGCCCGCGGCGCGGTGGCGGTCGCGCTGGTCGGCGACCGCAAGATGCGGGCGCTGAACCGACGCTTCCGGGGCGTCGACCGGGCCACCGACGTCCTGGCCTTTCCGGCCGGCGGCGCAGGCGAGTCCCCCCGCCCCCACGGTGCGCCCCGCATCCTCGGCGACATCGTGATCGCGACCGGCGTCGCCCGCCGGCAGGCCCGCGCCGCCGGGCAGCCGCTCGAGGTCGAGTTGCGCCGCCTGGCGCTCCACGGACTGCTCCATCTGCTGGGCTACGACCACACGCGCGACGGTGGCCGGATGGCGCGCTTCGAGCGCCGGCTGCAGAAGAAGGGGGGGATCGCGTGATCCCCTATACGCTCGTGATCGAGAGTTTTGCCCTGTTCCTGCTCGCCTGCGCTCTCGTCTACCTGGGGACCGTCGACGCTGCGTTCACGGCGCTCATGCGACTGCCGCTCAGACTGAGCGCGGAGCGCGGACGCGCGCTCGAAGGGCTCGGCTACCTCGACGATCCCGCCCGCCTGTTCGTCCCGGTGCGTCTTCTCCAGGTGCTGACGGTGTCGCTGGCCGCGGGCGTGTCGCTGCTCGTTGCCGGCGGGGACGGGCTCGTCTCGGCGGGTGTCGTCGCCGGCGCCCTGGCCGTCGCGGCGGTGGCCTGCGGCCAGCTCGTCCCGCTGCTCATCGTCCGCCGCGATCCGGAGGGTGTGCTCGTGCTGCTGCTGCCGTCGTTCGAGCGCGCCGTGCGGCCCGTCCGCCCCCTCAGCGAGGCGCTCGTCGGCCTTCTCCGGGGCATCGGGTACCGCGCCGAGGCCGGCGGCAACGGCAACGGCTCCGCGGGCGCCGCGAGACCGGACGAACCCGCCGCGGGCGGGCAGCGCGCGGCGGAAGAGGAGCAGGACGAGCGCGAGCTGCTGCAGTCGGTGGTCGAGTTCGGCGACACGCTCGTTCGGGAGGTCATGACCCCGCGTCCGGACATCGTTGCGGTCAAGTCCACGGCGACGATCGACGAGTTGCGCGCTCGATTCGCCGAGGAGCGCTACTCCCGATTGCCGGTGTACCAGGACAGCCTCGATACCATCCTCGGGTTCGTCGTCGTGCGGGATCTCGTGGGGTTGACGGACGCCGAGGGGAGCGAGCGCATCGTCGATCGGCTGCTTCGGCCCGCCCATACCGTCCCGGAGACGAAGCGGGTGGCGGAGCTGTTGAAGGAGCTGCAGCGCGAGCGCGTGCAGAGCGCGATCGTGCACGACGAGTACGGCGGCACGGCGGGGCTGGTAACGATCGAGGA
This sequence comes from Acidobacteriota bacterium, assembly GCA_026708265.1. Taxonomy (GTDB): domain Bacteria; phylum Acidobacteriota; class Vicinamibacteria; order Vicinamibacterales; family UBA8438; genus JAGWAJ01. The sequence goes on from JAPOVI010000346.1 coordinate 4,194, forward strand.
CCTGCTGGAAGAGATCGTCGGCGAGATCCGCGACGAGTACGACCGGGAGGAGGACGAGCCGATCGTCGACGAGGGCGAGGGGGCGTTCCTGTTCGCCGGCGGCGTCAGCGTCGACGACATGAGCCGGCCTCTCGACGTGGCGATCGAGGCGCAGGGCTTCGAGACGGTGGCGGGCTACGTGCTGTCGCGCCTCGGACGGGTCCCGTACGCGGGAGAGTCGTTCGACGCGGACGGCCTGCGGATCGAGGTGGTCGAGGCGGAGCGCCGGCGCGTGCGCAGGGTCCGCGTCCGCCGCACCGCCGGAACGGCGGACGGCGCATGAGATCCGGCGTCGCGTCGCTCATCGGCCGGCCGAACGCGGGCAAGTCGACCCTGCTCAACCGGCTCGTCGGGACCAAGGTCGCGATCGTCTCCGAGACCCCGCAGACGACCCGGACCCGCATCCTGGGGGTCCGGAACGTGTCCGGCGACGAATCGGGCGGGTCCCGGGCGGGGCAGATCGTGTTCGTCGACACGCCGGGCATTCACCGCCCGCTGCACCGCATGAACGTCCGGATGGTCGATCTCGCGGTCTCGACGATCGGGGAGGTCGACGTGATCGTCCTGGTGCTCGACGCGTCGACGCCGCCGGGCGCCGGCGACCGGTTCGTGCTGGGCCTGCTCGACGGGGTGCGGACGCCCGTGGTTCTCGCCCTCAACAAGATCGATCGGATGGCCAAGCCGCGGCTTCTGCCGCTCATCGACCACTACCGGGAGCAGAGGGAGTTCGCGGCCATCGTGCCGCTCTCGGCCCTCACCGGGGACGGCGTCTCCCGCCTCGAAGGGGTGATCCTGGACGAGTTGCCCGAAGGGGAACCCCTCTATCCGGACGACTACCTCACCGATCAGCCGGAGCGGGTCCTGGTGGCCGAGACGGTGCGGGAGAAGGTGCTGCACCACACGCGGGCGGAGTTGCCGTTCTCGACGGCGGTGGTCGTCGACCGCTTCGACGAAGAGGCGGCGGTGGAGGCGGTGGAGGCGGTGGAATCGGAGGCCGAGCCTGCCGGCGACGGGTCGACCCGCGCCCTCGCCGGGCGCCGGGGCGGCGGACTCCTCCGGCTGTACTGCTCGATCGTGGTGGAGCGCCCGTCCCACAAGCGGATCGTGGTCGGACGCTCGGGCGCGATGCTGAAGCGAATCGGCAGCGAGGCCCGCGCCGACCTCGAGCGCTTCTTCGGCGCGCGGGTATTCCTCGATCTGCACGTCCGGGTTCGTGAAGGATGGCGGGAGAGCCCGCGTGCGCTCCGCGATCTCGGCCTCCAGGGCTGAAGCGCTGCCGGCGCGGCCGTGGTACAATCGGGCGACTAGATGACCGAAGACGTGGGACAACGACCCACACCGGTCCGGGCGTTGGCGGGGCTTACGCCGCTCCCCGGTCACCACGATGCCGCCCCTCCGTCGACTCGACGTCGTGCTCGATTCGGTCAAGCGACTGCAGCGGATTGGTGCGACCGCCAACCTGCTGAACCTGCTGCAGAAGCAGCATCCCGCCGACCTCGCTGAAGTTCTCGGCGACCTGCGGCCCCTGGAACGCCGCTCGGCGTTCGACACCCTGCTCGGCCACAACAGCCGCCTCGCGATGGAGGCCCTGAGCGAGCTCGACCGCGAGGTCGGGGCGGCGCTGCTCGTCGATCGCCCCGCCGAGGTGCTGGCGCGGCTGTTCCCGGAGCTGCCGTCGGACGACGCGGCGGCGCTGATCGACCAGCTCCCCGAGGATCTGGCGGCGAGCGTCCTGGAGCTGATGCGGGAGTCGGGCGAGGTCCAGCACCTGCTCGGGTACGACGACCGGACCGCCGGCCGCATCATGAACCCCGAGGTCTTCGCCCTGTCGGAGGACCTGACGGCGGGGGAGGCCATTCAGGCCCTCCAGGGGTCGCGCGACGTCGAGATGGTCTTCTACCTCTACGTCGTCGACGAGCGCCGGCATCTCGTCGGCGTCGTCTCGCTGCGCCGGCTGCTGCTCGTCTCGCCCGAGACGCCGCTCAAGCGGATCATGACGACGGAGCTGATCCGCGCCCGCGTGGACACGGATCAGGAGGACGTGGCGCGCGAGGTCGCGGACTACAACCTGCTGGCCATCCCCGTGGTGGACGGGGAGAACAAGCTGGCCGGCATCATCACCGTCGACGACGTCATCGACGTCATCAAGGACGAGGCGACGGAGGACATCCTGCGGCTGGCCGGCGTGGCGGCCGACGAGAGCGTGGCGACCTCGCCGTTCGAGGCGTGGCGCAAGCGGCTGCCCTGGCTCGCCGTGAACCTCGCGACGGCGGCGCTCGCCGCGCTCGTCGTCCAGCGGTTCGAGGCGACCATCGACCGGGTGGTGGCGCTGGCCGCCTTCATGACCATCGTGGCCAGCATGGGAGGCAACGCGGCCACCCAGACCCTGACCGTCATCGTCCGCGGGATTGCGCTCGGCGAGCTCACCTGGGGCAACACCTGGCGCGCCCTCCGCAAGGAGACGCTCGTCGGCCTCGCCAACGGCGTCGTGTTCGGGATCGCCGGGGCGGGCATCGCCTGGTGGGTGGTGGGCAACCCGTACTTCGGGGCCATCCTGGCTTTGGCCATGGTGATCAACCTCATCGTCGCCGCGTTCGCGGCCACGCTGATCCCGATCGCGCTCCGCGCTCTCAAGGTCGACCCGGCCCTCGCCTCGGCCGTCTTCATCACGACGCTCACCGACGTGTTCGGCTTCTTCGCCTTCCTCGGGCTGGCCACGTTCTTCATTCGCTACCTGTAGCCGCGCCCAGGCCGCGGCGGTCGGGCGCCGCCGGGCTCCGGGCCGGCGGCCGCGCCCGCGGGTGG
>JAPOVI010000203.1 GCA_026708265.1 Acidobacteriota bacterium
GCTTCCCCTACCTGCGCGTATCGTTCGGCCTGCTGCTGCTGCACAACTTCACCCACTATCTCGCGTTTGCCTCCCACTACCGGCCGTACGTCGAGTACCTCATCAGGACGTCGTACCTGAGCCGGCTGCTCCAGGCGTCGGGAGCGATTCAGATCGTCGTGGCGGTGCCGGCGGGGCTGGCCATCTTGGGCGGGGGGATGGTGCTGCTGCGCCGGCCGGCCAGGGCCGGGGAGGGGGCCGGGGGGCGGGCCCGGCCGCCCCTCGTCGTCGCCTACGCGGTGAACTACGTGGCGACGACGAACGGGCGCCTCGACGGCACGGCCGCGTGGTTGAGCTGGTACCTGTCCTGGCCGCTGCTCGTGGCCGGGGGGGGCGCGGTGCTGTGGCTGATGGTCGGGCGGGCGTCCCGCGACCCGGGCGCCACGCTCCTGGTCAGCCTGCTGCTCGTGGTGGGCCTGCAGTACCTGTGGAATCCGCTGGAGCCCTCGGTGCACATCTGGGCGATGCGCCGCTTCGTTCCGGTGGTCCTTCCGCTGCTCATGGTGGCGATCGCGATGGGGTTGGCGGCGTCCCTGGATCGGGTGGCGCCGATGTTCCGAGGCTGGGCCGGGGCCGTGGCGGGCCTGCTGCTCGTCGCGCTCGTGGCGCGGCCGACGCTGGCGCTCGCGGGCGAGCCCATCTGGAGAGGCGCAGTCGCGCAGGTGGACGAGATCGCGAACCGCTTCCCGGACGACGCGGTGGTCGTCACCACTCCGACGCTGGCCGGGACCCACCTGTCCACGTCGCTGGCCTACCTCCACGACATCGACACCGTCCTCGTGCAGCGCCCGAACCCGAATGCTCCGCTGCTGGAGCAGGCCATCCTGGGTTGGCTCGCGAGCGGCCGGCCCGTGTTCCTGGCCTTCGCCGCGGGGGATCCCCTGCGGTTCCCCGCTCCCGCGCTGGTCCTGTCCGAGATGCGACCGGCGAACATCGAGCTCCCGATGCTCGAGATCACGCGGGACCGGGCGCCGGAAGGGGTCTATCGGCCCCGGATCGGCCTGCTGGTGTGGCGCATCGCCCGCCGCGAGACGCCGGCCGTCGACATCGGCAACCCGCCGGACGACACCTTCGTGTTCACGATGCGCGGCTTCCACGAAGCGGAACCCGATACGCGCGGGGACGGCACCTTCCGGTGGACCTCCGACGAAGCCTCGCTCATGGTTCCGGCCGGCGCGGAGGTGACCCTGACCGTCGCCAGCACGCGTCCGGAGGGCGCGCCGCCCGCGGAAGTCTCCCTGCTCGTCGACGGGCGGCCGGTGATGGAGACTCGCACTCTCACCAGCGAGATCGAGGAGCTCGTCGTCTCCGTCCCGCCGGGGTCGCGGCCGGCGGAGCTGACGATCCGCTCGTCGGCGTTCAACCCCCGCGCGCTCGGCTTCGAGCCGCCCGACGGCCGGGACCTGGGCATCCAGCTGTACCGCGTCGACTTTCGGCCGCAGGCATCTTGAGGGAAGCCCGCGGGGGGCGTTCGCGGGGACCGACCGCAGGCATGACCCAGTCGTTGTCGATGGTCAAGACCAGCGAAACCGATCCGATCCGCGTCGCGGCGGTGACGCCCGGTGCCGATCACGGCCGCATCGGCATCACGCTGTGTCCCGGCAAGACGGATCCGGCCGGGATCTCCGGGGCCTGGGCGCGGGACCTCGGGGCGGACCTCGATGCGATCGAGCGCTGGGGCGCGACGGCGGTGGTCAGCCTGATCACGGACGAGGAGATGGACTGCCTGGGCGTGCGGGGTCTGGCCGCGGCGGTCCGCGAGCGGCACATGGAGTGGTGGCACGCGCCGATTCCGGACGGGCGGCCGCCGGGCCCCGACTTCGAGGACCGGTGGGCCGCCGTCGGCGAAGCGCTTCGGGATCGGCTGCGGGCGGGCTTCGACATCCTCGTGCACTGCAAGGGCGGCCTGGGGAGAGCAGGCACCGTCGCCGCCCGGCTGCTCGTGGAGTTCGGAGCGAGCGCGGACGACGCCGTGCGCCGGGTGCGCGAGGCACGGTCGCCCCATGCCATCGAGACCAGGAGCCAGGAGGCGCACGTCGCCGCATGCGCCGCGAGAGCGCCTTCCCTGGCGCCGGCGGCGCGGTCCCGCAGCGCGGAGAGCGTTCGGGATCGCGCGCGGGGCGCCCTGCTGGGGCTCGCGGTGGGCGATGCGGTCGGCACGACGCTGGAGTTCTCCCTCCGCGATGCCCAGCCGCGGCTGGAGGACATGGTCGGGGGCGGTCCGTTCGATCTGCCGGCCGGCGCCTGGACCGACGACACGACCCTCGCCCTGGCCCTGGCCGAGAGCCTGGCGGAGTCGGACGCCCTCGACGGCCGAGACCTGATGGACCGCTTCGTCGACTGGTGGCGGAACGGCAGCTACTCGTGCTCCGGCCACTGCTTCGACATCGGAATCACGACGCGCACGGCCCTCGAGCGCTACGTGCGAACCGGCGATCCGATGGCCGGCTCGACCGATCCGAACAGCGCGGGCAACGGCTCGCTGATGCGCCTCGCTCCCGTGGTGCTCCGGTACTGGAACGACCGCGAGCGGCTGGTGGCGGTGGCGGCGGACCAGTCGCGAACGACCCACGGTGCCGCCGAGGCGGTGGACGCGTGCCGCGCGTTCGCGGAGCTCGCGGCCGACGCCGTTGCCGGGGCGCCGCGGGCGGACGTCCTCGGCCGCAGGGCGTTCGAGGGGGCGCCTGCCATCGCCCGCATCCTGGCTGGAAGCTGGCGCGGGCGCGCCCGGGACACCATAAGCTCCAGCGGCTACGTCGCCGACACGATGGAGGCGGCTCTCTGGGCGGTGGCCCGCACGGGGGACTTCCGCGGCACCGTGCTGCTCGCCGCCAACCTGGCCGACGATGCCGACACCGTAGCCGCGGTGACGGGGCAGCTCGCCGGCGCCCTGTACGGCCTGAGCGGCATCCCCGCGGGCTGGCTCGCCCGGGTCGCGTGGAAGGACCGGCTGCTGGAGGTGGCGGACCGCCTGGTGGCCCCGTCACTCGGAAGCCCTCCCCGACCGTGAGCGGGCGGGTAGGCGTCGACGGACGTCCTCCGGAGCCCCCGGCGTCGTCACGCCCCCGGGTGCGGTCGGCGTGCAGGAAGGCGTCTCCAGCCGCCGGCGCCGTCGCGCCTCCGCGCGCGGTCGGCGTGGGACGCGCCGTCGCCCGCCCGGGGAACGGTTTGCGATCCGGATCCGTCATCGGTCACGTTGCGGGCCGGCCGCCGTGCCGGCCGGCGTGGTCGAGTGGGAGCGCTGCAGACGGAAGGAGAAGCCCGATGAATCGAATGGCCGGACTGGCGGCCCTGGTTCTCGCCCTCGGAGGCACCGCGGTGGTGGCGCAGGAGCGCACGTTCGAGGAGACCGTCGCCCTCGAGCCGGGAGGGCGCCTGTCGCTCGACACCTCCCGGGGGAGCGTGGCGCTGACCTCGTGGGACCGGTCGGCGGTGGAGGTCCGGGCGCGCATCACCGGCCCGTCGCAAGTCAATGACGGCTGCGCGCGGGAGGCGATCGAAGCGGTCGCGATAGATGTGCGCCGGCGCGAGGGAGTCGTGGACATCCGCACGGATCGCAGCGAGGCGCCGCGCTGCGGGTGGCTGAGCGTCCTCGGGCAACAGCGGGCCCTGGCGCGGGTCCACTACGAGATCCGCGCGCCGCGGGAGCTGGAGCTCGACCTCGACATCAACCGCGCCGACACCGCGCTTGCGGGGTTCAGTGGGCGCATCCGGCTGGAGGTCAACCGGAGCCGCCTCGAGGCGGCCGATCTGGCCGGCACGATCCGCATCGATCTGAATCGGGGGCAACTCGAGGCGCAAGGGCTGGGCGGCACCATGCGCATCGACCTGAACCGCAGCCGCGGCGACCTGACCGCGCTGCAGGGGTCGATCCACCTCGACGCCAACCGGACGGACGTGACCCTGCGCGGCGTCGGAATCGACGACGACTCGCGCCTGGAGATCAACCGCGGCGACATCCACCTGGAGCTGGTGGACGGTCAGGCGCTCACCGTCGACGGCCGGACGCGGAGGGGCGACATCACCAGCGACGTGCCCGCCACCGTGCGGCAGCGGAGCGACGAGCAGGGGTACGAGGCGACGATCAACGGAGGAGGGCCCCGGCTGCGCATCGACGCGAACCGGAGTCGCGTCCGGCTGCGGTCCAGTTGAGCGCCGGGAGTCCGGGCCGTTTCACATACAATTCGGGCGAGGGAAGAACACAAGCGGAGTCCGCGCTCCCGAGACCGCTCGGTCGCACGCTTCCGGGGCGCAGACTCCTGGGAGGAGGGCAAGATGTGTGATGAGAGAACCGCGGCCGACACCGTCGAGCACCTGCGCGCGAAGAAGCTGACGCGGCGGGAGTTCGGGGCTGTCTCGGCCGGCGCGGGACTGGCCATGTTCTGGCCGCGGGCGGCCAACGCCCAGGACGTCACCGCGTCCGAGATCGACGTCACGACGCCGGACGGGGTGGCGGACTGCCACTTCGTGCACCCCGCGTCCGGCGCCCACCCGGGCGTGCTGATCTGGCCCGACGCCTTCGGCCTGCGCCCCGCGAAGCGGCAGATGGCCCGGCGGCTGGCCGAGTCCGGCTACTCCGTCCTGGTGGTCAACCAGTACTACCGGTCGCAGCGGGCGCCCATCGTCGAGACCAGGAACTTCGCTGCCGAGGCCGCCACGCTGCGGCCGCTGATGGGGACGCTCAACGCGGACACCCACGTGCGGGACGCGCGGGCGTTCGTGGGCTTCCTCGACGACCAGTCGTCGGTCGACTCCAACCGCAAGATGGGGACGATGGGCTACTGCATGGGCGGTCCGATCACGATGCGCACCGCGGCCGCCCTGCCCGATCGCATCGGCGCCGGCGCCTCGTTCCACGGGGGCGGCCTGGTGACCGACCGCCCCGACAGCCCGCACCTGCTGGTGCCGCAGATGACGGCGCACTACCTCTTCGCGATTGCCGACAACGACGATCAGGCCGATCCGGAAGCGAAGAACGCCCTCCGCAAGGCCTTCGACGACGCGGGACTGCCGGCCGAGATCGAGGTCTACGAGGGTGCGCTCCACGGCTGGTGCCCGCCCGACACGCAGGTGTACCACGAGGCGCAGGCGGAACGCGCGTGGAGCCGCCTCCTGGCGCTCTTCGAGCGCGCGCTCGCGTAGTCGCGCCGTCTCCCTGTCACGACCCGTCGCGGCCGCCCGGCGGCAGCAGCCGCCCGGCGGCCGCGGCGCATCCAGCCGCCGCCAGCCGATCGACGCAAACCCCACGTCGGCACCTCCGGGGACGCGGACCGCCGCCGGGGTATTCTGTGGGCCACTGAGGTTCCATGGCGAATTCCTGGTCGCGCTGGGTGCAGGCGCCGCAGAGCGTCGGGTTGCGCAAGGCCATCTTCCAGGTGCACCTGTGGACCGGCATCGGCCTGGGTGCCTACGTGTTCGTGATCTGCGTGACCGGCAGCGTGCTGGTCTACCGGAACGAGCTCTACATCGCCTTCTCCCCGCAACCCGTCATCGTGGACAGCCCCGGCGCGTCCCTGGGCGAGGACGCCCTCGAGCGGGCCGCCCGCGAGGCCTATCCCGGCTACGAAGTCCAGGAAGTCCGGCCGGGCGAGACCCCGCGACATGCGGTCCGGCTCACCCTGACGCGCGGCGGCGAGCGGATCCGGCGCCTGTTCGACCCCATCACGGGCGAGGACCTGGGGGATCCCCTGCCGCTCGGCTACCGCGTGAGCGCGTGGATTCTCGACCTGCACGACAATCTGCTGGCCGGACAGACCGGCCGGCGCGTGAACGGCGTCGGCGCGGTCTTCCTCCTGCTGCTGTCGCTGACCGGCGCCGTCATCTGGTGGCCGGGCATGCAGCGCTGGCGGCGCAGCCTGACCTTCGACCGGCGGGGAGACTGGCGGCGCTTCCACTGGAGCCTGCACAGCGCGTTCGGCTTCTGGTGCTGGCCTTTCCTCTTCATGTGGGCCGTCACCGGGGCCTACCTGTCGTTCCCCGCCGCGTTCGCCGCCGTCGTCGACTACCTGGAGCCGTTCGACATGTCGAACCCGGTGGAGCGCGTCGGCGACCGCGTGATGTACTGGCTCGCCTACCTGCACTTCGGCCGGCTAGGCGGCCGCGGCATCCCGGGCTGCGAGGCGCTCTGCAACTCGACCACCAAGGCCGTCTGGGCCGTGATGGGGCTGGTGCCGCCCGCGCTCTTCGTCACCGGCGCCTACCTGTGGTGGAGCCGCGTCGTCCGGCGCTGGCTGCGGTCGGCTCGCTAGCGAAGCTCGCGGGGGAGGCGACGCTGCCGCAGCGCCGCGGGCGCTCCGCCGGCCTGCGATCGACACTGGCCCGGAGCGGCCGCCGACGGTAACATCCGCGGAAGCTCCCCGCCGGCCGACATGGCCGCCGGGGCCGCTGAACGGCCATGGCAGGGCGCCGCGGCTTGCGAGCGGAGGGCACCATGAACAGACGCGACTTCATCACGACGTCGGTCGGCGCCGGACTGCTCGTTGCCGCCTCCTCCAGGTCCGCGTTCGCGCGGTTCCGGTCCCAGGGGCGCGGCGGCACCATGTTCGACAAGATCTGGGATGCCCACGTCGTGGCGAACCTGGGCGGCGAGACGGATCTGCTCCAGGTGGACCGCTGCATCGGCGGCAGTCCCGCCCAGGTCCTGCGGCTGGTTCGGGAGGGCGCCGGGCTCCGGACTCCCGAGATCTTCTACAACGTGCCCGACCATACCGTCTCCACGTCGCCGGAGCGCTACGCCGACCCGTCCCTGGGATGGGGCTGGCAGCCCTACGAGGACCTCGCCGGGGAGATGAGAGACCTGGGCTTCACCAAGGCCTTCGGCCAGTCCGATCCGCGATTCGGCATCATGCACGTCGTCGGTCCCGAGACGGGGCTGAGCCAGCCGGGCATGGTGCTCTGTGCGGGTGACAGCCACACCTGCACGCACGGGGCGATGGGCCTGATCTCCTGGGGCGGAGAGA
>JAPOVI010000253.1 GCA_026708265.1 Acidobacteriota bacterium
CTCGTCGCCGGCCCCGACGACGTCAACCTGGAGGACCGCCTCGGCAAGCTGGACGCGGATCACCAGATCGACCGGGACGTCGGGCCGCGCATCCTCCGCCATGTGGCGAAGGAGGTGAAGCACGAGCAGTTCTACGATCTCGATGTGCTCACGCTGACCGTGGATACCCGGGCGCTCGTGTGATGGCCCGACCGTGCGGCGCTCCCCGCCGGCGCCCGGATCTTCGGCGCGGGAGTGGGGTTCCGCATCCCGCGGGCGACGGAGCGGGAGCGTCGCACTCGGCGTGATCACGATTCGTTCGACCGGCCTGCTCCATGCCGTGGCCCAGGCGGGAGTCGCCTACGCGGCTTCTGCCGTAGAGGGTCCAGGGCGAGAGTCGCCATTCTGCTGGGGCCGCCAGATTGCGCCACGTGTCGTTACGTGATGGGCGGTCTCTTGGATCGTGGCGTTGTCCGGGTGGGCCGGATGCGCCCGTGGGCCGACCGACCCACGTTGACCACCCTGTCCTCGAGGCGTTGCTGGGCGTCCACGACAAGCCGGGATTCCCCCCGTGGACCGGCGGCATGCGCCCCCGCGTCTGCGTCGGTTCGGCGGAGGTCCGTTCGAGCCCGGGTCGGCGCGGCGGTACGGGTGATCGACCCGGCGCGGCGCGCGGCCTTGAGCCCGACCGGGAGGGGGCCGAGCTGGGCCTGACGACGGCGGAGAGCCACGTGTCGCTGTCCGCCCGGCGGTTTCCGCACCAATCCACTCCATCTGAAGGGCGCGAAGCTCCCTCTCGATGCGATACGTTGACCGGCGTCCGTTCCACGGCACGGCCGGGCGGTGCCGCGCGGGTCGGAGTTCTGTTGCGACGCAGGAGTTCCCGGGCGACCGGTAGCTGCAGCGCGGGACGTTGTGTCAGCCGGCATGGACGCAGCGCGTCGGACGGGCTCGGCCCGCTCGCCGGCTGACCTCGCCATTGGGAACGAGATCACCAAGGGGGTCAGTGTGAAGCAGAGGGCAGTCGCTGCGGTGCTCGTCGCCTGCTGGCTGTCCAGTTCCGTCCAGGCACAGACCTTCCGCCGCGTCGAGACAGAACGCCGCTTCAACCGGATCCAGGTCATCATCGGCGTGGCCGATCTCAACGGGGACGGGCGGGACGACGTCATCGCGGGCGGTCAACCCAACGATGGGAGCGAGACCGTCGAGGACCGGCTGAACAAGCTGCCGGTACGGGTGTTCCTCGGGACTCGCGGCGGGCAGTTCCAGCTGGCGCCGGCGGGGATGCTCCCCTCGATCCGGGCTCGCACGCCGACCGCCGTCACGGACGACTTCAACGCCGACGGCCATCTGGACTTCGCGGTGTTCGATGCCGGCGTCTACGTCTGGGCGGAGAGCAGCGGGTACGGCAACCCGCCGCAGCTGTTCCTCAGCACGCCGAGCGGCCAGTTCCTCCGCTCGGAGGCACTGGCCGACGCAGTGCGGCTGGAGCACCGCGAACGGCCACCGCCCGGGCCCTCGCCGAACCTCGCCGATCTGCACATCAAGTCCGCCACGTCGGGCGATATCGACAGCGACGGGGACGTGGACCTGTGGGTCCAGAGCGGCGGCGGCGCCAACGTCGAGGAACACTTCCTGGTGAACAACGGAGACGGGACCTTCACCGTCGACCGCGACAACCGGGCCACCAGGCCGGTACTCCACAACCAGCCCCCGGACGGTTCCCAGTACTGGGGCTGGGACGGCGGCCACTTCGTGGACATCGACAACGACGGCGACCTGGACCTTGCGCTGGGGCACATCCGGGACCGCGGGCCGCACGTCATCAACCAGTTCAACACGGTCCTCGTGAACGACGGGGCCGGGTACTACCCGAGCCGTATCGACCTGCCGCGCGTGCGGTTCTTCGAGGGCTTCACGGCGGTCGCCTGGCTGACGCACTTCGACGTGAACGACGACGGGTTCGCGGACCTGTTCCTGATGAACACCCGGAACGACGACGTCGACGCCGACGCACTCGCCTGGACGGGACGCTACATCCAGGTGCTCGTCAATCGCCGCGTCCCCCTTCCCGGCGGCGGCGTGTGGTTCGGCGACGAGACGGACACGTGGGTCAAGGGCCAGGGCGCGACGACCCCGGAGCGCCTGCCGAACGGGGACCCCCTGCACAACGGCTCCGCCGGCTTCGCCGTCCACGACGTGGACCGCGACGGCTGCGCGGACCTCGTCATGGTGCGGCAGGGCCACCGCGTGAGCCGCGAGGCGCCGCTGGTCTACCGCAACAACGGGAGCGGGCAGTTCCGGCCGATGTCGCCCGCTCCGTTCCTGCGCGCGGACATGTACTTCGGCGACAACGCCGCTCCGGCCGACGTCAACGGTGACGGTGCGGTCGACTTCGTGGAGTTGGAGGTCTTCGAGGGACCTGACGGTGTCATCGAGACCGGGGACGACTTCGGCGTGTTGGTCACGCTGCTGAACACGACGCCGGCGAGGGCGCCCCGCTGCGTGAGGTAGCACAGGATGCTGGACCGCGCTGCCCGCTTGCTCCTGGCCGGCGCATGCTTCGTCGGAGGCGCCGCGGCGTGCGACGACGGGGGACCCACCCGTCCGACCCCCGTCGAGACGATGATCGCTCCCGAGAGCATTCTCGGCCGCACGGTAACGGCCACGATCAACGAGACGCACACGCGTTGCACCGCGCCTCCCGGGAGCGTCATCCACTACCACTTCGAGGATGAGGACCGGGCCCGGGCGGTTCGGACGGACGGGCTCTTCGATGATGCGGCGACCGATTGGTCGTACATGCGCACGGGGGCCCGGTCCGCGGAGATCCGGATTACCTGGGCGAACGGCGGTCGCAGCGAGATCGAGCTGGCGTTCTCGGTCGACGACCGTGGCACGTTCGAGCAGTGGGACACCGCTGCGTCGGGCGAAGTCTATTGCGGTGACGTGACGCGGTTGCACTACCGGGGTGACTTCGCGGTTCGGCTGGGCGCGGCTCCCGAATGACGTGTCCGTTGGAGGCCCGCGCGCAGTCCCGGAGCGGCTTCCATCCGAGCCAGGAGCCGGGCGTCCACTTCACGCCTGCCGTCGGCCTGAGGTCGTCGCGCCGAACGTCCCCGGCAGCATCTGCGATGACCACCTCAACCCCTTCGGGGACGTGAGGCCTCCGCTCCAGAGCGACCCCGTTGCCGCTGCTGGAGGATCACTCTGAGGACGATGACGATGCAACCACCTTGGCGCTCCTTCGCACTGGCCATGGTCCTGGTGGCGAGCGCCTGTGACGATCGGCGAACCGGACCGACCGGACCAAGCCTCGTAACGCCGAGCGAGCCGGAAGTCCCGACGGTCGATGGCCAGTACGAGGGGACGGTTTGCCGCGTGGTTGAACGGCGAGTCAATCGGCACGTACGCAATGACGTTAACAGTGACTCAGTCGGGGAACCAGATCAGCGTGGACGGCACGATCGACAGCGACGCCATCGTGATGGAGCCGGCGAGCGGCACCCTCACCGCCGACGGCACGTTCACGGCAGCACTCGCCGACGACAGCACCGCGGCGTGCGGTCGGCGGACGAACCGAATGATGGAGATCCGCTTCAGAGCCGGAACTGCGGTGATGGAATCGAGCTGGCAATCCGAGGGGTGCGGCGACGCCCGCTTCGTGGCGACCCTGAGCAAGGTGTAGCCCCGGGACGGGCTCGCACACGTCCGGGAGTGGACAGCACAGCCTGACACCGGCAGCGGCACGGCGAGCACCGGCGGGCGCCACGTTGCGAGGCGTCGGGAGGATTCCAGGTGCAGAGAGCGCATCTTGTCATCGCGCTGGCCGTCGCGCTGACGCCTGCAGGGGCGTCGGCGCAAATCATCCGCGACGTCGACCTGTGTGCGCTGCCCCTGGAGCGGCCGATGCGGGCGGTGCACGCGGGGGGGAACTGGGGTGACAACCGCCTGACCGTGGAGGCGTGGGAGGCGGACACGTCGAAGCCGCTCTTGCCGCCGGACTACGTCGCTTTCCTGCAGGACCTCAGAGTCAACTGGGTCGGGCTCTCCGTTGCGTTGCACTACGAAGACAGCATGGACAGCACGGTTGAGCGGGTGTACTCGAGGGAGGTCCGGATCCCGACCTTCGAAGACCGTGTGCTACGCCAGTACATCCGCGAGTTCCGGGAGCACGGCTTCGAGGTGTACCTCACGTTGGCGTTCGAGGCCTTCGAGGCGGAAGAGGCGCAGCGCCCCGTGAGTCGGGGGCAACTGGGGCGTCCCGCCGTGCCCGACTACGGGCCGACAGTGCGTCCCGAGAACTGGCCCTGGCTTCCCGACCACACGGAGCACACGCGATTCGTGCGGGAGTTCTGGAGGACGTACACCGACCAGGCCGTCCACTACGCGAGGATGGCGGAAGAAGAGGGAGTGGGTATGTACTCTCTCGGGACGGAGACCGACAGCTTGTTCCGCTCGCGGTCGGGCGGGACGTACTGGGTGAACGACTTCGGGAACGAGCTGCGAGCGATGGTGGAACGGGTGCGGGCCGAGTACCGCGGGCTGCTGACGTACGGCATGCACTATCTGGCAACCATCGGTGACTGGTTCGACCCGGGCTCCAAGTACCTGTGGGAGGACCTCGATCTCGACGTGGTGGGAAACAGCGGCTATTACCCGTTGGCGGAGGGGCCGCTCGAAACCGTCATGAGCGTCGAGATGCTCGAGCGGTCGTACAATCGGGTGTTTCGGGACTACCTCCTGCCGCTGGCGGCCGAGAACACGGGTCGACCGCTCGTCTTCACCGAGTACGGGTTCATGGACATCGTGGAAGCGCCCACGAGTCCCGGCAACGAGCGCCAGGGTGAGCGCTTCGAGTTCTCGGACAGCAACGGGAACGGGGTCGACGACGGGCGCGAGACGCAACGGAACATCGTCCGGGCACTGTTCCGGACGATGGACCGATATCCCGGCACGATTCACGGGACCTTCTTCTGGGACACGAACACCGCCAGCAACGAGTTGTGGCGGAGCTTCTGGGGCGATGCCCGCAGCTACAACATCCGCGGCAAACTGGCGAGCGGCGTCGTGCGTCGGCAGTACGCCTGCTACGAATGACCAGCAACAGGAAAGGGGTGAAACCCAATCCGGGCTTGACCGCGATCACGACCGGTGACCTCCTAACGCACGGCTCGGCCTCAATCGCCGGACGCTGCCCGAAGAGCTCGCCGGCGAGCGAGCCGGCCGGGCAGATCCCACGCTGCCGGGCCCGGCCGGTTGGGCGCTGAGTGACGTCGACGAGTTCGTGTGCATCCGGGCGGGGCGCCGGTGCTCGCCGCACTCGACCGCGCCTCCGGCCTGCCGGCGAGCGGCCTGGCGGTCTCGAGAGGAGTACTGCGGGACTACGGCATCCCGGCACCCCTCCGCTGTTCTCGTCGCCGCGTTCGCCATCAGGAGGTCGCTATGGCCAGTGACCCGCCTCGGACCCGAGGCGTCGCCGCCCCACCCAGGACCTCGTCGAGCGTCGCAGCAAGGGTTGCGATCGCCCGACGACGCCCTCGATTCGTCAACGAGGACGGTCGAGGCTCTCCTGTGCCAGCTCGTTCCCGTGCTGGAGTGCCAGATGGTACCGACGGACAGCTTCGACCCGAACCTCTCGCGCACCCTCCTTGGATGCGGGGCTGGTCGTCCCGAGGGCGACGGGAGGCCGTGATGAGCCGGTTGGCCGCCGCACTGGTCTGCCTGTCCGGTTTCGCCGGCTGCGACGCCGATCGCAACCCAACCCGACCCACGGACGTTCCAGAACCCACGACAACCCCGGCGGCGGGACTCTTATGGCAACGCGAAGGACGCCGAGAGCGGAGCGGGCATCGGGGGCGCCACCGTCATCGCCGAAGACAACTGGGCCGGGTTCGCGGAAGTGGGACGCACGACGACCACCGACGACGGCACGTACTCGATCGCGAGCATCAGCCTTTCGGCGGGCCCCGGGGGAACGAGGTCGATGACTGTGAGAGCGTTTGCGGACGGCTACGAGGACGGTGCCCATGGGTGGCAGAACCCCGCATCGGTACTCCGTGGACTTCCGCCTGGAACCGAAAGCGACCTGCACCATTGCGGGGAACGTGCGCGCCGAGGCGGGACGGGACGTCGCCGGGGCCGCAGTCGTGGCTTCGGCCGGCTGGGCCTGGTTGGGGCGGCGCACGACGACAGGGTCGGATGGAAGCTATGCGATCCCCGACCTGACGGGGTTCTACTACCTCGACGTGGCCGCCGAGGGATACGACGACGCCCCCACGCGGGAGGTCTCGTGCGAGGAGGCCGGAAGCGACGGGGTCGTCACAAGGGACTTCGTGCTGGAGACGGGGACCCGCAACACCGACCCGAACTCATCCGCTGGTTCTGGAACCAGCTTGTCTTCGACACCCACGACTGCCCGGCACAACGGTGCGGCGAACCGCTCGAGCGGCGACGGTCGCACGTGCTGTCGACAACAGGTCCGGACTTCCACATCCGAACGCACGACGAGACGGGCGAACGCATCGTGACCGAAGAGAACGTGCAACGGATTCGGGCGGACATTCCGCGCACCATGGCCATCATCACGGGTGAGCCGTTCCGGGGACGGATTCTCGACGGGGCCCGAGCGGCGTCCCGGCAGAGCACGATCAACATCGAGTTCGACGAACTCGACCCGGACCTATGCGGGCAGGCGCAGGTCGGAGCCGCAGTGGTGATCCAGAGCAGTGCGCTCTCGCGGCACGAGTTCGACGCGAGCGGGCGAGGCTGTCCGCCTATTCCCGTGCTGCGCCACGAGGTGGCGCACGCAATGGGCTTCTTCCACGTCAGCTACGGCGGGGACCTCATGTCCTGGCTGCCCGAGTACGTGTCCGACTTCTCGGCGCGCGAGGTCCACCACATGCAGCTCGCACCGGACGGGACCGCACGATAGCTAGTGTCAGCCAGAGAACTCGTAACAGCTTGATTCTACGGGGGTTTATGACGAT
>JAPOVI010000229.1 GCA_026708265.1 Acidobacteriota bacterium
GGGGGCCAACCGCGATGCGTCCGCGGAGGGCCGCCTCAAGGTGAAGGGGGGGACGCCGCGCCGGTCCGGCTTCGCGGGACCGGCCGTCGCCGGTGGGCGCGTCTTCGTGCTCGACTGGATGGAGGACCCGCAATCGCGCACCCTCGACGGCACCGAGCGCCTCGTGGCCCTCGACGAGGAGACCGGCGCGGTGCTCTGGACCCACGAGTGGACCACCACCTACCGGATGCTGATGGCCTCCTACGCCGTCGGTCCGCGTGCCACGCCGACCGTCGACGGCGACCGCGTCTACGCGGTCGGGGCCACCGGAAGGCTCTTCTGCTTCGACGCCGCGAGCGGGGACGTGCTCTGGAGCAAGGACTACATCGCCGACTACGACACGAGCGTCCCGACCTGGGGGATCGCCAGCGCCCCGCTCGTCGACGGCGACAAGCTGATCGCGGTGGTCGGCGGCGAGCCCGACGCGCTCGTCGTCGCCTTCGACAAGCGGACGGGCGAGGAGATCTGGCGCGCGGTCGAGGTCGTGGGCGAGATGGGCTACGGGCAGCCGGTCATCTACGAGGCGGGCGGCGCGCGGCAGCTCATCGTCTGGCACGCGGCCGCGCTCGTGTCCCTCGACCCGGAGACGGGCGAAGTCCACTGGTCGGAGGACTGGGAGGTCGGAGCGGGCATGTCGGTCGCGACCCCGGTCCGCAGCGGCGACTACCTGCTCGTCTCGCAGTTCTACAACGGCTCGCTGATGATGCGGCTGAACGCGGACCGTCCCGCCGCGACCCTGCTCTGGAAGGGATCGAGCCGCAGCGAGATGCCGGACCAGACCGACGGCCTGCATTCGCTCATCACCACCCCGCTCATCATCGATGACCACGTCTATGGCGTCGGGAGCTACGGCGAGCTCCGCGGCCTCGACGCGCGCACCGGCGAGCGGGTCTGGATGAGCCCCGACATGACGACGCAGGAGCGCTGGGGCACGGCGTTCCTGGTGCGGCACCGCGATCGCTACTTCGTGAACAACGACAACGGCGACCTCATGATCGCGCAGTTCACGCCGGAGGGCTACGTCGAGCTCGACCGGACGAAGCTGATCGACGCCGACGGGAGCGCCGGCATCGGGGCCGGCCCGAGCCGGCGGTGGGACCGGGCGATCAACTGGACGCACCCGGCCTACGCCAACCGGCACATCGTTCAGAGGAACAACAGCGAGATCCTGCGGGCGTCGCTCGCCGCCGGTGACTACTGAGCCGGCGACCATCGAGCGCGGACATCGAACGGCGAACAGCGGCGGCTCGACCGTCGCACGAGGACCCATGAGGAACCGAAGACATCCGATTCACTGGGCGGCTGCTGCGTGCGCCGCGATACTCCTCCTCGCGCCCCCGGTCTCCTTCGCGGAAGACTGGCCCGAATGGCGCGGGGCCGGCCGCGAAGGCGTCTGGACCGAAGACGGCATCATCGAGCGGTTTCCCGCGGACGGTCTCCAGGTGAAATGGCGGACCCCGGTCAAGGGCGGCTTCGCAGGCCCGGTCGTCGCCGACGGTCGCGTCTTTGTCCTCGACTTCGATTTCCTGCCCGAGACGCGGGTCATGGACGGCACGGAACGCATCCTCGCGCTCGACGAGGAGACCGGCGAGGTGCTCTGGACGCACTCCTGGGAGACGGCGTACCGCAACCTGCAGCTCTCGTACGCCACCGGCCCGCGCGCCACGCCGACGGTCGCCGGCGACCACGTCTACGTGCAGGGTGGAGCGGGCATGCTGCTCTGCCTGCGCGCCGACACCGGAGAGCTGGTCTGGCAGCACGACACGGTGGCCGAGTACGACACCACCGTTCCCGTCTGGGGGACGTCCAGCTCTCCGCTCGTCGACGGCGACCGGGTCATCGCCCTCATCGGCGGCGAGCCCGACGCGCTCATCGCCGCCTTCGACGCCGAGACCGGCGAGGAGGTATGGCGGGCGATAGACGTCGTCTCGGAGATGGGCTACGCGCAGCCGATCATCGTCGAGGCGGGCGGCGCGCGACAGCTCATCGTCTGGCACCCGGTCGGCGTGAGCTCGCTCGACCCGGCGACGGGCGAGATCTACTGGGAGCAGGAATGGGACTCGCCGTCGGCCATCACCGTCGCGACCCCGGTCCGGAGCGACAACTATCTCTTCTTCAGCCAGTTCTACGGCGGCTCGCTGATGCTGCGCCTCGACACCGACCGGCCGGACGCGACGTCGCTGTGGGAGATCGCGGGGAGGGGGGAGATGCCCGACCAGACCGCGGCGCTCCACTCGCTGATCACGACGCCGATCCTCGAGGGCGACTACATCTACGGTGTCGACAGCTACGGGGAGCTGCGGGGCCTCGACGCGACGACCGGCGATCGGCTCTGGGTGAGCGACGAGATGACCGTCCAGCGCCGCTGGGGCGCCGCGTTCCTGGTGCGCCACGGCGACCGCTACTTCGTCAACAACGACGCCGGGTTCCTCATCATCGCGCAGTTCACGCCGGAGGGCTACGTCGAGATCGACCGGACGAAGCTCATCGAGGCGACGTCGCGCGCGGGCTACGGCCCGCGGCGCTTCGAGGACCGCGCCGTGAACTGGACCCACCCGGCCTATGCCAACCGCCACATCGTGACGCGGAACGACAACGAGGTCATCCGCGTCTCGCTCGCCGCCGACGACTACTGAAGGCCACGGACGACACGACGCACGATCGCAGGCAGACCCCGGGGGCGCCCTTCGCGCCCCCGGGGCGCCTCCAGGGGTTCGGCGCCGCACAACGTGCGTTGCAGTGCGTTGCGCCCGCGGACTCGCGACGCGCCCGTCAGGGCGCGCTACCTCCCGTCCCTGCCCCCGGGGCCTCCCGCCGTGAACGCGTGGGCCGCGTGAAGAAGACCGAGGCCAAGCTCTACGTCGCGGACGGTCCGGCGGATGCCCATCTGCTGCGCGGGTTGCTGGAGTCCGAGGGCTTCACCGCCTTCGTCCGCAACGATGGCACGGTGCCCCTGCGGGCCGTGGGCCTGTTCGAGATGGAGACGCTTCCGTCGGTCTGGGTGCTAGCCGACGACGACGCCCAGCACGAGCGCGCGGCGGCGATCGCGGAGAGGTACGCGAGCGGCAAGCGCCGCCCACCGGAGCCGGTGGAAGAATCGTGGCGTTGCCGGTCGTGCGGCGAGATGGTCGAGGCTCAGTTCATGGCCTGCTGGAGCTGCTCGACGCCGCGCGACGGGTAGCCGCGAATCCGGGCGGGGGGGCCGGATCGGATCAGCGCGGGGACTCCACGGGTTCCGGCAGCGCGTCCGACGGGTCGCGCAGGTAGACGCGGGACAGGTAGTTGAGGGCGATGGCGGCGCCCATCCGCTGCGGCATCGTCGCAATGAGGGGACCGGCGAGGGCGAGGAAGAAGGCCGCGCCCTCCAGCCAGTTGCTGATGCGGAAGCCGAAGTAGATGCCCGCGATGCCGGCCAGGATCGGAATCCGGTCCATCACGATCCAGAAGAACCAGATGTCGCCCTGGTTGCGCAGGTAGACCAGACCGCACACCGCGCACCGGCGGTGCAGGGTGATCCAGCGCACGAAGAGCGACCCGCCTCCGCAATGCGGGCAGCGGCAGCGCAGTCCCCGCCAGAGCGTCGGGAACAGGCGGGGCGAGGCGTGCGTGCGCGGCGGCGACGTGACAGGGCCGACCATCCCTGCTCCGCACTATACTGAACGGCGGCATGACTCGTGCAGCGTGGAGACGGCGAGGGGGATTCCATCGCACGTTCGACACCCACGCGATCGCGCGGCAACTCGCCGGCGCGGGTTTCACCGTCGACCAGGTCGACGCCATCACGGATGCCGTGCGGCAGGCCGCGGAGCACGATGCGGCCACCGTCGCGACGCGGAGCGACCCCTCGGCGCTCGAGGCCCGGCTCTACCGGGCGATGCTCATGCAAACCGCAGTCACCGTCGGGTTGCTCGGCCTCGTGCTTGGCGGGCTCCGCTGGCTCGGGTAGCCGACACGCAACGCCGAACTGCCGACCCGCGCGGCGGCCCCGCGGTCGAGCGCTCGCACCTCGCGCGGCCGGGCAAGACGGCAGGGGAGAGGAGAGAGCAGATGAGGCCTGGAACGAAGGAGCGCCGCAGCTGGCCGGCCCTGGTCGTGTGCGGTTGCCTGGTCGCGCTCGGCATGCTGGTGATTCCGCCGGCGAAGGCGGCCGAGGACGTGGTGGTCGCGAAGCCGGAGTCGGTCGGCATGTCGTCCGAGCGGCTCGCGCGGATCGACGAGTTCGTGCAGGAGTACATCGACACCGACCGCATCGCGGGGGCGGTGACCCTGGTGGCCCGGAAGGGGGAGGTGGTCCACTTCGAGGCGCAGGGCTGGCGCGACCGGGAGGGCGGCGTCCCCATGACGCGCGACACGATCTTCGTCCTGATGTCGATGACGAAGCCGGTGGTGTCGGCGGCCCTGATGATGCTGTTCGAGGAGGGCAGGTTCCTGCTCGACGATCCGATCGCGAAATGGATCCCGGAGTACGCGGACCACAAGGTCCGCATCAACGCCGACGGCGTCCGCCCGCAGGTGGTCCCCGAGGCGCGTCCGGTGACCGTCCGTCACGTGCTGACGCACACCTCGGGATTGACGTTGAACCCGCAGGGTCGCGGCCTGAGCGAGGAGCAGATCAACTACGTCACCAACCATGGCCAGGGCTGGCCCACGCTGGCGGAGCGGGTGGCCCACGCCGCCGTCATCCCGGGCGCCTTCCATCCCGGCGACGAGTGGCAGTACGGCGACTCGACCGACTACGTCGCGGTACTCGTCGAGAAGATCTCCGGGAAGTCGATCGACGACTTCCTGCGCGAGCGGATCTTCGAGCCGCTCGGCATGAGCGACACCTACTACTACGTGCCGGAGGACAAGGTAGCGCGGATGGCGTCGGTCTACCGCCCGGACGAGAACGGCAGGATCGAACGCATGATCAAGCCGAGCTTCGTCAAGCCGACCCGCATGTTCCGCGGCATCGCGGGGCTCGCGGGCACCGCGGCCGACTACTACCGCTTCGCGCAGATGATCGCCAACGGCGGGGAGCTCGACGGCGTCCGGCTGCTGGGCCGCATGACGGTCGACAACATGATCAGCAACCACATCGGCCCCGACCGGCCGGTCTACATCCGGGGCGGGGGCTACGGCTTCGGCCTGGGCTTCGGAGTGCTGACCAACTCGGCCGAGGCGCCCGATGCGCTCTCGATCGGCAGCTACACCTGGGGCGGCGCCTACGGCACGCTCTACTGGGCGGACCCGGTCGAGGATCTCATCGGCATCCTGATGATCCAGATCCGCCCCTACAACCACCTGAGCATCCGGCCGCTCTTCTCGAACGTCGTCACCCAGGCGGTCGTCGACAGCCTGTCCGACCAGCGGCCGAAGATCATGGGGCGCCCGACGCCCCGGTAGCGATCGTCGAGGAGCGTGCGCCGCATGGCACGGGCGCTGCACGCAGCCGCGTCCGGCGCCGCCCGGTGGCGCCGCTCCGTCCGGCGACGTCCTGCGGGTCCGGGTTGCGGCGGGAGAGCTCAGGGTGGGAGTACCGGCGTCGGGCCGCGCGCGAGGCTCAGAGCCCGGCCGCCCGCAGCGCCTGATCGACGGCCCGGTAGGGCGCGCTGTCGGGCGGGTGCAGGTCGGCCGCGGCCTGGCGGATCACCGTAGCCGTTCGCGGGAGCGTCGTGGCGGCCGGCATATGCACCGTCAGCCCGCGGAAGAAGATCTTCTCGATCAGGGCGCGGTTGGCGGCTCCGACGCCTTCGACCGAGCGCCCCGTGGCCAGGTTCGTGCCGCCCTCGACGGCCAGATAGAAGGCGTGGCTCAGGATGGTCGAATTCAGGTGCTCGCCCCCGTAGCAGCAGCCGTCCGGGCCCGGGATGGTAGCCACGTACCGGCCCCGGATGAAAATCGCCCCCGCGAAGTTCCCGAAGCACTCGCCATCGACGTACTCCGAGCAGTAGAACGCGAACTCGATCCGGTCGCGATAGGCTCGCGGCTGGATGGGAGGTCTCGGATTCGAGAGCGATCGTAACGCGCCGCCCGCCCCATCGATACCCAGCTCGTAGCTGCCGGTCGCCCCATCCCGCTCGTGGAAGAACCCGGCCGAGATTCCGAAGATGTCGGCGAGGGCCTCGTTGGCGGCCCCGCCCTGGCGCGAGGCGAGCAGGAAGCGCCCGTCGTCGCTGCAGGCAGCCGGGAACTCCCCCTCCACGAGGTCTCCGTCGTCGGTACGGGCAAGGCCCGGGAAGGTCGTCGTGCGGCAGGTGTGGGTCACGCCCGCGTTGTCGGTGAAGCGCCGCGGGCCGAACCTGTACGACTCGCCCTCGATGAAGGCATCGAGGAACCCGAACGGCGACCCCGTGCGTTGGGCGACGGAGTAGAAGACCACGCCGTGGGTCATCTCGTGGCCGACGACGTGCAGCGCCACGAGCGGCTCGCCGCTCGGCGCCTCCGGTCCCGTGTACTGCCCGAAGGCGACTACGCCCCGACCCTCGGGACCAAAGGGCGGGGGGGCCCAGAAGGCGTTGTAGCCATCGAAGGCGTTGACGATACCCACGATGCGCCCGCGGCGGCCGTCGACGCCCAACCTGCCGTGCTGCCGGGCGAAGTAGTCGTACGTCCAGCCCATGTGGACGTGGCCGTCGACCACGGCGGTGCGGGCCCAGTCGTTGTCGGTGTCGGCGGCGATGTCCTGCGACGTCCAGCGCCGAACGCTCCACGGTCCGGGCGCCGAGAGCTGGTCGAGGCGTGCCTCGTCGAAGCCGATGTCGAGGGTCACGATCTCGCCGGGGCGGAGTCGGTCGCGCGCCTCGAAGCGACCGCCCTCGCGGGTGGCGCTCACCTTCTTGCGGTCGCCGAGGATCCCCACCCCGGTTCCGATGGCCGACTGCGTGCGGAACGCGTCGATCGAGTGCACCAGCCTGCCGTCGGAGGCGCTCGCGAAGTGATAGTGGCCGTCGTCGAACGCCGCGCCGTAGGCGAGGACGTACGAGCCGGTCGGGAGGGGGAGCACCATCAGCTCCGGCTGTTGCCCGTCCCCCAGGCGGGCGCCGGTCTGCTGCTCGAGGCGGATGCCCGACTCGGCGGCGGTGATCGCCGGCACCGTGCCGAGAGCGAGATTCTCATGGAGCGTTCCGAACGCCGACACCGTCACGCCGCGCTCGAACTGCCGCGCAACCCCCCCTCCGAGCACCGGCACGCCGCCGACGAGCTGCGTCGCGTACTCGTGTGTGCGGCCGGGCAGCGTCGGGTCGTCACTGCGGGACGCGACGACCAGCTCGCCGGTGCGCAGCATCCCGTCGATCCGCGCGTCCCAGGCCTGCAGCTCGCCGGGTGTCGCCCCGGACCCTACCGCTACCGGCACGGCGGTTGCGGCCCCCCCCGGCGGCACCTGTGCGGCAGCGGGCACGCTCGCCGCCAGGGTCGCAATCGTCATCAGGCCGATGCGGGCTCTCTGTTGCGTTCGTCTCAGCATCTGTCGTCGCTCCTGCCGTCCGCTCGTCCCGCGGCTTCAGAATCTGAGTCGCAGGCCGCCGCCCACGTGCAGCCCGCCCGCCGGCACGCCCACCGTGCCCCCGCCGCCCGACGCCAGGTCGACCGTCGCCCGGCTGTAGCGCGCGAGCACCCCCACGCCGGCGAGGTCCGAGAAGTAGTACGCGAGGTCGGCGCCCACGTTGAACCCGACGCCCGTACCGGACTGCCCGCCGGCGATCGCCCGGTCGTAGGTAGCGGCCTCGTAGGGATACCGCTGCCGGAACTGCACGTCCGTCACGAGCTCCTGCTGCAGGCTGATGACCGTCGGCCCGCCGAAGAGGGTGACCGTCAGCGAATCGGTGACGGGTGCGAGGTACTGCGCCTGGAGGTGAACGCCGAGCTCCTGGCGGGTGAGGTCCGCCGCGACGCCGGCGAACTCGCGGTCCCGGCTGTGGAAGAACGGGTGCGGCGCCCGCCCCGACACCGTTGCCTCGCCGTTGCCCTGGATGAAGGACACCGCCACCGCCAGCGCGAAGTTGTCGCCGAGGCGATACCCGGCGCTGGCGTCGAAGGCAGGCGCCGACGCCGGCCGGTGACCTCCCGTGAGGCGGGCCTCCTCCTGCGCCGCCGCCGCGGACAGGAGACCCACCGGCGTCGCCGCGTAGACGCCGCCGGACTCGCCGAAGACGACGTCGTCGGCGAACTCGGCGGCCAGTGCCTGCAGGCCGCCGTTGATGGTGACGAAACCCCGCCCGTCCCCTGCCCTCGTCTGGGCCCCGGCGGGCGCGGACATGGCCGCTACGACCGCGGCGGCAAGCAGCCAGGCCACCGCCGGCCGCCGTCCTTCCGTCTGGTTGATCATCTGTATCGAGCGTGCTCCACGGGCGCACCCCAATCGGGAGAACTCGCGCCCGCTTGGAATCCGTGTGGCCGGACTGGTCCCGCGGCCGATACGGGCGGACCGCTGCGCCCGCCCGTGGCGTTCACGACAGTTCACTATACTGGAAAGGCCTGCGCGGCCCGGCGGATCGGTCCCGTCTCGCGCTGGGAGTCTGCGCCGCAGAACAGGCGTTGCGACAGCTCTCGCGCGCGGACTGCAGCCCGCCGTCGGGGCGGGCTGAGACCCTGCGGTCGCGACGGGAGTTCGCCCCAGCGGGAGGACCTGCGACGGCCCCGATGCGGCGCAGGCTCCCGGCGGGCGCAGTCGGGAGAAGAGGTAATGGAAAATACGCGCCGGCGGATCGGCAGTCGGACCAGGCTCGCGGCGGCCATCGTCGCGGCGCTCGCGGCGGGCGCCCCGCACCCCGCCGCGGGGCAGGAGACACGGGACGTCTTCCCGTTCCCCGTCACCACGTTCGAGCTCGAGAACGGCCTTCGCGTCGTGGGCGTCGACTACGACAGCCCCGGCATCGTGGCCTACTACACGGTGGTCCGGACCGGATCGCGGAACGAGGTGGAGCCGGGCTTCTCGGGCTACGCCCACTTCTTCGAGCACATGATGTTCCGCGGCACCGACAAGTACCCGACCGAGGCCTACAACGCCGTGGTCAAGCGGATCGGGGCCGACTCGAACGCCTTCACGACCAGCGACTGGACCGCCTACTACATCGTGGCGAGCTCGGACGCGCTCGAGACCATCATGGACCTCGAGTCGGACCGCTTCCAGCGGCTGCGCTACAGCGAGGACGACTTCCGCACCGAGGCCGGCGCCATCCTGGGCGAGTACAACCTGAACTTCTCGAACCCCGTGTCGCTGCTGCGCGAGCGCCTGTACGACCTCGCCTACACGACGCATCCCTACAAGCACACGACGATCGGGCTGCTCGAGGACATCCGGGAGATGCCGAACCACTACGACTACAGCCTGGCGTTCTACGACCGGTACTACCGGCCGGAGAACTGCTTCGTCGTGGTGGTGGGGGACTTCGACGCGGCCGAGCTCGAACGGCTCGCCCGCCGGTACTACGGCGACTGGGAGCGCGGCGGCTTCATGCCCGACATTCCGGCCGAGCCGCCGCAGACCGAAGCGCGTGCGGCCCGCGTGACCTGGCCGAACCCGACGCTCCCGTTCCTGATGATGGGCTACCACGCGCCGGCGTTCTCGGACCGGCGGATCGACATGCCGGCGCTCGACGTGCTGTCCCAGATTCTCTTCTCGGAGACGTCGCCGCTCTTCCGCGAGCTCTACCTGGAGGAGCAGGTGGTCGACGCGCTGCAGGGGGGCGCCGTCGACAGCCGCGACGCGCCGCTCTTCACCATCATCGCGCGGATCACCGACCCGGGTCGGGTCGACTACGTGCGCGACGCCGTCATCGCCGAGATCGAGCGGCTCAAGACCGAGCCGGTCGATGCCGCGGTCCTCGCCGCGACGAAGTCGCACATGCGCTACGGCTTCGCGATGGGGCTCGACAACCCGGGCGGGATCGCCCGCACCCTGGGCCACTACCTGCAGCTCACCGGGGATCCGGAGACCGTCAACCGGGTCTACGCGCTCTACGACGCGGTCACCCCGGACGACGTCATGGCCGTCGCCAGGGCGTATTTCGGCGAGGCCAACCGCTCGGTCGTGATTCTCACCCCGGAGGAGGAGCAGCCATGACGCGGGCAGTCCCGGCCGGAACCGACGCAGCCGCGGGAGCGGCCCGCACGAGTGCGGCCTGCGTCCTCGTGGCGGCGGTTTCGATCGGCTTCCTCGGCGTCGCCCACGCGTCGACCGCCGCGGGCACGCCATCGGCGGCCACCGGTGCATCGACGGTAGCGGGCGCGGCGGCCGCCACCGGCACCGCGGTCACCGGCACGGCGACCGCCACCGGCGCGTGGACCGCCGCTCGGGCTCTGCGCGGGCCGAGCGGCGGCGGCCAGGAAGGCTCGTCGTCCGTTCTCGCGTTGCCCGCCCCCGGATCGCCACTCGTCACCCTGCGCATCGGGTTCCGCACCGGGTCGGTCGACGATCCGGCCGGCCGCGACGGCCTGAACGCGCTGACGGCGCTCACGATGGGGCGCGGCGGCACGAGCTCGATGACCTTCGAGGCGATCACCGAGGCCCTCTACCCCTGGTCGGCGTCGATCCGGGCACAATTCGACAAGGAGATGACGGTGCTCGTCGGAGAGGTGCACCGCGACCACCTCGATCCCTTCTTCGCGATCGTGCGCGACCTCGTCGTCGCCCCGCGCTTCGACCCGGCCGACTTCGCGCGCAACCGCGACTTCCTGACCAACAGCCTCGTCTCGAGCCTCCGGGGCGGCAACGACGAGGAGCTGGGCAAGGAGACGCTGAACGCGCTGCTCTACGCCGGCCACCCCTACGAGGCGCCGGTGATGGGTACCGAGGACGGGTTGGCGGCCATCGGGCTCGACGACGTGCGGGCCTTCCATCGGAGCCACTACACGCGGGACCGGGCGCTCGTCGGCATCGCCGGCGGCTACCCGGACGGCTTCGCCGAGCGCGTCGAGCGCGAGCTGCTCGATCGCCTGCCGGAGGGTGGGGCGGAGCGCACCTCGCTGCCGGCGCCGCGCCCGCTCGACGGCGTCGAGCTGCTGCTGGTCGACAAGGACGCCATCGCGACCGCCATCTCCATCGGCTTCCCCATCGAGGCGACGCGCAGCGACGACGACTTCTACGCCCTGATGGTCGCCAACTCGTACTTCGGCGAGCACCGCACGTTCAACGGGCTGCTGATGAACAAGATGCGCGGCCAGCGGGGGCTCAACTACGGCGACTATTCGTATATCGAGAGCTTCATCCAGGACGGCGGCTCGCGGCTGCCGGTCCCGAACATCCCGCGCCGGCAGCAGTTCTTCAGCATCTGGATCCGGCCCGTCCCGCACCACAACGCGCACTTCGCGCTGCGCCAGGCGATCCGCGAGTTGCACGTTCTGGTCGACGACGGAATGACGCCGGAGGCGTTCGAAACGACGCGCGAGTTCCTGCTGAACTACTCGAGGCTCTACGTGCAGACGACCAGCCGCCGGCTCGGCTACCACATGGACTCGGCCGTCTACGGGGGCGGCTACTTCATCGACGAGATCCAGCGGCGGCTCGAGGCCCTTACCGTCGAGGAGGTCAACGCGGCCATCCGGCGGCACCTGCAGTACGACGACCTTGCCGTCGGCATCGTCACCCGCGACGCCGCCGCCTTCCGCGACCGGCTGCTCGCGAACGAGCCTTCGCCGCCGACCTACAACACGGAGGTACCCGAGGCGATCCGCGCCGAGGACGCGCTGATCGAGGGATTCGAGCTGGCGATCAACCCGGACCGGGTGCGTGTCGCGCCGGTCGGGGAGATGTTCCGGGCCGTTTCGGCCGGCTGACGTACGGGAACCCGGGCGGCGGCCGGGCGCGCCGGAGCCGCGAAGAGCCGAGGAGAAGAGGGGATGCGGGCACATCGACCGATCATGATCGCCGGGTTGGCGGCGGCGCTGTTGCTGGCGGGGGCGGCGGGCGCGCTGGCCCAGGAAGCGGGTAGCACCGTCGCGGCGGATCCGCGCCTCGAGACACGCACCTATACCTTCGAGGGAACCGGGGCCGAGGTGCCGTACGCGCTGTTCGTACCGTCGAGCTACGACCCGTCCCGCGCGTGGCCCGTCATCGTCGGACTGCATGGGTTCGGCCGGCCGTACGACTGGATCATGAGCTACGACGGCTACGTCGACATGGCCGAGCGCGACGGGTACATCCTGGTCACGCCCAAGGGGTACCACCCGCGCGCGTGGTACGGCAGCCGCGGCCCGGGCATCCCCACGCTGCGCGGCAGCGACGACGACCCCGCGACCCTGCCCGCCAACCTCGGCGCGCTCTCCGAGCAGGATGTGATGAACGTGCTGCGCCTGGTGACGGAGGAGTTCAACGTGGACCCCGACCGGATCTATCTCTGGGGCCACTCGATGGGCGGGGCCGGCACGTACCACCTGGCCGCGAAGTTCCCGCACGTCTGGGCCGCGCTGGCGGTGGCCGCGCCCGCGCCCGGGGTGAGCCCGGATCAGCTCACCCCCTTCCGCCACATCCCGATCCTCGTGCTGCAGGGCGATCAGGACCAGGCCGTGCCGGTCACGCGCACGCGCGAGTGGGTCGCTCGGATGCGGGAGCTCGGCATGGAGCACGTGTACATCGAGATCGAAGGCGGCGATCACTCGGCGTTCATCAACGCCGACCGCGGCATGATCTCCAAGCTCTACTCGTTCTTCGACATCGTGCGGCGGACCGAGCGGCCCGAGACCGACTGACGCGCTTCGGGTGAGGCTAGCTCGTTCAGCGCGCCCCGGCGATAGCCGTCGGGGTCCACCTCGACCTGCTCGAAGCCGGCGTCCCGAAACCGGGCGGTGACGTCGGCCAGGAGCTCCGCGTCGTCGAAGCGGTGGACCTCGCCGGGTGCCACCTCGATTCGCGCGAGGCGATCGAAGTAGCGCACGCGGCAGCCGGTGAAGCCCCGCTCGCGCAACACGCGCTCGCAGGCGGCCACGCGGGTCAGCCGTTCCGGCGTGATGGCGGTGCCGTACGGGAAGCGGCTCGACAGGCAGGCGAGCGCGGGCTTGTCCCAGACCGGAAGCGCGATTCGCCGCGCCGCCTCGCGGACGTCGGCCTTGGTGAACCCCGCCTCGTCGAGCGGCGAGCGGACGCCGTGCTCCTTCGCCGCCTGCCGTCCCGGGCGCACGTCGGCGCGGTCGTCGACGTTGAAGCCGTCGATCACGTGGGCGATCCCGAGCCGCCCGGCTTCCCGCACCGCCCGCCCGTACACCTCCGTCTTGCAGAAGTAGCAGCGGTTGACGGGATTGGCCGCATAGCGCGGGTCGTCGACCTCGGCCGTGTCGACCAGCAGATGATGGGCGCCGAGGCGGGACGCGAGCCGGCGGGCGGCCTCGCCCTCTTCGGGGGCCAGGCTGGGGGAGACGGCGGTCAGGGCGGCGGCGCGGTCGCCGAGGGCACGGACCGCTTCCGCGAGCAGGTAGCCCGAATCGACGCCGCCCGAAAAGCAGACCACGACCTCTCCGAGGTCGCTGAGCGTGCGTCGCAGACGAGCGACCTTGTCGTCCAGGGTAGCCATCGCGTCATAATGGGACGCCCGCGCGGGGAAGCTCTCGCACCGTGCGTTCCGCGAGCAGACCCGGTTTCCCGTGGCGCAAGGTCACGCTCGTCCGCGCCCGTTCACTGTAGTGTAACGCCACACACCCGGTCCCCACGTCGTCGATACGCGCTCCTCCGATGCCCGATCCGCTCCCGACCGCTACTGTTCTGCTCGGCACCACCGCCACGCTGGCCGTCGTCCACGCGTTGCTCGGCGTCGACCACTCCCTTCCGTTCGTCGCTCTCGGGCGCGCCAGGGGCTGGTCGCTGCGGCGCACGCTGTTCGTGACCGCGGCGTGCGGCGGCGGGCATGTCCTGTCGTCCGTCCTCATCGGAGCGGTGGGGGTCGGCCTCGGCATCGCCACCGACGCCCTGCTCTGGCTCGAGTCCGCGCGCGGCCAGTGGGCCGCCGCGCTGCTGATCGGCTTCGGCCTCGCGTACGCGGCGTGGGCCGTCTTCCGGAGGCTGCGCGCGAAGGACCGGGCGACCCCGAGCGCACAGACCACGGCCGCCGCTCGCGCCACGCCCTGGGCGCTCTTCGTCGTCTTCGCGCTCGGCCCGTGCGAGCCGCTCATCCCGCTGATGGTAGTACCCGGCATGGCCCGCGACTGGTTGACCCTGGGGGCCGTGATCGCGGTCTTCGGGGCGCTCACGATTGGCGTCATGCTGGCCGCCGTGGCTGCGGGCTACCGCGGCATCGAGCTGCTGGGAACGAGCCGCATCGGCGGTCACGCCGACCTCGCGGCGGGACTCGTCGTCGCGGCGAGCGGTGCCGCGGTGCTGTTTCTCGGCCTGTAGCGCGTCCACACCGACGGTTCCGCCGCAGCTTCGTCGTCGGGCGGCTTCGCTAGCGCCCGACACGCACCTGACCCCGAGACTCGACCACCGGCAGGCGGGTGCCTGCGTTCAAGCCGATCCGATCCGATACGATCGGAGACTGCGAACCATGCTGGAACGACTCCACATACGAAAGCTCCGCGGCCTTCGCGATCTGAAGGTCGAGGGCCTGGGTCCCGTCAACGTCGTTGCAGGCAGGAATAACGCGGGGAAGACGACCTTGCTCGAGGCCATCTTCCTCCTCGGCGGAGCAGGTAATCCGCGCCACGCCCTCAACAGCCATGTCGTTCGCATGGAGCCGGCTGACGCGACTCCCGCATCAGTCTGGGAGAGCGCTTGGGCGCCGCTCTTCTACGATCTGAACGTGGACGAGCCGCTGACGATCTCCGGGCATCATTCTGCGGTTGGCGACATGACCCTGAGCGTTGCGCTCGCCCGGCCGGTCACGACCGAAGTGCCTCGTGGTGGGAACGATCGACCACTTACGACTGACCGCCCCTTCGAACGTGCGCTCAGGTTCACGTACGTCGATCCTCGAGCCGGACAACTGGAGAACCAAGCCAGAGAGATGCCCGACAAGGTGGCGTTCGACCAGAACGACACGTACTCTCCATTCAACGGGACAATCCTTCAGCCGAGGAGTAGCAACGTCAATGAGGACGCAGTCCGCCTGGGACGGCTGAGGAAGCAGAAACGCGGTGATCTGTTGCTGGAGGCGCTTCGCGTCCTGGAGCCCAGGTTGCAGGCCGTCGAGGACAACGCCTCGAGCGGCGCCCCGATGATCTGGGTCGATGTCGGCCTGAGGGAGCTCGTGCCGTTGCCGACCATGGGAGCCGGGATGACGCACGTCACGCGCCTGGTCCTGGCTGCCGCGATGGTGCCGGACGGCATCGTACTCGTGGACGAGATCGAGAACGGACTGCACCACTCCGTGCTGCCCGACGTCTGGCACGTCGTGGGCAAGGCCGCAGAGCAGTTCAACGTCCAGTTCTTCGCGACGACGCACAGCTTCGAGTGCGTGCAGGCCGCGCGAACGGCCCTCGGATCAGACGGTTTTCGGCTGCACCGACTCGACATCGTCAAGGGCGAGAACCGCTGCGTGACGTACGGCCCGGAGGCGATGGACGCGGCCATCCGCCACAACCTGGAGGTCCGCTGAACATGGACCCCGTGGAGATCGAGCGCCCGGTACAACTCCTGGTCGAAGGCAACGACGCGCGCAACTTCTTCGAGGCGCTTGCCCAGCATCTCGGACTCGGGGACATCCAGGTTCAGAACTACGGCGGCGTCAACGATCTGGGCGGATTCGTCAGCGCGTTCGCGGCGGCGCCGGGATTCACGGGCGTGACGAGCCTCGGCGTCGTGCGAGACGCGGAACGACCGGCCGACGGTGCACCGGGAACTCCGCGAGAGGACGCGCCACCGGCGGCGGCCCGTCGTGGGACGGAGCGCTACGCCGACAGGGCGTTCCAGAGCGTGTGTACCGCACTGGGCAACGTCGGTTTGCCGGTACCGGCACGTCCCGTCGAGAAGTCGGCATCGAATCCCGCGGTGGGCGTGTTCATCCTGCCAGGCGGGGGGGACGACGGGATGCTCGAGACGCTGCTGTGCAGAACGTTCGCCGGGTCGCCCGTCGATGCATGCATCGAGGGTTTCTTCAGGTGTGTCGCGAGGTCAGAGATTCCGATTCGTCGTCCGGACAAGTCCCGAGCGCGTGCGTTCCTGGCCACGACCCAGGATCCGCAGGTATCCGTCGGCGTGGCAGCACAGCGCGGCCATTGGGACTTCGATCACGACGCCCTTCGCGGCGTCCGCCGCTTCCTCAGGAGCTTGGTCGGGGACACGCCGCCGGCGTAAGCAGGCGGTCTCCGGCGAGTCTGGTGGTCACGAATGCAGGTCCCGCCCCTGCACGCGCTTCGGCGCAGCGTGCGACCTGCGCTGTCGACTGGCCTTGAGGCCGGAGGCGACGCGGCGTGCTCGCTCTCCTGAAACGCTTCGCCGGCCGCTTCGCGCTCACGCTGACGCTCGTCGTCCTCGAGGCGGCGGCCTGGACGCTGTTCCCGCTCGCGCTCGGTCGGGCGATCGACGCCGCCCTCGGCAACACGCGCCGGGGCTTCTACGAGCTCGCCGGACTCGGCATCGCCGCCATGGCCATCGCGATCGCCCGGCGGGTGGTCGACAGCCGGGCGTACGCGCGGATCTATGCCCGGCTGGGGGAGGACCTCGTGCTCCGCGAATCCGGGGGGAGCACGTCGGCGCTCACCGCGCGCCTGGGCATGCTGCGGGAGATCGTCGAGTTCTTCGAGAACTCGCTCCCGAACCTGGTCAACAGCACCGTGGGTCTGGGCGGCACTCTCCTCATCCTGTCGGCCCTCAACCCGGCGATCGCCCTCGGCTGCCTCGGCGTCGGCACGGTCACCGCGGCGATCTACGCCCTGACGGGGCGGCTGACGACGCGCTACAACCGCGGCCTCAACGACGAGCACGAGCGCCAGGTGGACGCGGTGAGCAGCGGCGACCCGCAGCGCGTGGGCAGCCACCTCCGCGAACTGATGCGCTGGAACATCCGGCTCTCCGACCTCGAGGCGGCCAACTTCGGGGTGGTCTGGCTGTTCATGGTCGGCCTGCTGGTCTTCTCGGTCAGCGCCGCGGCGGAAGCGACCATCGAGTACGGCAGCGTCTTCGCCGTCGTGATGTACGTCTTCCAGTTCGGCGACTCGGTGATCCTGCTCCCGTTCTTCTACCAGCAGTGGCTTCGCCTCCGAGAGATCTCCGGGCGCATCACCGCGTCCGGCGTCGCCGCCTGAGGCTCCCTGCGCGGGCTATGATCCGGCTTCGTGACCGCCGCTCCGCGCTTCGACGTGTGCCTCTTCGATCTCGACGGCACCCTCATCGACTCCATCGGCCTCATCATGGCGTCGTTCCGCCATACCATGCGCACGCACCTCGGCTCGGTCCCCGACGAGAAGCGCTGGCGGGCCGGGTTCGGGACGCCGCTCCGGGGGCAGCTTCGCGCGTTCGCGCGGGACGACGAGGAGGCGGCGCGCATGGTCGACACCTACCGCGCCTACACGGACGTGCACCACGACCGGCTGCTTGCGCCCTACGCGGGGATAGACCGGGGTCTGGCCGCCCTGCACCGAGCGGGCGCCCGCCTGGCCGTGGTCACCAGCAAGACCCACGCGCTCGCCCGGCGCGGGCTGGACCGCTGCGGCCTGAACCACTACTTCGACGTCCTCGTGGGCTTCGACGACGTCGCCGAGCACAAGCCGCACCCGGCGCCCGTGCTCGCGGCCCTCGAGCGCCTCGGGGCCGAGCCGGGGGAGGCGCTCTTCGTCGGCGACTCGCCGCACGACATCCGTGCCGGACGAGCCGCGGGGGTCCGGACCGCCGCCGTCCTCTGGGGACCGTTCTCCCGGCAGGATCTGGCCCGCGAAGCCCCTCACCACTGGCTGGCGGGACCCGGGAGCATCGCCGATCTCGCGCGCCCCTGACGGGCGCGTCGGGAGTCTGCGCGGGCACGAGTTCCTCCATGGCACGTTCTGCGGCGCAGACTCCGGGCGGGGTGACGGACCCGGCCGCACGCGTTCTTCGTTACCATTTGGCGATGGAGTCAGCCCCGCCCGCGAGCCCGACGCTGCCCCCCGGGTACCGACCCTACGACTACGAGGATCCGTTCGAGGATCTCGTGGGCCCGATGGGCTACCGCGTCGATGGCGATTCCATCTCGTTCGCGTTCCGGTCCGACGGGCGGCATGCCAACACCGGGGGCACGCTGCACGGCGGAATGCTGATGACGTTCGCCGATTTCGCGCTCTGCCTGACCGCGGTCTGGGATCAGCCAGGCGAGAAGTGCGTCACCGTCTCCTGCAACTGCGAGTTCGTGGCGGCCGGGCAGCCCGGCGACGTGATCGAGGCGACGGGCGAGGTGACCCGCCGCACCCGATCGCTGGCCTTCGTCCGCGGCCAGCTCAGCGCCGGCGGCTGCTGCTGACCTTCAGCGCGATCGTCAAGCGGCTGCCCGGTGCTCGCGCGGGTGTCCCGGCGCTGCCGGCGGCCGGCCATGCCATGACGGAGGGATGAAGAGATGCGCCACCAGAAGATGCTCGCCGGCACCCTGATGCTGGCCCTCGCGGTTGCCGCTTCCGGGAGCCCGCCGCCCGCGTACGCGCAGGAGGGCGCGGCCGGGGGCGAGTGGCGGGCCTACGGCGGGGACAACGGCGCGACCAAGTACTCGCCCCTCGACCAGATCGACGCGACCAACGTCGCCGAGCTCCAGGTCGCGTGGTCGCGTCCGACCGTCGATCCGTCGATTCTCGCGGTGGCGCCGGACCTCGCCTTCAGCAATGCCAACCGGGCGACCCCGCTGATGGTCGACGGCGTGGTCTACGCGCCGAACGCGGTCGGCCTCGTGGAGGCGTGGGACCCGGCCACCGGCGAGACGATCTGGGTGCAGGAGCCGGTCGGTGACGGCCCCGCCGCCTACCGGGGCGCGGGCCACCGGGGGATTGCCTACTGGACCGACGGGACGGAGCGCCGCATCATCGCCCACCGTGGCGAGTGGCTCTACGCTCTGGATCCGGCCACCGGCGCGGCGATCGCGAGCTTCGGCGACGGGGGGCGCGTGGACCTCAAGACCGGCCTCGCCGAGGGCGCGCGCTACCGCTGGGGCGGGGCGCCGACCGTCGTCCGCGACGTCATCGTCGTCGGCCAGTCGATGGGCGACACGTTCTTCACGAAGGAGGCCATCCGCGGCGACGTCCGGGCCTTCGACGTCCGGACGGGGGAGCTCCGCTGGGTCTTCCACACCATTCCGCAGGCCGGCGAGCCCGGGACCGAGACCTGGGGCGACGGGTCGTGGGAGTACTCCGGGCACGCGCCGGTCTGGTCGCTCTTCGCAGCCGACGAGGAGCTCGGCTACGTCTA
Organism: Acidobacteriota bacterium; assembly: GCA_026708265.1. Taxonomy (GTDB): domain Bacteria; phylum Acidobacteriota; class Vicinamibacteria; order Vicinamibacterales; family UBA8438; genus JAGWAJ01. The sequence continues at coordinate 19,310 of JAPOVI010000229.1, forward strand.
CATGCCGACGTCCTCGGCCACGAACGACATGTACGGCGGGCACCGGCCGGGCGACAACCTCTACTCGCAGTCGATCGTCTGCGTCGACGCGGAGACCGGCGAGCGCATCTGGCACTACCAGCTCGTCCACCACGGCCTGTGGGACTACGACATCCCGGCCGCGCCGATCCTGGCCGACATCACCGTCGACGGGCGGGATATCCAGGCGGTCGTGCAGGTCACGAAGCAGGCCTTCGCGTTCGTCTTCGACCGGGTGACCGGCGAGCCGGTGTGGCCGATCGAGGAGCGGCCCGTCCCGCAGTCCGCGACCCCGGGAGAGGCGACGTCGCCGACGCAGCCCTTCCCGACGAAGCCGCCCGCCTTCGACCGCCAGGGAGCGACGGTCGAGAACCTGATCGACTTCACGCCGGAGCTCCGCGCCGAGGCGCTCGAGATCGTCGAGCGCTACACGATCGGCCCCATGTTCACGCCGCCGTCGGTGCGGGGTAACGGGCCGAACGACAACCAGGGGACCATCCAGCTTCCCGGCTCGCAGGGGGGCGCCGACATCCAGGGCGCGGCGCTCGATCCGGAGACCGGCTATCTCTACATTCCCTCGATCACCTCGCCCTTCGTGGCCGACATCATCGAGGGCAACCCGGACCGGACCAACCTCGCCTACATCAAGGGCCGCCGCCAGTGGATCGGCGGGCCGCGCGGCCTGCCGCTCTTCAAGCCGCCCTACGGCCGCATCACCGCCATCGACCTGAACGCCGGCGAGATCGTGTGGATGGTGCCGAACGGGTGGGGCCCGCACGACCATCCCGCCATCGCCGACCTGAACCTCGGCCGCCTGGGGACGCCCGGCCGGCCCGGACCGCTCCTGACGAAGACGCTCCTCTTCATCGGCGAGGGCTCGAACGTCGGCATCGAGGCCGGCGGGCGCGTCATGGACGGCATGCCCCTCGACATCGTGACCAACTACGGCGAGCCGTGGTTCCGCGCCTACGACAAGCGGACCGGCGACGTCGTCTGGGAGATGGAGCTCGAAGCCGGGACCACGGGCGTTCCGATGACCTACCTGCACCAGGGCAAGCAGTACGTCGTCGTGCCGATCGGCGGCCGCGACGTCCCCGGCCAGTGGGTCGCGCTCAGCCTGCCGTAGCGGAGAGCGTGAGCGCGCGGGCGTGGCCCCACGGGCGAAGGCCGTAGCCTCCGTGGGCCGGAGACGGACGTCCCCCGTCGCTGCGGGAGGCGTCCGCCGAGTACGGCAAGCTTCAGCGGTGAGCCGCTCGCCGCTCGAGCGCCAGGAGGGACTCCTTGACCGGCAGGCCGCCCCCGTAGCCGATGAGCGTGCCGTCGGCGCCGATTACGCGGTGGCACGGCACCACGATGGCGATGGGGTTGCGGCCGTTGGCGGCGCCGACGGCGCGCGAGGCGGTCGGCCGGCCGATGCGCCGCGCGAGCTCGCCGTAGGAGATCGTCTGGCCGTAGGGGATGCGGCGCAGCTCGTCCCACACCCGCCGCTGGAACGGGGTGCCCTCGGCGGACAGCGGGAGGTCGAAGTCGCGCCGCGTGCCCTCGAAGTACTCCGCGAGCTGCCGCTCCGCTTCCCGTAGCGCCGCCGGCGGCGAGGTCCCGGCCGCCCGCCACGAGCCGTCGGGCTCGCACGCCGCCGACCGCGGCAGGTCCACGCGCTCGATCCCGCGCGCGCTTCCCACGACGCGCATCGTGCCGATCGGAGTCTCCAGATCAAGGTAGTTCCTGGGCATCGTTCCTTCCTTCGACTTCCGGGTGGCCGCGGATCGGCCCGCTGCCGGTCGCGTCCGCCGCCGCACGCCGCGGGGCGCCGCGGAACAGGGACCGGATCTCATCCGCCCGCGCGGCCGCGTCGGTCTCTCCAAGCGCGATGAGCCGCCGCAGGTACTCGGGCTCGAACGTCAGCAGGCTCAGCACGTCCGGCGACGCGATCTCCCGCGACCCGAGCCCGCGCACGAGGTGCCGGAAGACGCGCGGAAGGTGCGCCTCGTACTCCGCGGCCAGCCGCGACAGGTCGACCGACGGGCGGATCACGAGCAGCTCCACCTCGCGCATGCCGCGCCGCTTCTCGGGGGCCACGTCGTGGAGCAGCAGGTTGATCCGCTCCAGTTCCTGCGCATCGCGGTCGAGGTCGTCCAGGAAGACGGCGTTCAGCAGTTGGCCGGCGATCTGCATCGGCGGCGGATGGTGGGGAGCGTCGTTGCCGCCGGATGCCTCGGCCGCGACGTAGCGCGTCGAGATGGCGAGGACCCGGTTGGCCCCGAGGCGCAAGGCCGGGGAGAAGGGGGCGGTAAGTCGTATGCCCCCGTCGCCGTGCCAGCCGTCCGCCAGCCTCACGGCGGGGAAGAAGAGCGGCAGCGCGGAGGACGCGAGAACGTGGTCGAGCGTCAGGGCGGTGTTGCGGCTGTGCCGGTCGGCGCGTTCCCATTCGTGCAGGTCCCGGCCCTGCGTCCAGACGACGGAGTGGCCGGTCCCGTAGTGGCTGGTCACTAGGGCGAGAGCCCAGAGCCGCCCCGCCTCGACGTTGTCGGCAATCCCCGGGATCGCGCCGTCGCCGGGGTCCGCGTCGAAGACGCCGGCCAGCGTGTCGCGCAGCGGGCTCGTGTCGACCAGGCCCCGCACCGCCGGCGCCAGCCGCGTGCCCCCGGCCAGCAGTCGAACCCCCCAGCGCGCGACGAGACCGGCCAGCGACGGCCCGTCGGTGCGAAAGACCCGGTCGGCCGTCAGTCGGCTCCACAGATCGCGCAGCCGCTCGGCCGCCTCCGACAACGGACCCGGGTGGGCGGCGAGAAAGGCGGCGTTGATGGCGCCGGCGGACACACCGGAGACGATGGGGAAGTGGGCGTTGGGGACATGCCGGGCAACCCACCCGAGGAAGCCTACCTGGTAGGCGGCGCGGGCGCCGCCGCCGGTGAGCACGATGGCGAGATCGTCGGCGCCGCGGGGTCGATGGGCGGAGCTCGCTGAAGTGTCCACCTGAGGTTCGTCACGGGGACGTGGGGAGCCCGGCGTCGCGCGGCTCCTGCGCCTGGCGGGAGCCCAACGGTATGGACGCCGCCCCCGCGTATAGTGTCTCACGACGATGCAGGAGACGGACGAGCCGCCGGGCCTGGCCCTCCGCCACGCGATCGATGGGCTGCTCGAAGGAGCTTCGATGGTGGAGCTCGAGCGCGCGTCGGCACGACTCGGCGCGGCGTATCGCCGGACGGGAGCCGGGGTGCGGCCAATCGTCTCGCAAGCGGACCGGCTCGCCTACGTCGCGGCACGGCTTCCGTCGACGTTCGAGGCGAGCCGCGCCGTGCTTGCGGAACTCCGGCGCCGCGCGCCGGCGCTGCGGGTGCAGAGCCTGCTGGAGCTCGGGGCGGGGCCTGCGCCCGGACTGTGGGCGGCTCGGCCGACGTTCCCGGAGCTCACGCGCGCCACGCACGTCGAGATCGATTCCGGCATGGCCGAGCTCGGGCGCCGGCTGCTCGCTGCCGGTGCGGCGGGAGCGGGCGTCCGCCGGACCTGGCGCGAGCACGACGTCGGCCGCGCCCGGGAGGCCGGCTCGCACGACCTGGTGCTGCTGGCGTACGTGCTGGGGGAGATGCCCGCCGCGGCCGGCGACCGGGCGATCGACGCCGCGTGGGACGTGACGGCGGGAGCGCTCGTGGTGATCGAGCCGGGTACCCCGGCCGGCGCGGCGCGCGCTCTCCGGGTGCGGGAGCGGCTGATCGGACGCGGCGCGCGCGTGGCGGCTCCCTGTCCGCACGGCGGGGCCTGTCCGCTCGCCGCCGACGACTGGTGCCACTTCGGCGTCCGCGTGAGCCGATCGAGACTTCAGCGGCGCCTCAAGGAGGGACGCCTGGCCTACGAGGACGAGAAGTACGCCTATGTGGCCCTGACCCGCGGGGAGCCGGATCCCTGCACGGGCCGTGTTCTGCGCCGTCCGTCCGCGGGGCCGCGACGCCGCCGGCTGCGGCTGTGCACCGTCGCCGGCGTGCGCGAGGAACTGGTGACCCGGCGGGAGGGGGCGCGCTATCGCGCCGCCCGGAAGGTCCGTTGGGGTGAGGGATGGGCGCCCGCGGCGCCGAAGCGCTGATCGCGGACATGCGGCCTCCACCAGAGAGGGCGAAGAAGGGGACGGCGAAGAAGGGGACGGCGATGAAGATGACGGTGATGAAGATGACGAGATGCGCGATCCTGATCGGCGGCGTGCTGGCCATCGCGAACGGTGCGATGGTCAGTGCCCAGCAACGCGCGCCGAGCCCCGACGGCCTCGCCTCGACCGAGGTCGGGGGCCGCTACGAGGGCGCGCGCACGCCGTACTACGTCGGCGGCAAGTGGATCGAGGTGAGCTACGGGCGGCCGATCAAGCGCGGTCGGGAGCTCTGGGGCTCGGGCTCGACGTACGGCGTGTGGCTGAACCGCGGCGCGCCGGTGTGGCGGGCCGGGGCGGACGTGTCGACCTACCTGATGACCCAGGCGACGCTCGTCGTCGGCGGCGTTCGGGTCGCACCGGGCGGCTACTCGATGTTCATCGACCTGGCCCCGGACGAGTGGACGCTGATCGTGTCGAACTGGCAGCCGCAACGACGCTTCGATCCGACGAACACGGAGGAGCTCTGGGGCTCCTACGGCTACACCCCCGACAAGGACGTCGTACGGACGCCGATGGAGCTCACGACGCTGCCGTGGTCGGTCGATCAGCTCACGTGGCTGTTCCTGGACGTGACCGACGCGGGGGGGAAGCTGGCCATCCTGTGGGACACCACGATGGCCGCGGTCCCGTTCGCGATCGAGCCGTCCCCCGACGCTCCTTCGTCCGGCCCGGGGCCGGGCCGTTGAGCGGGCCGGGCGCCCTCGGCAACCGACAGGATGCTACGCCCCCGCGCCGGCTCGGGCCGCCGCCGGCCGCCGTCCCGTGCGCCAGCGCGGCTCACCGCAGGACGCGGATGCGGTGCGCCTCGCTGTCGCCGACGTAGAGCGCGCCGGCCTCGTCCACCCAGACGCCGTGCGGGCGGTTCATGCGGCACCGGCGCGGCTCCGGCTCAGGCCCGTCGCCGCGCTCGCCGGTCCCGAGCGCGGTCGTGATGACGCCGGTCGCGAGGTCGATGCGCCGGATGACGTGATTCTCCGTGTCGGCGACGTAGAGGGCCCCGCCCGGGGCGTAGGCGAGTCCCTTGGGTCCCGCGAGAGTCGCCGCTCGCGCCGGCCCGCCGTCGCCGGTGTAGCCCTGCGCGCCCGTGCCGGCGACGTGGTGAATCGTCTCCCGTTCGAGATCGATGCGGTAGATGGCGTTGCCCTCGCGGAGCGCGAGGTAGAGATTCCCCGCCGGATCGAGCGCCATGGCGCGCGGCCCGTTGAGCGGCGTGCCCGCAAGCGGTGCGCCGTCCGGGGTCGGGGCCCGCTCGCCCGTGCCGGCGAACGTCTCGATGCGCCCGGTCGCCAGGTCGACGCGGCGCATCCGATGGTTGCCGATGTCGCAGATCAGCAGCCGGCCCTCCGGATCGAAGACGATGCTGTGGGGCCGGTCGAGCTGCGCCGCCGCCGCCGGCCCGCCGTCGCCCGAGAATCCCGCGACCCCGGTGCCCGCCACCGTGGTGATGACGCCCGTCTCGGCGTCGACGCGGCGGACGGCGTGGTTGTCCCGTTCGACGATGTAGAGGTGGCCGGCCGCGTCGAACTGGATCTCGTGCGGCATGTTGAGCGCCGCCTCGGTCGCGGGCCCGCCGTCGCCCGCGTAGCCGCGGTCGCCGTTGCCGGCCACCGTCGTCGTCTCGCCCGAGGCCAGATCGAGGCGGCGGATGCGCTGGTTGTCGAGATCGCAGAAGTAGAGGGCGCCATCCGGGCCGATGACCACGCCGTAGGGGTTGTTGACCTCCTCGTTCGACAGGCCCGGCGCTCCGTCGCCGATCACGGTGCGCACGCTGCCGACCGCGTTGAACGTCTGCTCGAGCGGAAGGGTGATGCCCGCGAATTCGTCCCGGACGTCGGCCCGCACCAGATAGCGTCCGAGCGGATCGTCGGGCCCGACCTCGATCTCCGCGTAGCCGATCGAAAGGCCCAGGGCCCCGGCCGGCGGGGCGGGCTTGCCACGCCAGAGCTCCAGGCGATCCGCGCGGAAGAGGCGCGTGCCGTCCGGCTTGATCACCTCCAGATCGAACGACGCGGCGCAGACCCCGGCGGCGCCCTCCCGGCACCCGATGAAGATGATGAAGGGCGCGAGCGGCACGCCGCGTCGCACCGCACCGGTGGCGCGAATGGAGACACCGGGCGTAGGGCGCGACCAACGGGCCAGGAACTCCTCGGGCTCGTCGGAGAGGACGATCAGGGCGCCGAATTCGCCCTCCGACTTGCTCCACGGCTGGTCGGGGAGCCGCTGGCCGTCCCGGAACCACTGTCCGCCGACGGACGCCTCCGCGCCCACCGCGGTCGCGGCACCGAGCAGGAAGCCCGCCAGCGCCAGCTGGGAGGCGTAACAACGGATCGGGACCCTCATCGTACGCTCCGGGCCTTGCACGCGGCTACCGTCGCCGAGCCGACTCGATGACGACCGGCGTGTTGGGGACGGCGTTCGTGACCGGGGTCGCCTCGATCCGATCGACGACGTCGGTACCGTCGATGACGCGCCCGAAGACGGCGTAGCCGTAGTCGCGCACCTGGTGGTTCAGGAAGTCGTTGTCGACCGTGTTGATGAAGAACTGGTCGGTGGCGCTGTCGACCTGCGACGTCCGTGCCATCGCCACGGTGTAGCGGTCGTTGTCCAGACCGTTGGCCGCCTCGTTGCGGATGGGCGCGCGCGTCGGCCGCGGGCTCATCGACGGCGTGAAGCGGCCACCCTGCACCATGAAGCCCTGGATGACGCGGTGGAAGATGACGCCGTCGTAGTGCCCCTCGTCGACGTAGGAGAGGAAGTTCGCCACGCTGATCGGCGCCTCGCTCTCGAAGAGCTCGATGGCGATGGTGCCCAGGCTGGTGTCCATCACGACCACCGGATTGTCCTGTGCCGCCGCCGGAGAGCCGACCAGGACGACGGCGAGACACGCTGCTGCGACCGCTCGGAAGGTGCGACCTGTCATGGAATCAAGGCTCCTCTCTGCGCCCTGCAAGCGCGCAGGGGCTTCACATCCTAGCATCGAGGGCGCGTCCGAAGGGCATCGAGGGAGGCGTCCGAGGGGCATCGAGGGACGCGTCCGAAGGACATCGAGGGACGCGTCCGAAGGACGCGGGCGGATGGTGCGGAAGGGGGGATTTGAACCCCCACGAGCCGAAGCCCACAAGCTCCTGAGGCTTGCGCGTCTGCCAGTTCCGCCACTTCCGCAACCAGAGATATGGGGAACAGGGCAGTATAGCAGAGGCGCCGCCGGCGCTCCCCGCGCGCCCGCGGCGCGCGGACGGGCGCCGCGGGCCCTATACTCGCGGGTGACGCCGGCGTCGGGGCGGCGCGCAGCGGAGCTGCCGCCCGTCATCAATTCCAAGGAGATCGAACGTGGCACTGTCCCGCGGCGCACGCCTCATCCTGACGTTCGTCCTCGCGGCGGCCCTCGTGTCGATGCTCGGCCTGGCGGCGGCGCTCCTCGTCGCCGGGCGCGGCCCGACCGTCGAGCGCGACTCCGTGCTCTGGCTGCGGCTCCCGCCGGCCCTCGCGGAGCGCTCCCCGGACGACCTCGTCGGTCAGTTCTTCGGCGGCCGGGAGACCGTCGGCTCCATCGTCGCCGCGCTGCGGAAGGCCAAGGCGGACGAGCGCATCGCCGCGGTCGTGCTGGTGCCGTCGGTCCAGCCGGGCCTGTGGGGCAAGGTGCAGGAAATCCGCGACGCCGTGCTCGATTTCCGCGAGTCGGACAAGCCCATCGTCGCGTACCTGGAGTTCGGCCAGGGGCAGGCGTACTACCTGGCGACCGCCTGCGACGAGATATTCCTGACACCCTCGAGTCCGCTCAACCTCGTCGGCGTCGCCTCCTACGAGCTCTTCCTCCGCGGTGCCTTCGACAAGGTCGGCATCGAGGCCGACATGCTGGCGGCCGGGGACTACAAGACCGCGTCCAACCTGTATACCGAGACCACGTTCACGCCGGAGCATCGCGAGATGGCGGCGTCCCTGAACCGCGACTTCTACGAGCAGCTCGTGGATGGGATCGCCGACGGTCGCGAGATGGATCCGGCGGTGGTCCGGGCGGTCATCGACGAGGGTCCGTTCCTGCCGCAGGAAGCGCTGCGCCGGGGGCTGATCGATGCCGTGGTCTACGAGGATCAACTTCTCGACGGGCTTCCGATCCCGCGCAACGCGGGGGTCGTCGACCTCGCCCGCTACCGCCAGGTCCGCCCGGCCGACGTCGGGATCGGCGGGGGGCCCTCCGTCGGCGTCGTCTTCACGGAAGGGACGATCAACTTCGGCCCGAGCGGGGCCGCGGTGACCGGCGGCCGAACCGTCGGCTCCGAAACCTGGGTCCGGGCCCTGCGCGAGGCACGGGACGACCCGGGCATCGCGGCGATCATCCTGCGGATCGACAGTCCCGGCGGCGTGGCCGTCGCCGCCGACATCATGTGGCGCGAGGTGGTCCTGGCTCGCGCCCGGAAGCCGGTCATCGCCTCGATGTCGGACCTTGCCGCCTCGGGGGGCTACTACATCGCCGCGCCCGCGCACGCCATCGTCGCCCAGCCGGGCACGCTGACCGGATCGATCGGCGCCTTCGGGGGCAAGTTCGTGCTCGGCGGGGCGCTCGACCGGTTCGGCGTCAACGTGGAGGCGGTCAGCGACGGCGCCCAGGCGGATCTCTTCTCACCCGCGACGCCGTTCTCGGATGCCAGCCGACTCGCGCTCCAGCGCCAGCTCGACGCAACCTACGAGCGCTTTCTGCAGATCGTCGCGGAGGGACGCGGGATGACGCGCGACGAGGTCCACGCCGTGGCACAGGGGCGCGTGTGGACGGGACGGCAGGCGAAGGCCCGCGGCCTGGTGGACGAGCTGGGCGGCCTGCGGCGAGCGATCGAGCTGGCCAAGGAGCGGGCCGGCATCGATCCCGAACGCGAGGTGACGCTGGTGCCGTTCCCGCGCCGCCGCTCCGTCTGGGAGCAGTTGCAGCAATCGGTCTCGCTCGCGTCGGCCGCCGTCTGGCTCACGTCTCCCGCCGTGCGGGGTGCCGCCGCCCTGCTCGGCCCCGCGGAGCTTCTGGCTTCGGGCGCACCTTTGCTGCTGCTGCCCGGCCCCGCGACTCGGTAGCGCCGCCGCGCTCCCGGGCGATTCCGCCGGCATCACGCCGAGAAGGCGCGCTCGAGAGCGGCGAGGTCGATGTCGATCGCGAGGCGTTCCTTGACGCGCGTCATGTAGGCGGTGAAGAACTGGCCCTGGCGGGTCGCCACGAGCTGGTCCCGCAGCCGGTCCCGCTGCGCTTCGAGATCCTCGGCCGAGGCGTCCTCGCGTTCGACGAGGTGCACGACCGCTACGGTGCCCCCGGTCTCGACCGGCTCGCTCACCGCGCCCGGCTCCATCGCGAACGCAACCGCCTCCACGGCGGCGCTGACGCCGACCTCGGGCAGCGGCGCCCCGCGCCCGACCATGTCGCTCGACCCGACCGCGTACTCGGCCTCCTCGGCGGCCGCCTGGAAATCGTCGGCCTCGCCGAGCGCCCGTGCGGCTTCCGCCGCCCGCTCCTGCGCCAGCGTCAACGCCTTCTTGCGAATGACGTTCTCGCGCACGTCGTCGCGGACCTCGTCGAGCGGCGGAACGTACGGATCCTGCGTTGCGACCACGGTCACGAACGCGGGGCCGGACGGGGAGGGGATCGGCCCGGCCACTTCCCCCGGCTCCATCCGGAACGCCCGATCGGAGACCTCGCGGGCCAGCCCCAGGCCGAGGATCGGCTCGCCCGGCGCGGCGAATCCCGACTCCTGCACCTCGTAGCCGCGGGCTGCGGCCGCGCGGTCGAGGTCGTCCGGCGTCGACACCTCGGCCGCGATCGCCTGGGCCAGCGCGCGCCCGCGGGACGTCGCCCGCTCCTGCTTGAGGATGTTGGCGATCGACTCGCGCACGTCCTCGAACGGCTCCGTGACCTCCTCTTCCGCCTCGGTCACGAGAATGACGTGATAGCCGAAGGCGCTCTGGACAGGGTCCGAGATCTCACCGGGAGCCATCGTGAACGCCGCGGCCTCGAACTCGGGCACCATCCGTCCGCGCCCGAAGGTGCCCAGATCGCCGCCGCTCGCGGCCGTCCCCTCGTCCTCGGAGAACTCTCGCGCGAGCGAAGCGAAGTCCTCGCCGCCGCGCGCGCGGGCGGCGAGGGACGCGGCGCGGGCCGCTACCTCCGCCTCGTTTTTCTCGCCGATGCGGAGCAGGATGTGGCTCGCCCGCACCTGGCCGGGGGTTCGGTACTGCGACAGATTCGTGTCGTAGTAGGCCCGCAGCTCGTCCTCGCCCGGCGTGATGGCGTCGAAGATGGCCGCCTCGTCGACGAGCAGGAAGCGCAGCCGCCGCTTCTCCGGCACCTGATAGGCGAGCGAGTCCTCGTCGTAGAGCAGCTCGATGTCGGCGTCGGTGGCCTCGACCTCGTCGCGGTAGTCCTCCGCGCGGAAGGCGACCACGTCGACGCGCACGCGCTCGGTGCGGCGCCGGTGCTCGTCGACGACCTCGGCCTCCGACACCGACACCCACCCGGTCACCGCGGATTGCAGCCGCTCGATCAGGATCGACTTGCGGACGTCCTCCTCGAACTGCGCGATGGAGATGGGCGGGCTCTGCCGCTGGAGCACCATGCGGTACTGCTGCTCCCCGATGAACCGCCCGTCCACCTGGAACGCGGGCAGCGTCAGGATGCGCTCGCGCACCTCGGCGTCGCTGACGCGCAGACCGAGGCGATCCGCCTCTGCGAGCGCGGCGTACTCGTCGATCAGCTGCTGCAGGATCTGCCGGTCGACGCCGAGCGAACGAAGCACCTCCTCGCTGATCTCGCCGCCCGTCTGGAGACGGTAGGCCTGCAGTTGCCGCAGGTACACCTGCCGGAACTGCTGCAGCGTGACCTCGTACGATCCCACCCGGGCGAGCACGTCCGGGGGCAGGCCGTCGTCCCCCATGGGGCTCATGCCGACGCCGGGCACCAGGGCGACGAAGGCGACCACGACGAGGCCGAGGCTCCACTTGAGCCAGGCCTTGTGCCGCCGCATCCTATCGAGCATGGTCATGATGAGCCGGGCCTTTCCCTGCGCGATCGCGCCCTCACGGGCGCGTCGGGCGTCTGCGCGCGCGACACTCTCGCATCGCGGGTTCTGCGGCGCGGACTCCGGGCGCAGTCCGACAGGGAGGGCATTCTACCGAGTGAAGTCCAGCGGTCGCAAGCCTTTGCAGCGCATCGGGCGCAGCGGCCGGCGGGCCGCTTTCCTCCGCTTGCGCGGATCCCTATAATCGACGGGACTGGGCGGCCGGCGCCCGTTGGGGGGAAACTGGCGAATCGTGGGCCTGGGTGCGCTCTTCTCGGCCTTCTCGAGCGATCTCGCGATCGATCTCGGCACCGCGAACACTTGTGTGTACGCGCACGGGAAGGGCATCGTCAGCAACGAGCCGTCGATCGTCGCCATGAACAAGGTGACCGGCGGGGTCGAGGCCGTCGGCCGGGAGGCGCGGGAGATGCTCGGTCGGACGCCGGGCAACATCGTCGCCATCCGGCCCATGCGCGATGGCGTCATCGGCGACTTCGAGGTCGCCGAGAGGATGCTGACCTACTTCATCAAGAAGGCGCACAGCCGCACCGTGCTGGTCCGCCCCCGCATCATCATCGGCGTTCCGTCGCAGATCACGCAGGTCGAGAAGCGTGCCGTCAAGGACAGCGCCTACCGCGCGAAGGCGAGCGAGGTGCACCTGATCGAGGAAGCGATGGCGGCGGCGATCGGTGCCGGCATGTCGATCACGGAGCCGACGGCGAACATGATCGTCGACATCGGAGGCGGCACCACCGACATCGCCGTCATCTCGCTGGCGGGCATCGTCTACAGCCGCGCGGTGCGGGTGGCCGGCAACGCGATGGACGAGGCGATAAGTCAGTACATCAAGAAGACGTACAACCTCCTGATCGGAGAGCGGACGGCCGAGCTCATCAAGATGAAGGTCGGGTCCGCCTACGAGCTCGAAGACAAGCTGACCATCGACATCAAGGGCCGCCACCTGATCGAGGGAGTGCCCAGGACCATCTCGGTTTCCGACGAGGAGATCCGGGAGGCTCTCAAGGAGACGGTCAACGTGATCGTCGATGCCGTGCGCCTCGCCCTCGAGAGCACGCCGCCGGAGCTGTCGGCGGACCTCGTCGATCGGGGCATCGTGCTGACCGGCGGGGGGTCGATGCTGCGCAATCTCGACAAGCGGCTGCGGGAAGAGACCGGTCTGCCGCTGGCGATGGCCGAGGAGCCGCTGACGTCGGTCGTCCTCGGCGCCGGGCGCATGCTGGCCGATTTTCCCTTGCTGCGGAAGATATCCATCGACTGACCGCATTGCCAGACGCGGGGTCGGTTCCAGGGACCGGCGGGTTGCGAGAGACGTGAGCCGTCAGCGCATGCGTTTCGTCCTCCCGGCCGTCGTGACCGGACACATCCTGCTGATCTCGACGCAGGTCGGCGTACGATCCGATTCGACGCTGTTCGAGTCGGCCGTGTTCGGCACCCTGGCCAGCCTGCAGAGACTGGTCACCGGCGCCGGAGCCGCCGTTCGGGACACCTGGTCGGTCATCGCCGATCTGCGGGACGCCCAGCGGGAGAACCTCACCCTGCGTGCGGATCTCGACGCCCTCCGCGTTCGCCTGCTCGAGCAGCGGGCGCTCTCGTACCGCACGACGGAGCTCGAGGAGCTGCTCGAGCTCCGTCGGTCGCTGCGCTTGCGCACGGTGAGCGCCCGGGTCATCGGCACCGACTCCACCCCGTACTTCCGGACCCTCACCGTCGACCGGGGCGCGAGTGACGAGGTGCAGCCGGATCACGCCGTGGTTTCGCCGTCGGGCGTGGTCGGTCGAATCGTGGGGCCGGCGAACCGCACCGCGGCAAGGGTGCAGTTGCTCATCGACCGCAACGCGGGGGCCGGCGCGTACATCGAGCGCACCGGCGCCGAGGGCATCGTGGCGGGTACCGAGGATTCGTCGGCGCTCCAGATGCGCTACGTGTCCATCGCGCGGCCGGTCGTGCCCGGCGACGTCGTGCTGACCACCGGCGACGACGGCATCTACCCGCGGGGACTGCTCATCGGGGAGGTGGAGAGAGTCGAGCCCGCAGTCGGCTTCTCGCAGACGGTTCGCATCGCGCCGGCCGTCGACTATTCGAAACTGCAGCACGTGCTCATAGTGGTCCCGACCCACGGCAGGGAAGCCGACACGAGCCTCATCTCCGGGGGCAGCCCGTGACGACAGCGAGGATCGCGGCCGTCGTCGCCGCGGCCCTGGCGGCCCAGACGACGATGCCGCGATTCGTGGAAGCGGCGGCGAACGTGGACCTTCCCCTCGTGGCCGTCGTGTTCGCCGGGCTGTCGGGAGGACCGCTCGTGGGGCTGTGGACGGGGACGGTCGGCGGGCTCGCCCAGGACTTGCTGTCGGGAGGCGTCCTCGGCGTCAACGGGCTCGCCAAGAGCCTCGTGGGAGCATGGGCGGGCTGGATGAGCCTTCAGTTCATCACGTTCCAGGCCTGGCGTCGCGCGGTCATCGTCGGGGCCGCGACGCTGGCCAACGCCGCCTGCGTGCTCGGCGTCCATGCGCTCGTCAACCCGCAGGGTCCGTCGGCGCATCTGCGCAGCGTCGCGGTGCAGGGGGCGGCGAACGCCACGATCGGCCTTGTCGCGACGGCTATCGCCCGGGGGGCGCCGGCGATGCAGGGCCGGCGGCGGGGAGGCGGTGGAGGCCGCCGCTTCCACCGGCGAGCGCGCTGATGGAGTGGCACCAGGAGGCGGCGGGCAGCGGCGCCATTGGACGGCTGCTGGTCGTGTTCCGCTGCGTCGTGGCCATCGCGTTCGCCATCCTGGCCGCCGCCTTCTGGCGCCTGCAGGTCGACCTTCACCCGCAGTACCTGGAACGCGCGGGGAGCAACCACCAGCGCGAGCGGCCCCTCCGGGCGCCGCGCGGGGTGGTCTTCGACCGCGACGGGCGCGTGATGGTGGAGGACCGGGACGCGCTGAACCTCTCGCTGGTGCCGGCGAAGGCCCACGACGCGGAGCGGACGCTCGGCCTGCTCGCTCGGGTTACCGGCGTCGATCGGGCGGATCTCCGCGGTGCGCTCGCGCGGCGGCGGCGGGAGTCGCCGCACCGGCCGATCGTGCTGATCCGCGACGCCTCTCGCGCTCAGGTGGCGGCGGTCGTGGCGAGGCGCGCGGAATTGCCGGGTGTCGTCGTCGAGTCGACCCCCGTCCGGAGCTATCCGGGCGCGACGCTGGCCGCGCACTGGTTCGGCTACGTGGGCGAGGTCACGGCCGCCCAGCTCGCCGCAGCCGAGGGTACGGGGTTGCGGCGGGGTCACATCGTCGGTCAGAGCGGCGTGGAGCTGTCGTACAACCGCCTCCTGATGGGGGTCGACGGTACGCGTCACGTCGTGGTGGACAGCACTGAGCGTGAGATCGGCACCATCGGCGAAGAGCCGCCGATCGCCGGCCGGCAGCTTCGTCTGACGATCGACTCCGACGTACAGAAGGCGACCGAGGAGGCCTTTCACGACGCCGGGTTCGACGGCGCCGCGGTGCTGCTCGACCCGCAGACGGGAGAGGTGCTCGCGCTCGTCAGCCTGCCGTCCTACGACCCGAACGCGTTCGCGCGCGGCATCGACGGCGAGACGCTCGACGCCCTGAACCGCAACCGGCTGAGCCCGCTCCACAACCGCGCGCTGCAAGGGCGCTATCCGCCGGGATCGACCTTCAAGATGGCCGTCGCCGTGGCGGCTCTCGAGGAGGACGTGATCGGGCCGGATTTCACGGTGCGGTGCGACGGCGGCGGACACCACTACGGGCGCTACTACCAGTGCCATGCCCGGCACGGCGTCGTGGACCTCGAGGCGGCGCTCGAACGGTCCTGCAACACGTACTTCTACGAGCTCGGCGCCCGGCTCGATGTCGATCAGATCCACCGCTGGGCGACCGCGCTCGGCCTCGGCGAGCTGAGCGGGATCGACCTGCCTTTCGAGGCGCGAGGCCTCGTTCCCTCGCGTGCCTGGAAGCGCGAGCACCGCGCGGAGCCCTGGTACTCGGGCGAGACGATCTCCGTGGCCATCGGCCAGGGGCAGGTCGGCGTCACCCCGATGTCGCTCGCGGTCATGATGTCGACGCTGGTGAACGGCGGCCGGCGCATCACGCCACGGGTCCTCAGGGAGTTCCACGACGGCATCCGCTGGAGACCTGCGCCGGCGGGTCCCGCGGCGCGTGAGCTGCAGTTGCGGCCCGAGACCCTGTCCGTGGTGAATCGGGGGCTGTGGAGGGTGGTGAACGGCGCCGGCACCGGACGGCGCGGAAGGATCCCGGGGCGCGACGTCCTCGGCAAGACCGGTACGGCACAGGTCCTCTCGCGCGCCGGCCGCGCAACCGCCCTGGCCGCGGCCCCCGGGGGCGGGGCGAGCCCGCGCACTCTGCTGGACCACGGCTGGTTCGTCTTCGCGGCTCCCGCCGACGATCCGCAGATTGCCGGTGTGGTGTTCGCCGAGCACGCGGACCACGGATACCTGGCGGCGCCCATCGCCCGTCACGCGCTCGAGACGTTCTTCGCGAAGCGCGAGGGGCGGCAGCCGCCGCCCCTGCCGCCCGCCGCGCCTGCGACCCCGCTCCGACCGCAGCCGCGTTCACCGGACGCCGTCGACCCGCTCGTCGTCGGCGGCGACTGAGGCGGGCATCCATGCTGGACCGTCGCCACCTCCACACCGTCGACTGGGGGCTCGTGGCCGCCGTCGCCGTGCTCGCGGGCTTCGGTCTCGCCATGATCTACAGCGCGACCTACGATCCGACCTCCGGCCGCGTCGGTTCGGAGTTCGGGCGCCAGGTGGCGGCGCTCGCCATCGGACTCGCGGCGGGCGCCGTCTGCCTCGCGATCGACTACCGGACACTCGCCGACCAGTGGCGGTTCGCCCTCGGCGCGCTGAGCGTGCTGCTGGCCTACACGCTGCTGTTCGGCGACGAGGTGGGAGGCGGACGCCGCTGGATCGACCTCGGCCCCACCAACGTCCAGCCCTCCGAGTTCGCCCGCCCGGCGGTAGCCCTGGCCCTCGCCGCCCTGTACACGCGGAGCCCCGGGTGGCCGCGGCCGACGAGCGACTGGTTCCTCGGCGGAGCGCTCGTGGCCGTGCCGTTCCTGCTCATCGCCTGGGAACCGGATCTGGGCACGGCCGTGACGCTCCTGCCGGTGTACGTGGTCGTCATGGTCTTCGCCGGCCTGCGCCTGCGCACCCTGGCCGCCTGCGCCGTCGTCGGACTGCTGCTCGCGCCGGTGGTCTGGGCGTACGGGCTCGAGGACTATCAGCGATCGCGGCTCGTCACCTTCCTGGTGCCGGAGAGCGATCCTCTCGAAGCGGGCTACCAGCAGATCCAGGCACGGATCACGGTCGGGGCGGGAGGGCTGACCGGCCGGGGCTTCCTGCAGGGAACCCAGAATCGGTACGATTTCCTGCCCGCGGCCCACAACGACTTCATCTTCTCGGTGCTGGCCGAGGAACAGGGCTTCCTGGGCGTCGTGGTCACGCTGGGGCTGTACCTGTTCGTCATCTTCCGATCCCTGCATGCCGCCCGCGTCGCGCGGGATCGGACCGGCACCTACCTCGTCGTCGGCATCATGGCGGGGTTCTCGTTCCAGGTGTTCTACAACGTCGCGATGTCGGCCGGCCTGGCCCCCGTCAAGGGGCTGACGCTGCCGCTGTTGAGCTACGGCGGTTCGTCGGTCGTCGCGACACTGATGGGATTCGGGCTCGTCCTCAACGTCGGGATGCGCCGATTCACGAACTAGATGGTCCGCAGGCCCTCACGTCGAACCCCGCGCAGCGCGGGGCACTCGGGGCCGCCCCGCACCGGGGGCGCCGGTTCCGTGCGCCGCGTCGCGGCCGCCGGACGCGGCGCACCGGGGGCGGCGAGCCGGGACCCACGGGAGACAGCGTCGAATGAACAAGGAGATGATCGTCACCTCGAACGGTCACGAGGTCGTGGCTGCGATTCTCGAGGACGGGAAGGTGGCGGAGATCTACGTCGAGCGGGAACGGCAGCGCGGCGTCGTCGGCAACATCTACAAGGGGCGGGTCAGCAAGGTCCTGCCCGGCATGCAGTCGGCCTTCGTGGACATCGGCCTCGAGCGTGACGCCTTCCTCTACGTGTCGGATGTGGTGGATACGCTCGACGAGTTCGACCGGCTCGAGCAGGCGGACGGCGAGGAGGCCGGCGGGCGGGACAGGCCGCGTGGGGGAGGCGGCCGCGCGAACGGCCGGGATCGGCCCGCTCAGAAGATCGAGGATCTCCTGACCGCCGGCCAGGAGATCCTCGTCCAGGTCGTCAAGGAACCGCTCGGCACCAAGGGGGCGCGCGTGACGTCCCACGTCAGCGTCCCCGGACGGTTCCTCGTGTTCATGCCGACCGTCGACCACGTAGGCGTCTCTCGGAAGATCGACGAGCGCGACGAACGCAGCCGGCTCCGCGGCATCGTGCGGCAGTTCCGGGACGAGCACGGTTTCACGGGCGGCGTCATCATCCGGACGGCGGCCGCCGGACGCCCCCGCGAAGACATCGACGGAGATCTGGGCTACTTCCACCAGCTCTGGAACGACACCCGGTCGCGCGTGGACAGCAGCCGTGCGCCGGCCGTCATTCACCGCGAGGAGAGCCTGGTGGCGAAGCTCCTGCGCGACCTGCTCAGCGACGACTTCTCGGCCATCCGGATCGACGAGGCGGAGGAGCACCGCCGGGTCGTGCGACTCGTCGAGCGCATCATGCCGGACATCGTCGGGCGTGTGCAGCACTACACGAAGGCGTTCCCCATCTTCGAGGAGTACGGCGTCCAGACCGAGCTCGACAAGGCGCTCAGGAGCAAGGTGTGGCTGAAGTCGGGCGGCTACATCGTCATCAACCACACGGAGGCGCTCGTCGCCATCGACGTCAATACCGGGCGCTACGTGGGGAAGCGGAGCGGGCGGCTGGAGGACACGATCGTCAAGACCAACCTGGAAGCCGCCCGCGAGATCGTCCGCCAGATCCGGCTCCGCGACCTCGGGGGCATCATCGTGCTCGACTTCATCGACATGGAGGAGCGCAAGAACCGCCAGAAGGTGTTCCAGGCGTTCGAGCAGGAGTTGCGCCGCGACCGCTCGCCGTCGAAGGCGGTGCAGGTATCCGACTTCGGGCTCATCATCGCGACCCGCAAGCGCGTCAAGCAGAGCCTGGAGAGGACGCTGACGGATCCGTGTCCGTACTGCTCCGGGAGCGCCGTCATCAAGTCGAGCGCCACGATCTGCTACGACATTCTGTCGGAGCTTCGCAAGGTGAGCGGCGAGCTCAACGGACAGGCGGTGCTCATCCGTGTCAACCCCGACATCGCGCGCGCACTGGGAGCGGAGGAACGCGGAGTGCGGCGGGAGATAGAGCGGGTGCTCGGCAGGAGCGTCACCATCAGGCCGGACGTCCAACTGCACCACGAGCAGTTCGACGTGATGGCCTGCTAGCGTTGCCCCTCAGCCGCCCGGCGTGCGCTTCCAGACGTCGTCGAGGGCGTCTGCCTTGAGCAGCTTCGTGGCGAAGACGATCTGCCCCGCGTGGGTGGCGAAGTGCACGAGCTGCATGCCGATCACCTGCAGGAACGTGGACGGCTGCGAGGCGCGGTCGGCCCGCTCGAGCAGGCGCCCGGGGTCGAACGCGGCAAGCACCTCGTCGGCCTCGTGCACGGCCAGGTCGAGCCGGGCCTGTAGCTCGGCTCGGGCGATCTCGCGCCGCTCCGCGAACTCGCCGTCCCGATCCCGCACGAAATCCCGCTCGCCGACGATGTGGCCGATGTAGTAGCGGGTCGAGCCGATGCAGTGCAGCACGAGATTCCCGATCGCGTTGGACGACTCGTTGGCGCGCCACCAGATCTGCTGATCGTTCAGGGCGTCCAGGCAGGTTCGCACCTGTCCCGGAAGGTGCACGACCAACCGGGAGCGGGCCATCTCGAGAAAGGCGCGTTCGGCGTTCGGTTCCATCCGATTCCCCTCGTGCAGCGACGCGCGAGCGGCGCGGCTCAGCGCCGCAACAGCGGCAGATAGCATAGTCCCGCGATCACCACATCGTACATGGCGCAGGCGGTCGGGTACCAGGGCGAGGCCCCGGGGAGGGGCAACAGCTCCGCCGCGTGGGCCAGGTCGACCGCTCCGTGCGCCCCCCACCCCAGGGCGAGCCGCACCAGGGCCGCCGCCGGTTCCCACACCGTCGTCGCCAGCCCCGCAACCACGAAGAAGCCGATCGCCAGCGCGATGTCCAGCCCCGCGCCCGGCGCGGTCGGGTCCGCAACCGCAACGCCGGGATACACGGCCGCCTTGAAGGCCAGCAGAAGCGAGGCCAACTGCACGACGCGCAGCTCGATCACGCGCCGCTCCGGCGTGCCGGCGTCCGCGCGGGCGCAGAGGATCGCGAGCCACGCCAGGGCGGCGCCGGGCGCCGCGGCGGCCAGGGCGAGGGCCAGATGAGCCGGGGTCACGGCCCCTGGCGCCCCCCGGGCTCGCCGCCGGCGGACGGCGAAGGCGGAGCCGGCGCCGCTCCGTAGAAGATGGAATTGAACAACAGCTTGAACGTCCCCCGGGTCTGCCCGCGATGCTGCACGCGGAACGTGTGCAGGATGATGCGAAGACGAGTTGGGAACACGGTCGGTTCCGGCCCGCCGGACCGGGCGGCACCCCGGGGCGCGCCGGTCATCATACTCGACGCCGCGCCGCGCGCCGGTGCCCGACGCCCACGGCGGGAGTGGAGTATGCTCCGCCGGAATGCGGGACCACCGGTGACGGATGCATGGCGCGTGCGCAGCGCGGCCGGCCTCACCGCCCTGGCGTTGGCGGCCGCGGCGTACGCCTTCCGCGAGACGCTGCCGGGCCGCCTGCGCGCCGCGATGGGGATCGCGGCCTTCCTGCTGGTGGTCGTGGCCTGTTCGTCGAACGTCCGGGCGATACGCTGGCGTACGGTCGCCTGGGGATTCGGCCTGCAGCTCGCGCTGGCCCTGCTGATCCTGAACGTCTCGTTCGGCGGCGTGCGGCCCGGCTACGAGCTCTTCTCCGCCGTCGCCGCGGTGGCGACGCGCTTCCTGGACTTCACGAACGCCGGCTCGACGTTCGTCTTCGGCGTGCTCGCGGACCCGGCGGCGATGGGCGAGGTGTTTCCCAACGGACTCGTCCTCGCGTTCTCGACCCTGCCCGTCATCATCTTCGCCTCCGCCGTCTTCACCGTCCTCTATCACCTGGGCCTGCTGCAGATCGGCGTGCGGCTGATGGCGCGCGTCATGATGCCGCTGATGGGCACGAGCGGCGCCGAGACGCTGGCCGCCGCCGCCAACGTGTTCATGGGCCAGACCGAGGCTCCGATCATCGTGCGCCCCTACATCCGGGCCATGACCCGATCGGAGCTGCTGGCGTTGATGACCGGCGGGCTGGCCACCATCGCGGGCAGCATGTTCGTCGTCTACGTCAACCTCGGCGCCGATCCGGTGGCGATGCTGACGACGGGGGTGATGGCTGCACCGTGCGGCCTGTACCTCGCCAAGATCCTGCTCCCGGAGACCGAGACGCCGGCCACCGCCGGCGGCGCCCGGGTGGACGTCGAGCGCTCGCACGTCAACGTGATCGACGCCGCGGCGGGAGGCGCCGCCGACGGCATGCGGCTGGCGATGAACGTCGCGGCGGTGCCCATCGCGTTCCTCGCTCTCGTCGCGATGGTCGACCACGGCCTCGGCCTGCTGCGCCCGGGGCTGTCGCTGGCCGGCATCTTCGCCGTCGTGTTCGCCCCCGTCGCGGCCCTCGTGGGCGTGCCGGCGGCGGACGTCCCGATCGTGGCGGATCTCCTCGGCACGAAGCTGGTCGCCACGGAGTTCGTCGCCTACCTGAAGCTGACCGGCGAGTACCAGGGGATCGTCAGCGAGCGGGCGCACGTCCTCTCCACCTACGCGCTCACCGGCTTCGCCAATCTCGGATCGATCGGCATCCTGCTGGGCGGCATCGGAGGCATGGCTCCCGAGCGCCGCGGCGACCTCGCCCGGCTGGGATCGCGCGCCCTGCTCGCGGGATTCGCGGCGACGCTCGTCAACGCGTCCATCGCCGCACTGCTCATCTGACGCTCGGCGCCTGGGCGTCGCGTCCCGCCGGGGGCGGCGAAGCCCGCCCTGTATGATTGACCGATGCTGCCGACCGTAGAGTGGCGGGACGATCACGTCGTGATGATCGACCAGCGCAAGCTCCCCGGCCGGGAGGTGTACGTCGAGTGCCGTACCGCCGTCGACGTCGCGCACGCCATCGAGCGCATGGTCATCCGGGGCGCCCCCGCCATCGGTGTCGCGGCCGCGATGGGCCTTGCGCTCGGCGTGACGCGGGCCCGCGCCCAGGGCACGAGCACGCTGGCCCGCGAGTTCTACCGGCTGTGCGAGCGGCTGGCCGAGACCCGGCCGACCGCCGTGAACCTCTTCTGGGCCATCGATCGCATGAAGCGCGTCTTCTCGGAAGCGGCGCGGTCCGGGTGGTCGCGGGACGAGATCGGCGAGCGGCTCGTGGCCGAGGCGAAGCGGATCCACGACGAGGACGTGGCGACCTGCCGCGCGCTCGGCGACCACGGCGCCGCCGTCCTTCCGGAGCAGGGCCGGGTGCTCACGCACTGCAACGCCGGCGCCCTCGCCACCGGCGGCTACGGCACCGCCCTCGGCGTCGTGCGGGCCGCGGTCGCGCACGGCAAGCGCATCGCGGTCTACGCCGACGAGACACGTCCGTTCCTCCAGGGCGCCCGCCTCACCGCGTGGGAGCTGCTCAACGACGGCATCGAGACCACCGTCATCGCCGACGGCATGGCCGGCTCCCTGCTGCGGGCCGGCACCGTGGACGTCGTCATCGTGGGCGCGGACCGCGTGGCCGCCAACGGCGACGTCGCCAACAAGGTCGGCACCTACCCGGTGGCGGTGCTCGCCGACCGGCACGAGGTTCCCTTCTACGTCGCCGCACCGACGTCGACCATCGACCTCGACACGCCGAACGGGGCCGGGATCCCGATCGAGGAGCGGAACGGGCGCGAGGTGACCCACCTGGGCTCGTCGCGCGTCGCGCCCGCCGGAGCCGGCGTCTGGAACCCCGCCTTCGACGTGACGCCGCACGACCTCGTCACCGGCATCATCACCGAGCGCGGGATCTGTCGTCCGCCGTACGGCGAGAACCTGCGCGCGATCTGTACAGGGGACGGGCGCTGATGGCGACGGTGCTGGCCATCGAGACCTCCTGCGACGAGACGGCGGCCGCCGTCGTGTCGGAGACCGGCGACCGGGAGCGCCCGTGGCGCGTCCGGTCGAACACGGTCGCCTCGCAGGCCGAGATCCACCGCGAATGGGGCGGCGTCGTTCCCGAGCTCGCCTCCCGCCAGCACATCCGCGACATCTGCGGCGTCGTCGAGCGAGCCCTCGACGACGGCTGCGCCTCGTGGTCCGAGCTCGATGCCGTCGCCGTCACCCAGGGCCCCGGACTCGTGGGCTCGCTCCTCGTCGGGGTGGCGTTCGCCAAGGGGCTCGCGGCTTCGCTCGACCTGCCCCTGGTGCCGGTGCACCACCTTGCCGGGCACATCGAGTCCCTGGTCGTCGACAACGGGCGCCTGCCCCTGCCCGCGGTGGTGCTGGTGGTGTCGGGCGGGCACACCAACCTGTACGAGGTGACCGGCGAGGGGCATCCGCGCCACGACTGCCGGCTGATCGGGCGGACGCGGGACGACGCGGCGGGGGAGGCTTTCGACAAGGTGGCGGCCCTGCTGGGCCTGACCTATCCCGGCGGGCCCGTCATCGATCGGGTCGCGCGCGGCGGCGACGACACCGCCGTCGACTTTCCGGTCGCGCGGATGACCCATGCGGACCGGACCGCGGGCGCGACCGCCGCGCCCGTCGGCATCGCCGCCGAGCGGCGCGCGCGCTGGATGGAGTTCAGCTTCAGCGGGCTGAAGACCGCGGTCAAACGGCACGTGGAGGCGCGACGGGCGGCGCGGGGAGACGCCGATCTGGCGGACGCCGAGGTGGCGGACATCTGCGCCAGCTTCCAGCGCGCCGTGGTGCGCGCCCTGCTCGACCGGGTCCTCACGGCGGCCCGCGCCTCGAGCGCGCGCTCCATCGGGATCGCGGGCGGGGTGTCGGCGAACTCGCGCCTCCGGGCGGACGCGACCGCGCAGGCCGCCGCGGCGGGGTTGCCGCTGGCGCTGCCGACCCTGGCCCTGGCGACCGACAACGCGGCGATGATCGGCGCCGCGGGTCTGCGGCTGCTGCGGGCCGGCGTCAGGGCGCCGCTCGACCTGAACGCGCGCGCGTCCCTGGAGTTCTGACGGAGTCTCGACATGACGGATCCGGCCCCGGCGCCCTGGTACGGGCGGACGCACTGGCGAATCCTGGCCGCCCTCGTGGTCGGCCTGGTCTACGGGGTGGTGGCCGCGCTCGCCGGCTGGTCGGAATTCACGGCCGACTGGATCACGCCCTGGGGCACGATATTCCTGCGCCTGCTGCTGCTCATCGCGGTGCCGCTGGTGCTCGGGTCGCTGATCACGGGAGTCGCATCGCTCGCGGATCTCCGCCGCCTCTCGCGCATCGGCAGCCGGACCATCGCCATCTACCTCGCCACGACGTTCGTGGCGCTCGTCATCGGGCTCGCGCTCGTCAACTCGATTCAGCCGGGCGCCTCGATTCCGGAGGACGTGCGGACCCGCTTGCAGGAGCAGTACGAGAGCGACGTGGAGGACCGGCAGGCGACGGCGGCCGAGGTGGCGGAGCGGAGCCCGCTCCAGCCTCTCGTCGACATGGTGCCCGACAACGCCCTCTTCGCGGCGACGCGCAACCGCGAGATGCTGAGCGTCGTCTTCCTGGCCTTCCTGCTCGGGGTCGCCCTGCTGCGCCTGCCGCGCGCACAGGCCCAACCCCTTCTCGATCTGTTCTCCAGCCTCAACGCCAGCATCATCAAGATCGTCGAGATGATCCTCGTCGTCGCCCCGGTCGGCGTCTTCGCTCTCATCGCCGGCACGATCACGACCGTGTCCGGCGACGATCCCGCCAACGTCGCGCAGATCATCGGCGCCCTCGGCCTGTACAGCCTCACCGTGCTTGCCGGCCTGCTGCTCCACGCGGGGGTCACCTACCCGACCCTGCTCGCGCTCTTCACCCGGATCGGGCCGGTGACGTTCTTCCGGGGCATCTCCCAGGCGCAGCTCGTCGCGTTCTCGACGTCGTCGAGCGCGGCCACGCTCCCGGTGACGATGCGGGCCGCCGAGCGGAACCTCGGCGTGTCGGAGGAGGTGGCCTCCTTCGTCCTCCCGCTGGGGGCGACCATCAACATGGACGGGACGGCCGTCTACATGGCCGTGGCCGCGGTCTTCATCGCCCAGACGCTCGGCATCCCCCTCGATTTCGCCGCCCAGGCCACCATCGTCTTCACGGCGCTGCTGGCGTCCATCGGGACGGCCGCCGTGCCGAGCGCGGGACTCGTGATGCTGATCATCGTGCTCGAGGCGATCGGGGTGCCGAGCGAGGGCCTGGCCCTCATCCTCGGTGTCGATCGGCTGCTCGACATGTGCCGTACCGCCACGAACGTCACGGGCGACGCCGCGGTCGCGGCGGCGATCACGGCGGGGGAGCGCTCCGCCCCGCCGGGCGGGCCAGCCGGGGCGGCCGGCGGCGCGGGGGGAGGCGCATGACGCCGGACCGGGCGGACGCCTGGGCGCTGCTGACGGAATACACGAAGGGCGAGAGCCTCCTGAAGCACGCGCTGGCCGTCGAGGCGGCCGTGCGCGGATACGCGGAGACGTTCGGCGAGGATGTCGAAGGCTGGGGCATCGTGGGGTTGCTCCACGACTTCGACTACGAGCGGTGGCCCGACGCGGCCGACCACCCGTTCCGCGGCGGCGAGATCCTCGCGGCGCGCGGCTATCCCGAATACATGCGGCGCGCCATCCTGTCGCATGCGGACTACAGCGGCGTCCCGCGGGAGTCGCGGCTCGAGCACACGCTGTTCGCCTGCGACGAGCTGGCCGGGTTCATCACCGCGGCGTCGCTGATCCGGCCGACGCGCAGCGTCCTCGATCTCGAGGTCCGGTCCGTCCGGAAGCGGATGAAGGACAAGGCCTTCGCGCGCGCCGTCAGCCGCGAGGACCTGCGCCGCGGAGCGGAGGAGCTCGGCCTGCCCCTCGACGATCACATCGCGAACGTGATTCGCTTCCTGCGGGGCAGCGCGGAGGAGCTCGGGCTCCGGGGAAGCCTGTGACCGCCCCCGATCCCGCGTCCGAGCCCGGTCCCGTGGCCCGCCTCGACGCGGTCAGCGTCGCCTACGGCCGCCAGCCGGCGCTCCACGCCGTCACGGCCGAGTTCGCTCCGGGCGCCGTGGGCCTGCTCGGCCCCAACGGCGCCGGCAAGAGCACGCTCCTCAAGGCGCTGCTCGGTTTCGTCCGGCCCGACTCCGGGGCCCTGCATGCGCTCGGCTTCGACGTGTCGCGGCAGCCGCTCGCCGTGCGGGCCCGGATCGGCTACATGCCGGAGTCGGACGCGCACATCCCCGGCCTGAACGCGGTGTCGTTCGTCGCCTACTGCGGGCAGCTCGCCGGTCTCCCGCGCGCCGCCGCCGTGCAGCGCGCCCACGAGGTGCTGCAGTACGTCGGGCTCGGGGAGGAACGCTACCGCCTGGTCGACACGTACTCGACGGGAATGAAGCAGCGCATCAAGCTCGCGCAGGCGCTCGTGCACGACCCGGATCTGCTCTGCCTCGACGAGCCGACGAACGGCATGGACCCCCGGGGACGCGAGGAGATGCTCGCGCTCATCCGGGACCTGGCCCGCCGCAAGGGGGTCAACGTCATCGTCTCATCGCACCTGCTGCCGGACGTCGAAGCCACCTGCGAGCACGTGCTGGTGATGCACCGCGGGAGCCTCGTCGCCGCGGGACCGATCGCGGAGCTCAAGGGATCGGGGCGCCGCGCCTTCGAGCTCCGGATCAAGGGCGATGCGCTCCGCTTCGCGGAAGGGCTGCGCGCGTCGGGCGCCGACTGCCACGACGACGGGACCGGCGAGATGCGGGTGCTGGTCGGCGACGACCGCGGCGCGCGCGATCTCTTCGCGCTGGCCTCGGCGCACGGAGTGCAGGTGCGCCACCTCCGCCCGAGCGTGCCGACGCTCGAGGACGTCTTCGCGCAGGCGATCGGGGAGTCGGACGCGTGACATCGGACGCGCGACGGAGCGCCCGGCGACCCCCGGTCGGCTGACCCCGCCACCATGGGGATCCACGACCAGAGCTACCGCCGCTACGCGGGACCGCGCACCGAGCCCGGCGCGGCGTGGGGCGTGATCGCCTGGAGCGGCATTCGGGCACTGCTGGCGAGGCGCCTCTTTCTCGTCGTGCTGCTGTTCGCCTGGTCGCAGTTCGTCGTCCGGGCGGTGGTGTTCTACCTGTCGGCGAACTTCCCGTCGATGGAGCTGATCGCTCCCTCCGCGCAGACGTTCCGCGATTTCTTCGACCAGCAGGACTTCTTCGTCTTCGTCGTCACCGTCTACGCGGGAGCAGGACTCATCGCCAACGACCGCCGGGCCAACGCGCTGCAGATCTACCTGGCGAAGCCGTTGACGCGGGCCGAGTACGTCGCCGGCAAGGCGGGCGTGCTCGTGGTCTTCCTGCTGCTCGTGACCTGGACGCCCGCGATGCTGCTGCTGGTCCTCCAGACGATGTTCGCCGGCAGCCTCGCGTTCGTGCGCGAGAACGTCTTCCTCGTCCCGGCGATGACGGTCTTTGCTTTGCTGGAGGTGCTGGCGGCGACCTTCGCGATGCTCGCCCTGTCGTCGCTGTCGACGAGTGCACGCTTCGCCGGCATGCTCTACGCGGGCGCGATTCTGTTCACGACGGCGATCTTCCAGACCGTGCGCGGCGTCACCGGTTCGAGCGCCGCGTCCTGGATCTCGTTCAGCGCCAACCTGGCCCAGGTGGGCGACGTCATCTTCGGCGTCGCTCCGCGGCATGACACCCCGTGGGGCGTTTCGCTGCTGATCGTCGTGGGTCTCATCGGCGTCTCGCTCGCGGTGTTGCGCTGGAGGGTCCGCGGCGTGGAGGTGGTGACGTGACCGACCCGGTGGTCGCCGTCGAGGGGCTGTCGAAGTGGTACGGGCAGGTGATAGGCCTCAACGACGTCACCGCTTCCATACCGCCCGGGATCACGGGCCTCCTGGGACCGAACGGGGCCGGCAAGTCGACCCTCATGAAGGTCGTGACCGGCCAGTTGCAGCCCAGCCAAGGGCGCGTCACGGTGCTGGGGGCGCCCATCTGGGGCAACCCGTCCGCCTACGCGGCCATCGGCTACTGCCCGGACCAGGATTCCTTCTACGAGCGGATGACGGGGTTGGAATGGGTCTCCGCGCTCACGCGCCTGCACGGCTTCGACGACGACGCGGCCGCCGCGGCGGCCCGGACGGCCCTCGAGACCGTCGACCTCGCCGAAGCCGCCGACAAGAAGATCGGCGCCTACAGCAAGGGCATGCGCCAGCGCGTGAAGCTGGCCCAGGCGATCGCCCACGATCCGCGCCTGCTCGTCCTCGACGAGCCGCTCGCCGGCCTCGATCCGCTCGGCCGGCGACGGACCATCAACCTCATCAAGGCGTGGGCGCGCGCCGGCAAGAGCATCATCGTGTCCAGCCACATCCTGCACGAGATCGAGGTGATGACCCGGAGCATCCTGCTGATCGACCACGGGCGCATTCTGGCCGAGGGCAACGTCCACCAGATTCGCGACCTGATCGACGAGCACCCGCACAAGGTGCGGATCAGGACCCCCGTCCCCCGCGTGCTCGCCCGCCGTCTCCTGGACCTGCCCGACGTGATCGGACTGAGCTTCGAGGAGGATCGCATCGTGGTCGACACCGGCCGGCCCGACGAGTTCTACTCCGCGCTGACGGCGCTCGCGGCCGAGGGCGAGATCGCGGTCGACGAGGTGACGTCGCCGGACGACAGCATCCAGGCCGTCTTCTCCTACCTGGTGAAGTCTTGACCGCCCCATCGCCGGCCGCGCTCTCCTTCCGCCACGCGGCGGTCCGCGTCTTCGACCTGAGCCTCGGCGAGATGCTCTGGTCCCGACGGACGGTGTTCATGGCCGTGGTCGCCGGCGGCCCGATGGTCATCGCCGTGGCGCTGCGGCTCGCCGCGACCTCCGCCGCGGGGCGCCTCACCGGCAGCCCCGGGCCGTCCTTCGCGCTGGGCGGGCCGGACATCTTCGGCCTCATGATCTGGGCCTTCTACCTGCGCTTCACGGTGCCGGTGCTCGGCGTGTTCTACGGCACGTCGCTCATCGCCGACGAGGTCGAGGACCGGACGCTCACGTACCTGTTCACCCGGCCCATCCCGCGCGGGGCGGTTCTCGTCGGCAAGTACCTGGCGTACCTGGTCTGCACGTCGGTCGTCGTCCTGCCGTCGGTGGTGGTTGTCTACTTCTCTGTGGTGCCGCTGTTCGGCGGCAGCATCGGGGCGGGCTTCCCGTCCCTCGTCGTCGACCTCGGGTTGATCGGCGTGGGCCTCGCCGTCTACGGCGCCGCCTTCGCCTTCGTGGGAGCGCGCCTCGAGCGGCCGCTCCTGAGCGGGCTGCTCTTCATCTTCGGTTGGGAACCGGTGGTGGTCCTCGTGCCCGGGTACATGAAGAACCTGAGCATCGCCTACTACCTGCAGGGGCTCGTACCCCACGCGGCGCCGCAGGACGAGCCGATGACCCTGTTGCGGTCCGCCCTTCAGACCTTCGACCCGGCACCCGCGGCGTGGGTCTGCCTGCTGGCCCTGGCGGTCATCTGGGCCGTGGCCCTGGGCGCGGCGGTCCGGACGGTGGAGCGGCGCGAGTACGTGCTGGAGCGTTGACCGACGCGGGGCTCCTCGCGGTGCCGGAACCGGCGGGTGGGACCGGACGTATACTGTGGCGTGGGAGGAAGGTGATGACCACACGGACGTGCTGCGTGTGCCTGGGCGCGGGCGGCATCCTGGCCGCCGGGCTCGCTGGCGGTCTGGCCGCCTATCTGCAGGGCGGGCTCCCCGCCGCGGCGGCGGAGCGTCGGCCGGACCACTTCCGCTACATCCCCACGGACGCGCAGTTCATCGCCTTTGCCGACGTGCGGGCCGTGATGACTTCGGACCTGAGCTCGCGGATGCGGGATCGCCTGCCCGCAGACAACGAGCCGGACTTCGAGTCGCGCACCGGAATCCGGGTCGCTGCGGACATCGACGAGGTGGTGGCGGGCCTGGTTCCCGGCGCCTCCGACGGAGCGAACCTGCTGCTCATGTTGAGCGGGCGCTTCGATCGGGAGCGCATCGAGTCGCTGGCCATCGAGCACGGGGGAACGGTTTCCGAGTACCGCGGTCATGGGCTCATCGTCACGACGGTGGGCGCGAGCCGACTGGCGCTGGCCTTCGTGGAGCCGGACGTGCTCGCCGTCGGGTCCGAGGCGCTCGTGGTCGACGCGCTCGATCTCGTCGACGGGGGGGAGGACGTCACCGCGAACGCGCGCCTGATGACGCTGCTCGCGAGAGTCGATCCGGGCAGCGACGCGTGGGCGATCGGCGCTCTCGACGGCCCCGGCGCCGCGGCCTGGATGCCCCAGGGCCTGGACCCCCGGGCGCTGCGCGTGAGCGCGTTCTCGGTCGCCGGCACGGTGAACGGCGGAATCCGGCTGGCCCTGCAGGCGGAGACGCCGGACGAAGCGGCCAGTCAGAACCTGCGCGACATCCTGCAGGGTTTCATCGCCCTGGCCCGCATGCAGGCCGCCGAGCAGCCGGAGGTTGCCGGGATCCTCGATTCCATGCAGTTGCGCGCCACGCCCGGCGAGCAGATCGTCCATCTCTCGATGACGCTGCCCTCCGCCACGCTGGAGTGGCTGTGGGATCGCGCCCTCGAGGGTGCGGGCGCCGCCGGCTCGGTCAACCCGGAGCTCCCTTCGCCTCCCAGGGGCCCGGCGGCAGGCGACCCCGACGGCAGCGGCCCGTCGCCTCCCCGCTAGGAGTCCAGGTCGGGCGCCGTCGCCCCCACGGCGCGCAACTTCCCTTGGATCCGCGTCACATCTTCTTCTACGGCACGCTGATGCAGGGCTTCGCCCTGCGGGAGCGGGCGGGCATCGAGTCCTGGATCCGATTCGCCGGCCGCGGGGCGGTCCGCGGCGCGCTGTTCGACCTCGGCCCGTATCCGGCCCTGGTCGCCGGACCGGGAACGGTGCGCGGCGAGGTCTACCTCTGCGTCGACCCGGAGCGCCTCCTCCCTCGCGCCGACGCGCTCGAGCGCTTCGACCCGAGCCGGCCGCGGGCGGGCGAGTACCGGCGCGAGTCGATGACGGCGCGGCTCGACGACGGCCGCACGCTGCCGGTGTGGGCGTACGTCTACAATCGCCCGCTCGGCACCGCGGCTCCCGTGCCGGCAGGAGACTACCGGCGGCGCACCGCGACCTGCGCGGGTCGCGCCGGATGACTTTGCTATGATCGATTGTTCGGCCGGGATGCGGGTGCGTCGCCATGGAAGAAGACGACAGATTCGGGACCGTGGGCGTCGTCGGCTGCGGGCTGATGGGATCGGGCATCGCGCAGGTGTGCGCCCGCGCCGGGTTCCCGACGCGGGTGCGTGAGGTCGACGAGGCGCTCCTCGCACGGGGCCTCGAGCGGATCGACGATTTCCTCGCGGCAGGCGTCGAGCGCGGCCGGACGAGCCCGGAAGACGCCGCCCGCGTGAAGGCCAACCTCTCCGGCACGACGCGCCTCGAGGAGCTCGCCGCATGCGATCTCGTCATCGAGGCCATCGTCGAGCGTGCGGAGGCCAAGCGGGAGACCTTCGCCGCTCTTGAGGCCATCGTCGGCCCCGAGACCGTCTTCGCGTCGAACACCTCGTCGCTGTGCATCACCGAGTTGGCGACGGCGACCGAACGGCCCGACCGATTCGTCGGCCTGCACTTCTTCAGCCCCGTGCCCGTCATGAAGCTGGTGGAGGTCATCCGCGGCCTCGCGACCAGCGACTCGACCTTCGAACGGGCGCTCGCGTTCGGCCGGGCCCTGGGGAAGGAGCCGGTGACGGCACCGGACCGGCCGGGGTTCATCGCCAACCGCCTCCTGATTCCCTATCTCCTCGATGCGGTGCGAGCCCACGAGTCGGGCGCGGGCACGATCGAGGACATAGACAAGACGATGACTCTCGGGTGCGGCTACCCGATGGGCCCGTTCACGCTCCTGGACTTCGTGGGGCTCGACACGGCGTACTCCATCGCGAACATCATGTACGACGAGTTCCGGGACCCGAAGTACGCTCCTCCGCCGCTGCTCAAGCGCATGGTGCTGGCGGGCCGGCTGGGCCGCAAGAGCGGGCGGGGCTTCTACGCGTACTGATGCCCGACACGACAGGCGACGCGCGCATCCGCGGGGCAGTGGAGGTCCTGTTGTCGGAGGTGGGCGAGGATCCGACCCGCGAGGGTCTGCTCCGGACCCCCGAGCGCGTCGCCCGCTCGCTGCGCTTCCTGACGAGCGGGTACGACCGCGACATCGACGACGTCCTGAACGACGCCCGCTTCTCGGTGGCTTGCGACGAGATGGTCCTCGTGCGCAACATCGATTTCTACAGCCTCTGCGAGCATCACCTGCTGCCGTTCTTCGGCAGGTGCCACGTCGCCTACGTCCCGCGCGACAAGGTGGTGGGGCTCAGCAAGATCCCGCGCATCGTGGACGTCTTCAGCCGCCGACTGCAGGTGCAGGAGCGGCTCACGAACCAGATCGCCGAGGTCATCCACGAAAAGCTGGATCCGCTGGGCGTCGGCGTCGTGCTCGAGGCGACCCACCTGTGCATGGTCATGCGCGGGGTCGAGAAGCAGAACTCGTTCGCGATGACGAGCGCCATGCTCGGCTCGTTCCGGGAGGACGGCCGCACGCGCATGGAATTCCTCAACCTGCTGAACCGCCGAGGCGAGCGGGCGGTCGTGACGGAACCGCTCGACGCGGCCGTGGGGGGCTGCCCGACCGCGGCCGGAGATTGACGATGCGCGCTGCGCTCCCTATCGCGGCGGCGCTGACGGCGCTGCTGTCGACCGCGGCCCAGAGCCGGGCGCAGGACTCCCGCGTCGAGGCGGCGGAAGTCCGCTGCCCGGCGGTGCTCGGCGTCGGTGTCGCCACCGAGGTCGTCTTCTGCGACGTACGGATCCAGAACGAGGCCGGGCGGGGCATCCTGGTCGTCGTTCCGCGGCGCCGCGGTGAAGCGACCGTGTCGTTCACCCTGCACAACCGCCATACCTATTCGGAGAGCGAGACGCGGGCAGGCCGCGCATACACGGAGTACACGGCGGAGATCGCCGTGGCGGCGCTCGACGGGCGCGTGCTCGGGCGGCGCTACATCCTCAGCGAGTTCCGGTCGGCCGGCGACCTGATCGACCGCGTGACGGGCGGAGCCGGCCCGGAGGGCGTCAAGGCCGTCGCTCCGACCGGCCGGGAGCGCGTCTTCGTGAGCGTGCCCGAGGATGTGGACACCATCTCCATCGTCGGGCAGAGCCTCGACGTGGTCCGCCTCGACGGCCGGGAGACCTTCCGGACGCCTGGCCGGCCGGTCGCGGTCATCAGCGACGTCGAGGTCGAGTACCAGGCTCCTTGAACGCAGACGACAGGAAGACTGAGCGTGCATGATCTCGTCATCGTCGGGGCCGGCCCGGCCGGACTCGCCACCGCAATCGCCGCCCGGCGGGCGGGACTCGACTTTCGCATCTTCGAGAAGGGAGTTCTCGTCAACGCGCTGTTCCATTTTCCGAGCCAGATGGTCTTCTTCACGACGCCCGACCTGCTGGAGATCGGGGGGCTGCCATTCGTGACGCCGCACGGCAAGCCGACGCGCGACGAGACCCTGCGCTACTACCGCCGGGTGGTGGACACCTTCGGGCTCGACGTCGCGTTCGGCTGCCGCGTGACCGCCGTGACGCCGGACGGAGCCGGAGGCGAGTTCACGGTCCGCACGACGGATGCCGCCAGCGGAGAGCGAACGTGGCGGGCGCGCACCGTGGTCGTCGCCAACGGCTGCTACGACCATCCCAACCGGCTCGGAGTACCCGGAGAGGACCTGCCGCACGTGTCGCACTACTACACGGAGCCGCACGAGTTCTACCGGCGCCGCGTCGTGGTCGTCGGCGGCAAGAACTCCGCTGCCGAGGCGGCCCTCGACCTGTATCGAAGCGGAGCGCAGGTCACCCTCGTCCACCGGAGGGCCGAGCTCGGCTCGTCCATCAAGTATTGGGTGCGGCCGGACATCGAGAATCGGATCCGGGAGGGCTCGGTCGCGGCGCGGTTCGAGACGCGCGTCGTCGAGATCCGGCCGCGGGAAGTGGTGGTGGAGCGCGACGGCGTCCGCGATACGTTGCCCGCCGAGGGCGTCTTCCTGCTGACCGGCTACCTCGCAGACCTCGACTTCCTGCGCGGCGCCGGCATCGCGGTGGCCTCGAACAACGTTCCGTGCCACGACCCGGAGTCGTTCGAGACGAACGTCCCCGGGCTGTATCTGGCCGGCGCGGTCGTCGCCGGCGCCAACCGGGGCGAGGTGTTCATCGAGAACGGACGCTTCCACGGGCAGGCCGTCGTCGACCACATCGCCCGCCGCTTGGACCGTGGTGCCCAGCCGACCGCTTGAGGCCGTGGTGCCCAGGCGACCGGCTGAGGCCGTGGTGCCCAGCCGACCGCTTGAGGCCGTGGTGCCCAGCCGACCGGCTGAGGCCGTGGTGCCCAGCCGACCGCCTGAGGCCGCGCCCGGGCGCCGCGCGCCGGGCCCCTGAGCGCCGTCACTGAACGCGCGGTCGCGGGTGCGGGTTGCCGGCGGCCGCGCGCCGCATCTCCAGCAGTCCGATCAGCGACTCGCAACGCGCGGCGACGCCGTCGCGCTCGAGCAGCAGTTGCTTCTCGACGGGCTCGAATTCGAGGTACTGCGCGAGCGCGTTGACCAGGTGCTCGTCGGACATCTCGCGCGGCACGCCGGACTCCGAGCCGACTTCGCGCAACCGCCGATCCAGCAACGCCTCCATCCGCCGCCGGCCGGAGCGGAGGCGCG
Source organism: Acidobacteriota bacterium (assembly GCA_026708265.1). Taxonomy (GTDB): domain Bacteria; phylum Acidobacteriota; class Vicinamibacteria; order Vicinamibacterales; family UBA8438; genus JAGWAJ01. The sequence continues at coordinate 53,520 of JAPOVI010000229.1, forward strand.
TCCGCTCGTCGGGGTCCGTCCGCTCCGGCAGGGCGTCGACGGAGGCCAGACGGTAGGAGTTGCGCGGCACCTCCGCGCACACGCGGAACTTCTCGATGCCCCGCAACACGATGTTGTAGCGACCGTCCGGCAGGCGCGCGGCGTGGGTGATGGCCCCGGCGCAGCCGATCGGGTACACCGGTGGAGTCGTCTCGTTCGACCGGCCTTCGCGGAGCAGCACGATGCCGATGATGCGATCCCCCGCAAGTGCGTCGCGCACCATGTTGCGATAGCGCGGCTCGAAGATGTGCAGCGGCAGGAAGACGTCGGGGAAGAGGACGACGTTCGGGAGCGGGAAGATCGGGATGTCCCGCGGAAGCGTGGCGGTGGCCGGCACGTCAGTGGACCGTCTTCGTCTTCTTGTCCATGTAGTCCAACAGGACGTAGCGGCCGAGCGTATAGGGTGTGGTGAAGTAGGCCTTGCCGCGGCAGATGGCGGCGACGCGGCGCACGAACGCCACCAGGTCGTAGCTGCGGGCGAGCATGAAGGTGTTGATCATGATGCCGGCCTTGCGGCACTGGGCGACCTCCGCGAACGTCTCGGCGATGATCATCGGGTCGAGCCCGAACGCGTTGCGGTAGATGCGCCCGTCCGGCTGCGTCAGCGCCGAAGGCTTGCCGTCGGTGATCATGATGATCTGGCGCATGTCCTTGCGCTGGCGCTCCAGGACGCGCCGGGCCAGGCGCAGGCCGGCCCGGGTGTTCGTGTAGTAGGGGCCGACGCGCACGCGGGCGAGCTGCTTGAGCGGGATCTCCTCGGCCGAATCGTGAAAGAGGACGACGCTCAGCGCGTCGCCGGGAAACTGGCGCCGGATCAGGGTCGCCAGGGCCAGCGCCACCTGCTTGGCCGGGGTGAAGCGATCCTCGCCGTAGAGAATCATGCTGTGGCTGCAGTCGAGCATGAGCACGGTGGCACAAGAGCTCTGGTACTCCCCCTGCGCCACCATCAGGTCCTCGTAGCGCACGTCGATGCCGGGTGCGTCGGACGGGGAGCCGGCGCGACGGACCGCGTTCAGTATGGTTGCGCTCGTGTCGAGATTGATCGTGTCGCCGAACTCGTACGGCTTCGAGGCGCCGCCGGCCTCGACGCCCGTCGCCTGCTCCCGGGTGTCATGACGCCCGACGCTGCTGCGGCCCGTCGATCCCAGCAGGTCGCGAAGCGCCCGGTAGCCGAGGAAGTCGAGACTCTTGTCGGTGACGGAGAACTGCGCAGGCGGGGTGTCGGGCCCCGTGCCCGGCCCCGGGCCGGCACCCGGCTCGCCCTCGCGCAGCGTGACGTAGCCCTCCTGGACGAGCCGCTCGATGATCTGCCGGACCAGCTCCTCGAGCTCGGACGGGCCTTCGCCGTAGTCGGCGTCGGCGGGATCTCCGAGCAGGGCTTCTGCCGCGTCCGGAGGCAGCACGCCCCCGTTCAGCAACGCGTCGAGGATGGCATCGTGGAGCGCCTGCAGGGGCTGGTCGCCATCACCGCCCTCTTGTCCTTGCTGGCCGCGGGGCGAGCCGAAGCCGCTCGCGAGCAGCAGCGTCGACAGCTTCGATACCAGCTCCTCCAGGTCGATCCCGGCTGCCAACCCGCCGGTGTAGCGTGTGTAGCGGTAGCGCATCTGGGTCCGCGGACCGGCGGTCCGGCCCGCGCCGGCCGGGCCTTCCGTCCGTTCAGTTGTACTGCTTCTTCCCGCCGCGGCCGCGGCCGCGGCCCGGCATCTGCAGCTCCGGATCGACGTACGGGGGGCCGGGACGCGCGCGTGCGCGCGGCTCCTCCGTGGCCTGGTAGCTCCAGTCCTCGGAGCGGCTGATCTTCCGCTGCGCGCAGAGACCCTCGAGCACGAAGTCGACGGCGGCGGCGACGAGCGGCCGCTCCGCGTTCGCCTCGGCGCCGGCATGCGCGGCCAGCTCCCGTAGACCCTGGATCTCGGCCACCGCAGCGAGGAGCGTGTCCGAGGAGGCGGTGTCGCTTGCCTGCAGCGTGCCGCCGAGGTCGAACCACTCGACGACGGTGCGGGTGTCGACCCCCTCGAACCAGCCGCCGAACACGTTGGCCACGGCCGCGCCGATCAGGGAGTGCGCGACCGTATCCGCGCCCCGCAGCTCGCCCTCGTACTCGAGCTCGAACTTGCCGGTGATGGCCGGCAGGGCGGCGTAGACGTCGGTGACGCGGGCGACGGGCGTGTCCCCGGCGGCGAGCGCCCGCCGCTCGGCGTTGGAGACGACGTTCTCGAGACACGTGATCGGAAGCCGCTGGCTGACCCCCGAGCGCGGGTCGATCTTCTTGTCGGCACGTGCCTGAAAGGCGACCTCCTCGACCACCTCCCGCACGTAGCCCGGAATCTCGACCCGACCGGCGCCGTCGACCGTTCGTTCCAGCCACGCCTCCTGTGCGGTGATGGCGATGGCGTCGCGCCGGGTGCGCGGATAGTGCGTCCGGATCTCCGATCCGATGCGGTCCTTGAGGGGCGTGATGATCTTGCCCCGGGCGGTGTAGTCCTCCGGGTTGGCCGTGAACGCCAGCAGGACGTCGAGGGGCAGCCGAACGGGGAAGCCCTTAATCTGGATGTCGCCTTCCTGCAGGATGTTGAAGAGTCCGACCTGGATCTTGCCGGCCAGGTCGGGGAGCTCGTTGACGGCGAAGATGCACCGGTTCGCCCGCGGCAGGAGGCCGTAGTGGATGGCGCGCTCGTCGGTGAGGTGGAGCCCGCCCCGGGCCGCCCGTATCGGATCGATGTCGCCGATGACGTCGGCGATCGTCACGTCCGGGGTCGCGAGCTTCTCGACGTAGCGCGCGGAGCGCGGCAGCCAGGCGACCGGCAGGGCGTCCCCCTCGTCCCGCACGCGCACCCGGCAGGCAGCGCACAGCGGCGCCAGCGGGTCGTCGTTGATCTCGCACCCGTCGACGACCGGCAGGGCCTCGTCGAGCAGGTCCGTCAGCCCGCGGAGAAGCCGGGTCTTCGCCTGGCCGCGCAGTCCCAGAATGATGAAGCTGTGCCGCGAGAGGATGGCGTTGACGATCTGGGGCATGACCGAGTCGTCGTAGCCGACGACGCCCGGAAACAGGGCCGTTCCCTCCCGCAGCCGGTCCATCAGGTTGTCGCGCAGCTCGTCCCGGACGCCGCGACGTCGTACCTCGCCGGCGTCCACGGCGCGACGGAGATCTCCCAGGGAGGTGGGGCGCATGGGCCGGATCTTACCCGAATCCCACCCGCCGCCCGGGCGCCGGGCGTTGCCCAACCGCCCCGCCCTCGCTACAATGCGAGACTGAGTCGGGGCCGGTGCGCCCGCCCGCGCTCGCCCTCTCGACCGGCCGATTGGCGTCCGTGGCGGCCGGAGGATCCCGAAGACAACTGCTGGAGAAGACGGCATGAGCACTCTTCCCAAGTACCCCGGCGAACGCATCACGGCGAACGGCAACCAGCTCGTCTCCTATCACACGGAGGCGCGGGTGGCCGACGCCGGGATTTTCTATCCGATCACGCCCTCGACCGAAGGGGGCGAGTTGTACCAGCAGTCGTTCGCGGAAGGACGACTGAACGTCTTCGGCCGCAACACCCTGGCCGTGGAGGCGGAGGGGGAGCACGCAGCCCAGGGCGGTGCCATCGCCTACTCCGTGTGCGGCCGGCGCGTGGTCAACTTCACGTCCGGGCAGGGCATCGTCTACGGCATCGAGCAGTACTACCACGCCCCCGGCAAGGCCTCCACGATGGTGGTCGAGGTGGTGGCGCGGGCCCTGACCAAGCACGCCCTGAACGTCCACTGCGGACATGACGACGTGTACGGCGCCCTCGACGTCGGCTGGATCATCCTGTTCGGCAAGGACGCGCAGCAGGCGGCGGACCAGGCGCTGATCCTGCGCCGCGTCACCGAGCTCAGCCTGACCCCCGGCATGAACGTGCAGGACGGGTTCCTGACCTCGCACCTCGAGCGGACCTTCTACCGTCACGAGTCGGAGCTCATCCGCGAGTTCCTCGGCGCGCCGGACGACATCATCGAGTGCCCGACCGAAGCGCAGCGCGAGCTCTTCGGTCCGACGCGCCGCCGCGTGCCTCGCATGATCGACCTGACCAATCCCGTGCTCCTCGGCCCGGTCCAGAACCAGGAGCACTACATGCAGGGCGTCGCGGCCCGGCGCAACAACTTCGTCGAGCCAATCCTCCAGTTCCTGGAGGAGGCCCACACGGAGTTCGGACGCCTGACCGGCCGCTACTACGGCCTCGTGACGCAGTACAAGGCCGACGACGCCGACACCGTCTTCCTCTCCCTCGGCTCGGCGGCCGAGAACTGCGAGGCGGCGGTCGACCACCTGCGCGCCACCCGCGGCGCGAAGGTCGGCTCGGTCCACCTCAACGTCTTCCGGCCCTTCCCGGAGCGGGCGGTGGTCGAGGCGCTGGCCGGCAAGAAGAACGTGATCATCATCGAGCGAACCGACGAGCCGCTCGCCGGCGACAACCCGATGGGGCGCGACACCCGCACCGCGCTCAACAAGGCCCTCAAGCTGAACGGGCACCCGGTGGAGGCCGGCTTCCCGGAGGTGACCCCGGACCGGATGCCGCGGCTCTTCAACGGCATCTACGGACTCGGCTCGCGCGACTTCCGCCCCGAGCAGATCATCGGCGCCTACGAGTACGTGACGAGCGGCCGAGCGCGGACGGACGGCAAGATGGCGGCGGACGGGGAGTCGTTCATGGTGCTCGGCGTCCCGCACCCCTACGAGGTGAAGGCCGACGAGACCCCGTCGCTGCTCCCGGAGGGGGCCATCGCCGTCCGGTTCCATTCGATCGGCGGCTGGGGCGCCATCACGACCGGCAAGAACCTCGGCGCCATCATCGGCGACTTCAACGACTTCCTGTCGGCCCGCAGCCACGACGTGGACGAGTTCGGGCGGCCGAAGGAGGTCATCCACGTCAGCGCCAACCCGAAGTACGGCTCCGAGAAGAAGGGGGCCCCGACCGCCTACTTTCTTGTCGTTGCGCCGGAGCGCATCCGCGTCAACTGCGACCTGCGCCATGTGGGCGTGGTTCTCTGCTGCGATCCGAAGGCGTTCACCCACACCAACCCCCTCGAGGGCATCTCCGAGGGCGGCGCGCTGATCTGGGAGTCCGACGAGGAGCCGAAGGACGCCTGGGAGCGACTGCCGCTCTGGGCGCGCTCGCAGATCATCCAGCACAAGATCCGCGTCTACACCCTGCCCGGCTTCGACATCGCTCGCAAGGCGACCAACCGCCCGGACCTGCAGCTCCGGATGCAGGGCAATGCCTTCCTCGGCGCCTTCTTCGCCGTTTCGCCGCTGCTCGAGGAGTTCGACATCAGCCGCGAGCAGTTCGAGGAGGTCGTCCACAAGCAGTACAAGAAGAAGTTCGGACGGCTCGGCGATGCGGTCGTGCAGTCGAACATGGAGGTCATGACGCAGGGCTTCGGCCGGGTGCGCGAGATCCCGATCGGCGAGATCGAGGCCGCCGATCGGTCGACGCTTCGCGGGCTGCCGATCCTGCCGCTGGCGGCGACGTCGACCAACGGAGGCGGCGAGGGCTGCGCGACCTGCCGGTCCCACGAGATCCCCGAGGGGCAGGACGAGCGGACGCCGGTCACGCAGGTCGCGAGCTTCGACGCGGAGTTCCGGTCCGACTACGGCTACGACCAGCCCGCCTCGCCGCTCGCGGCGATGGGCGTGATGGCGGCCGGCAGCGGCGACACGGCGTCGAAGTACGTGGCCCGGCGCGAGACGCCGCTTTTCATCGCCGAGAACTGCACGCAGTGCATGGAGTGCATCTCGGTCTGCCCCGACACGGCGCTTCCGAACTGCTCGCAGGACCTCGACACGATCCTGACGACCGCGATCACGAACTACGTGACCGACGCGGGCGAGCGGAGCAGGATGCTGGCCGCCGTGCCGGAGATGGAGCAGCGGACACGCGAAGCGATGAACGAGGCGGTCAAGGCGAAGGCCCAGACCCCGCTGCCGGCGATCATCCGCGACGTCACGAACAACCTGAACGGCTTCTCGGAGGCCGCGAAGAGCGAGTTCTTCGACGTCATCGACAAGCAGCCGCTCGCCTACTCGAAGGTGAACGCCATCTTCAAGTCGGCCGAGCGGAAGAATCCCGGCAGCGGCGGGGTCTTCTCCATCTTCGTCTCCGACCTCTGCAAGGGATGCGCGGCGTGCGTGACCGCCTGCGGGGACCACGACGCGCTGCGCATGGTGCAGGAGACGGAGGCGGTCAACGCCGACCACGAGACCGGCACCGCGTTCCTCGATCTGCTGCCCGACACCGAGCAGAAGTTCCTCGGCCTCTACAACAACGAGAACCCCTCCGATTCCAAGACGGCGACGCTGCGCAACCTGATGATGGTGCGCCGCAACTACGACGCGCTGGTCTCGGGCGACGGCGCGTGCGCCGGCTGCGGCGAGAAGAGCGTCCTGCGGGCCATCGCGGGGGTGACCGAAGCCTACCTGCGGCCGATCTTCCACGAGAAGGCGGAGCGGTTGCGCCGGACGGCCACCGCGCTCGAGACCGACGGCGCCGCGCGCCTCGCCGCCCTGGCCGAGCGCGATCACGAGCAGCACGAGCTCTTCGTCCGCACCGTGGCCCACGTCCTGATGGGGCTCGGCGGCGACACCGACTCCGACACCACGGCGCGGCTCGAGGCCCACGGGCCGATCTCGAACGACGAGGTCGTCGGCGCCATCGCCGCCGTCATGCGGCAGGAGGCGTTCAACCACCAGGAGCTGCAGGCGCTCGACGGACGGCTGCCGAACGGGCAGTCGGTGATGGCGATGGCCGCCCACACGGGCTGCAACACGGTCTACGGCTCGACGCCGCCGAACAACCCGCACCCCTATCCCTGGATGAACTCGCTGTTCCAGGACGGGTCGACGATCGGCTGGCTGATCGGCGAGAGCTTCATCATGGACCACGGCCGGCGCTCGGTCATTCCGGAGCGGCTCGCCACCTGGCTCCTCGAGCGCGAGGACGACATCATCGACGAGCAGCGCTACTACGAGTTCACCCACTTCTCCGACAACCTGATGACCGACGCCGAGATCAACGAGATGCCGCGGGTCTGGATCGTCGGGGGCGACGGCGGGATGGGGGACATCGGCTACCAGAACGTCTCGAAGATGATTCTGCAGAACCGCCCCAACGTGAAGGCGCTCATGCTCGACACGCAGGTCTACTCGAACACCGGCGGGCAGAACTCCGACTCGACGCCGATGCTCGGCGGCGGCGACATGAACGCCTTCGGCGCGGCCAGCCAGGGCAAGTGCGTCGAGAAGAAGACGGTCGCCGAGACCTTCCTCGCCGGCCACGGCTCGCCCTTCGTCGCGCAGGTCTCCATCGCCAACGCGCCGAAGCTGTTCCGCGCCATCCTCGATGCGCTCGACTACCGGGGCACGGCGTTCCTGCAGTGCTTCACCACCTGCCAGCCGGAACACGGCGTCGGCGACGACATGGCCCTCGACCAGGCCCAGCGGGTCCGCGACTCGCGCGGGGCGCCCGAGTTCGTCTTCAACCCGCGAATGGGCGAGACCTACGAGGAGGCCCTCGACCTCAAGGGCAACCCCAACATGCAGGGGGACTGGTACAAGACGAAGTTCAAGGCCACCGGCGAGCCCTACCGCTACACGGTGGCCCACTGGTGCGCGACCGAGGCTCGCTTCCGCAACCACCTCAAGAAGATCAAGGAAGAGGAGGCCGCCCGGCTCATTCCGCTCGAGAACATGCTGGTGCGGCTGACGCAGAACGACGTCGTGTACCGGCGTCACCTCGACCCGGAGCACCGCGCCTACGTCCCCGACTTCGGCGTCTACATCAAGACGCTGCCGGCCAAGGGCAACAAGCCGGTGACGATGAAGATCTCGCGCCAGCTCGTGCTCTTCTGCGTCGAGCGCCGCAAGGCGTGGCGCCTGCTGCAGAGCAAGGTGGGCGTCCAGAACACGGAGTATGCCGCCCAGCGGGCCCTGCTCGCCGACGTCGACGCCGGCGTCGTCACCAGGGAGGAGCTCTTCGCCCACGCCGGGGAGCTGCTCGAGGAGCGGATGCTCGGGCCGGCCGCGACGAAGACGGCGTAGAAGTCTGCTCCGTAGAACGGCTCGGACGCCTGGAAGCCTGGTTGGGCACCGGGCGGAGCCGTCAGGCGACGAGGGGAAGCCTGTACGGACGCGAGCCGGCGGGGCTCGCGGGGATCAGCGCTCCGCGGCGAGGGCTTCCGCGGTGACGTAGCGCGGGCGGATGTCGACGGGCACGTCGCCCAGCCGGTCGAGCACCCGCTGAACCTCCGGGCGCACCACGCCGAGCGTTTCCAGCACCTCGACCGCCGCGTCGTAGTCGCCGTGCGCCTGGATGGTCATCAGGCGGCGGGTCAGCCCCTCGACCGCGTCGCGGATGCGGGCGTGGTCGACCGCGAAGCGTCCCTCCGCGTCGACCGTCACGGCCCCGGCATCGAGGAACGTGTTGAGCTGGATGGCCACGCCGCGACCGTGCGCCGCATTGATGCCGAAGCGGATCGAGCGGAAGGTAGAGGCGAGGAACGTCGTGTAGATGGAGCGCTCCAGGGAGCGGTCGATGACGCCCCGGTCGATCAGGCGGTGCAGGGCCCACAGGCCCGAGATGTCGGCCTTCGCCTCCTCGATGACGCTCGACGCCTCCCGCAGCGCCTGGCGCACCGTCGTGGCGCGGCCGTCCACCGTCACCTCCTGCGGGCCCAGGCCGTGCATGAGCTCGTGCATCAGGATGTGGGTGAAGAAGGCCTGGAAGGACACGTCGGTCCGCGCCGCTGCCGGCAGGGCGACCGCGGCGATCGGCGCAAGCACGTGGCGGAACTTCGCTTCCTGGACGTTCCTGAGCATCACCCGCTTGGAGCCGTGGTCGCGGATGACCCGCTCATCGTTCGGCAGATTGAACGCGGCGGTCTGGACCCCGCTGTTGGCGTCGCCCGCGGTGAAGACCACGTTGACGACCCGGATCGGCGCGAGCGCCCCGAGCTGCGGGTCGCGGTAGGCCGGGTCTATCGGAAGCGCGTCCTCCAGCCCCTGGAGCTCCGCGCCGAAGCGCGCGAGCTGCGCCGTCTCCTCGTCGTCGCGGATCGTGACGAAGGCCTCGAATGCGGCCTTGTAGTTGAACCAGCCGTCCTCGTAGACCTCGTAGGGCCCGATCGTCGGCTCGATCGCCGAGTCGAGCTGCATCCAGGCGACGTCGCTGTCGTAGTAGTCGTTCGACGCGAACGCCGCCGCCCGCGACCGCAGGTAGCGGGCCAGCGACGGTTCCGCGGTCAGGTCGGCCGCCGCGCGCAGGTGGCCCGCCGCCACCGCGAGCGCTCCCTGGTACTCCACGCTGTAGGGAACCGCACGCAAGTCGCCGCCCGGGCCGCGTCGAATGGTCGTGAAGAAACCGGTGGCGGCTTGGCTCTCGTCGCCCGTGAGGCCGTCGAACCACGCCGCGACCTCGTCGCGACCGGCGTCCGGCGGGTAGTAGCCGGCGCCGGCGGGCTTGGCAGGCACGCCCGGCAGGAACGGCCGGTCGCCCTCCAGGCGCGACCAAGGTCCCTTGTTGACGAGGAAGTAGTCGAGGCGGGCGCGGCCGGCAGGGCTGCGATCACCCTCGAGCGCCATCAGGACGGTCGGGTTTCCGGGCCACACCTGCTCGAGGAACAGGGCATCCATCACCCGCGCCGCATCGACGATGCGAGCGAGAGCGGCGCGCTCGGTGGCCGGGAGGGCCGCGACGTCGGCCCCGATCTCCACCGGTGCGTACAGTCGGTCCATGGTCGCTCCCACCGGCTCCTGCCCGGCCGGCGCCGCCGGCGCGGCGACGAGAGCGCTGGCCGCGAGCAGCAGCGGCGCCGCGCCGCCGGGCCTGCAGGAACAGGAAAGGGTGCGGATACGAGCCATGACGACCGATCCTCCCCCGCCGCGGCGCCCGATCGACGCCGATGAGTCGTTCCCCCCGCGGGCCCGCGTCCCGTCGCGGGGGCTGCCGGTCGGGCGGCGGCCTGTCGCGATCGGCGCCCCTATAGTACCGTAGGCAGCTCGGCACCCCGCCGCCGGGTCCGGCGCGGATCCCCAGGCGCCTGGGGTGTCCGGGGCCGGCGGAGCGCGGGACGGCCAGCGCGTTCAAGGCTCGGGACGACGGAGACCATAGCGACGTGGCGCAGACGACGGAAACGACGGACCTCGTGGTGGTGGGCGCCGGGCCGGGCGGCTATGCCGCCGCCTTCGATGCGGCCGACCGCGGCCTCTCCGTAACGCTGGTCGACGAGTCGGCGCAGCCCGGCGGCGTCTGCCTGCACCGCGGGTGCATCCCGTCCAAGGCCCTGCTGCACGCGGCCAAGGTGCTGACCGACGCCCGGGACGCCAGCCGCTGGGGCATCGGCTTCGGGCCGCCCTCCATCGACCTGGCCGCGATGCGGGACTGGAAGACGAAGATCGTCGAGCGGCTGACCGGCGGCCTGGGCCGCCTGGCCGCGCAGCGGTCGGTGCGCTACGTGCAGGGACGCGCCGCTTTCGCCGGGTCGCGCGAGCTGGCGGTGACGCCAATCGAGTCCGGAACCGAGGCCCCGTCGCGGATCGCCTTCGAGCATGCGATTCTGGCCACCGGATCGCGTCCCGCTCGCCCCGGCCCGCTCGCCCTTGACGACGCCCGCGTGCTCGACTCCACGGCCGCGCTCTCGCTCGAGCGGGTGCCGCCGAAGCTGCTGGTGGTCGGCGGAGGCTACATCGGCCTCGAGCTGGGAACCGTCTACGGCGCGCTCGGATCGGCGGTCACCGTGGTCGAAGCGACGTCGCGCCTGCTTCCCGGCGCCGATCCGGACCTCGCGCGCGTCATCGCCCGGCGCTTCGGCCACCTGGCGGCGGCGGTGCATCTCGACACCACGGTGACGCAGCTTGCCGCCGGCCCCGCGGGGATCGACGTGACGCTCGCCGGCCCTGCCGGTGCCCCGGAGGCGGCGCGCTTCGACGCCGTGCTCGTCGCGGTAGGGCGTGTCCCCAACTCGGACGCGAGCGGGCTGGAGGGCACGCGGGTCGAGCTCGACCCGCAGGGGTTCGTGCGCGTCGACGCGGGGCAGCGGACGGCCGAACCCTCCGTCCTGGCCGTGGGCGACGTGACCGGCGAGCCGCTCCTCGCGCACAAGGCATTCCACGAGGCGCGCGTCGCCGTGGATACCATCATGGGTCGCGCGGCCCCTTCACCGCCGCGCGCGATTCCCGCCGTGGTCTTCACCGACCCCGAGGTCGCCTGGTGCGGCCTGACGGAGGCCGACGCCCTCGCAGCCGGCCGCCCCATCGCCACCGCCACCTTCCCGTGGGGCGCGTCCGGCCGCGCGCTGACCCTCGATCGACCCGAGGGGGTCACCAAGCTGGTGATCGACCCGGCGACGGAGCGGATTCTCGGCGTCGGCATCGCAGGGGTCGGAGCGGGGGAGCTGATCGCCGAGGGGGTGCTCGCGGTCGAGCAGCAGGCGACGGCGTCCGACCTGGCGAGCGCGATCCACCCACACCCCACGCTGTCGGAGACGCTCACGGAAGCGGCCGACGCGTTCTTCGGGCGCAGCGTCCATCTTCCCCGCCCGCGGCGTCCCGCCTGAACCCCGCGTCCGGGGTGGATGCGGGCGTGCGCCGCCAATGCTAGGCCGGGCCGGCCCCGGCGCAGGCGTCGGCCTGCTCGCGGGCGTGGTAGGAGCTGCGAACGAGCGGGCCCGACTCCACGTGGCGGAAGCCGAGCGTCAGAGCGTGCGTGCGGAGCTCCGCGAACTCGTCCGGGTGGTAGTAGCGCTCCACCGGCAGGTGCGCCGCGGACGGGCGCAGGTACTGGCCGATCGTCAGGATGTCGCAGCCGACTCCCCGCAGATCGGCCAGCGTGGCCCGCAACTCGGCCGGCGTCTCTCCGAGGCCGACCATGACGCCGGACTTCGTCGGCGTCGCCGGCCGGTGGCGGCGCGCCCGCGCCAGCAGGTCGAGCGCCCGGCGGTAGCGGCCGCCGGGGCGGGCGGCGCGGTACAGGCGCTCGACCGTCTCGATGTTGTGGTTGAGCACGTCGGGGCCTGCGTCGAGCACGCGCTCGAGGGCGGCGGCCCGACCGGCGAAGTCGGGGACCAGCAGCTCCACGCGGCAGTCCGGAGCGCACCGTCGAATCTCGCGGACCACCGCGGCGAAGACGGATGCGCCGCCGTCCGGCAGGTCGTCGCGGTCGACGGACGTCACGACGACGTACGCCAGGCCGAGGGCCCCGACGGCGTCGGCGACCCGCTGCGGCTCGTCGCGATCCACCGCCCGGGGAGTGCCGTGGACGACGTTGCAGTAGCCGCACGACCGGGTGCAGACGTCGCCCAGAATCATGAAGGTCGCCGTGCCGCGGTGCCAGCACTCCCCGATGTTGGGGCAGCCGGCCTCCTCGCAGACGGTGTTGAGGTCGAGACCGCGCAGGATGCGCTTCACCCGCAGGTAGCCGCTGCTGCCGGGGGCGCGGACGCGCAGCCAGCGCGGCTTCGGCTGTCGGGGCGCGGCGGCCCCACGGGCCACGCGGCCCCGAATCAGGGGGATGGTCACCGGCCTCGTCATCGGCCTCGATCGTACCGCCAGCGTCGGCGCGGCGTCCATCGCGCCGGGCCCGCGCCCAGCGGCGGTGCGCGCCGGGCGCCGGCCCGGCCTCCGAGCGTGCGTGACCGGTGCGCCGTATACTTGGGCGATGTCGACGCGCCCGCCCGCGAGCCGCAGGTTCACGCTGAAGGACGCGCAGCTCCTGCTGCCCGCGGTGCGCGCCCGCACGACCGACGCGGTCGCGCAGGCGCGGGCCGTGGCGGAGCGGCTCGACCGCCTGCCCAACGGGCACCCGGATCGGGAGCGCCTGCTCCTGGCCCTCGACCGGGTGATCGGAGACTGGACCAGCGCCATCCAGGCGCTCGGCGCCGAGGTGAAGGGTCTCTGGCTCGTCGACTTCGACACCGGCGAGGGGTACTACTGCTGGCGCTACCCGGAGGCGGCGGTGCAGCACTACCACGGGTACGAGGAGGGGTTCGCCGGCCGCATGAAGATCGTCTGAGCGCCCGGCGCCCGAGGGCCGGCCGGCGGCGGGAAGACGCCGTCCACGGCTCCGGAAGGCCGCGTCGGCCACTCCGGATGCCGGCCGTCGCCTTGATCCGCGCCCCGGCCGGCATGTATTCTTGGTGCGGTTCGGTGGCGGAGTCGGAGGAGTGAATGGCCTATTCGATCTGTGAGCCGTGTGTGGGCACGAAGGACACCGCATGCGTGGACGTCTGCCCGGTGGACTGCATCCATCCCCGCAAGGACGAGGACGACTTCGAAGCGGAGACGATGCTCTACATCCACCCCGAGGAGTGCATCGACTGCGGCGCGTGCGTTCCCGCGTGCCCGGTGGAGGCGATCTTCGCCAACGATGAGGTGCCCGATCAGTGGCAGAGCTTCATCGACACGAACGCGCAGTGGTACGAGGGGAAGTAGGCGCGATTCCGTGAGCGCGGCGCCGCCTGCGGGCGCCGGGACGACAGCCACATGGGCCTCATCGAGCATCGCTTCGAAGACAACTTCATAACGACCAACGTCGATCGGGTGCTGAACTGGGCTCGCCAGTCCTCGCTCTGGCCGATGGGCTTCGGGCTCGCCTGCTGCGCGATCGAGATGATCGCCACCTCGACTTCCCGGTACGACATCGCCCGCTTCGGGGCCGAGGTGTTCCGCGCCTCCCCGCGCCAGTCCGATCTGATGATCGTCGCGGGGACGGTCACCAAGAAGATGGCCCCGGTGCTGCGCCGCCTCTACGACCAGATGCCCGAACCGAAGTGGGTCATGTCGATGGGGAGCTGCTCGAACGCGGGCGGTCCGTTCCCGACCTACAGCGTGTTGCAGGGCGTCGACAAGATCGTGCCGGTGGACGTTTACGTATCGGGCTGTCCGCCGCGTCCGGAAGCCCTCCTCTACGGGTTGATGCGCCTGCAGGACAAGATTCGCAAGGAGAACACGATCCTGCGCAAGGAGCGCGTCATCATGGCCGGCCAGAGCGAGCCGATCGTCGTCGATGGCCGGGCCTAGGATCGAACCGTGCTGTTCCTGCAGAAGTTCTTTCGGACCGTCTTCCTCGTAGACCTGGTCAAGGGCCTGCTGGTCACGCTCAAGTACACGCCGCAGCCCGCCTTCACGTTCCAGTATCCGCAGGAGCGCCGCCCGGTGGCTCCTCGTTTCCGGGGCGTGCTGCGGTTGCAGGTCGAGCCGGAAACGGGGGCGCAGACCTGCATCGTGTGCGACCAGTGCGCCAAGGCATGCCCCGACGAGTTGATCAACCTGGGGGGGCATCGGGAGCCCGGCCACAAGATCAAGGTGCTCGACTACTTCGACTTCAACCTGTCGCGGTGCAGCTTCTGCGGGCTCTGCGCCGAGGTGTGCCCCACGAAGCCGGTGAAGGCGCTCATCATGAGCGAGGATTACGAGCTGGGGACCTACAGCCGGAGCGCGCAGATCCTGCGCGTCGACGACATGTACGACGGTGTCCCCATTCAGCAGTACACCCGGTGAACCGGCCCGTGGCGGGCCGCGCGCCCTCACCGGCGCAGCCCGGGGCTCGGCCTGAGGGGACAACCCGACCCGGGAGGCTTCCATGCGCGTTGGTCTTCGCGGCGTGGTGATAGCGCTCGCCGTCGCCGCGGCAGCGCCCATCGTAATCGACGCCAACTCCACCCCCGCTTCCGCACGTAGCGAGATCCGCCTGGAGCTGGGCGACCTCCTCTTCGGGGACGAGCGTTACTGGGAGGCCATCGTCGCCTTCGAGCGCGCCAAGGAAGGAGCCCGTTCGGATCAACTGGCCCGAGCGTCGCGCGGGTTGCTCCGGTCGCTGCTTCAGGTGGCGGAGTTCGCCCGCGCCCGCCAGGAGGCGGAGGTATTGGCGGAGGTCGCCGATCCGGCGGACGCCCCGTCACGCACCCTGTACGCCGACGCCCTGTGGGCTTCGGGCCTGTTCGCGGAGGCCGAGGCCGCCTACCGTGACGTACTGGCGATCGATCCCGAGGCCGGCGGGGCCCGTCACGGACTTGCGCGCGGGCTCGCTGCCCGGGGCCGGCTCGAGGAGGGCCTTACCGAGGCCCAGGCGGCCATCGCCGCGTCCGACGCCCCGGAGGCGCACCACACGCTGAGCACGATCTATCGCCGGCTGCGGCGCTATCCGGAGGCCGCCGAGGCCCTGACCGCCTACGTAGACCGGCTGCCCGCCACCCGGCGCACGGAGAAAGCGCAGTGGGCCCGCTCCGAGGTCCGGTTCCTCCGCTCGTTCGGTGACCGGCCGGCTCTCGACATCCCGCCGGAGCAGGCCGCACGGCTGCACACGATTCCTTTCCGCCTGGAGCGGGACAAGGTGGTCGTCCGCGGCCGCATCAACGGCGGCGCGGAGATGGACCTCGTCATCGACACCGGCGCCGAGCAGATGGTGCTGTCGAAGCCGACCGCGGAGCGGCACCGCATCCGGCCGATCGTCAATACGCTGAGCGCCGGGGTGGGCGACATCGGACTGCGCGGCCTGGAGATGGGGCGCGCCGACTCCCTGGAGATCGGGACGCTCACCATCCGCAACGTCCCGGCGATCATCAAGAATCCGCCCCTGTCCGGGCTCCCCGACACGCGGGTGGAGAACAGCATCTCTCCGCTCGCCTTCGGCATGTCGGCCATCATCGACTACGAGCGGCAGCAGATGCTGGTCGGCCGGGAGATCCCGGAGGAGCCCGCCGACGTCGTGCTGCCACTGCGATTCAATCGGCTGGCGATGGTGCGCGGCGTCGTCAACCAGGACCACCCGAAGAGCTTCATCGTC
Source organism: Acidobacteriota bacterium (assembly GCA_026708265.1). Taxonomy (GTDB): domain Bacteria; phylum Acidobacteriota; class Vicinamibacteria; order Vicinamibacterales; family UBA8438; genus JAGWAJ01. The sequence goes on from JAPOVI010000229.1 coordinate 69,359, forward strand.
GACACCGGCGGCGAGGTGATCTCGATCAGCCTCGCCACCGCGAACACGCTCGGCATGGTCCCGGTGCGGCACATTCCGTTGCAGGTGTTCGGGACCTCGGGCTGGGACATGGACGCGTTCCTGCTGCCGGGCGTGCATCTGGCCTTCGATCGCATCCAGTACGAGAACTTCTCGGTCGTCGTGCTCAACCTGCACCGCCCGAGCGCCTTGCTGGGCTTCCACATCGGAGGCATCGTCGGCCACCGCTTCCTGAGCAACTACCGCGTCACCCTCGACCTCCAGCGCTCCACGCTGCGCCTCACCAGCATCTGACGGCTAGTCGGAGCACCCCGCGGGGCGGCGCGAGGACGGGTGCGCGGCGGCGGGGTCCTTCAGCGGTAGGCCGTAGCCTGCAGGCGATACAGTTCGGCGTAGCGCCCGCCGGCGGCCATCAGGGCATCGTGCGAGCCCGCCTCGACGAGACGGGCTCCGTCGAGCACGACGATCAGGTCCGCCATGCGCACGGTCGAGAAGCGGTGCGAGACGAGCAGCGTGACGCGGCCCCGGGAGCCGTTCCCGTCGCCCGCGGCCGGGGACCGGCGGGACGCGGCCGCGTAGCGCTCGAAGAGCGCGTGCTCGGTCTCCGCGTCGAGCGCGGCGGTGGGCTCGTCGAGCACCAGGAGCAACGGGTCGTCGCGCATGAACCCGCGCGCCAGGGCCAGCTTCTGCCACTGGCCGAACGACACCTCCACCCCCTCCGGCCAAGTCGGCCCCAGTTGCGTGTCGAGGCCGGACGCCAGCCGGCCCACGACATCCTCGGCTCCCGCCCGGTCGACCGCCGTCGCGACGGCCGGCGCGTCATCCACGCGCGGCACGTCGCCGACGCCGACCGTCCGGCGCGCGCGGAACTCGAAGCGGAAGAAGTCCTGGAAGGCGCCCGCGAGCCGCTCCCGCCAGCGATCCGGAGCGATGTCGGCGAGGGGAGTCCCGTCGACGAGGATGGCCCCCGACGTTGGCTCGTACAGCTTCGCGAGCAGCTTCACGAGCGTCGTCTTGCCGGCGCCGTTCTCGCCCACGAGGGCGACGACGGCGCCCGCCGGGAGCGTCAGCGAAACGTCGTCCAGGACCAGCCGTGAGGTTCCCGGGTACGCGAACGAAAGGCGCTCGAGTCGGATCCCATCGCGCAGGACGGCGGGGGCCGGACGGTCCGCGGCGGCGACCGTGGCGGCCGCATAGTCCTCGAGCCACGCCAGCCGGCGCGAGCCGTCCATCCAGATGCCGCGCAGGAAGCCGATCTCGCCGACGGTGGCACCGACATAGGCCGAGAGTCGCGCCCCCGCCGCCAGCACGAGCAGCACCTGCGAGACCGGTGCTCCCATCCCTCCCGAGACGAAAGCAATCGCCCCCACGTACGCGCCGCCGAACACCAGCCACGCCGCGGCATGCCACGCCGCCGAACCCCAGCGGGCCGCCGCCACCGGGGCGTAGCTACGCTCCCAGGCGGCGCGCCGCTCCGCGGCCACCCGGGCGGAGATGCCGGCCACCCGCACCTCCTTGCCCGAGGCGGCCGTCGTCACGGTCGTGAACAGGTGCCGAGCCAACCGAGCGTGCGGAGCCGCCCGCTCCTGCGACCGCCGCTCGATCGCGGGCCGCCATGTCGACGTGAGCACGGCGGGCAGCGCCGCGGCCGCCAACAGCACCAGGGCGGGATGGATCGACACCAGGAGGCCGATCGTGACCGCCAGGCGCAGCAGCCAGCCGCAGGTCGAGAAGAGCGACATGTACAGGTGATCGAGCACGAAGACCTGGTTGCGGAGCACCGCGAGCCGGTCGAGGTAGTCGGGCCGCTCCTGGTGGGCGAGCGTCGCGACCGACGCCTGAAGCCCGGCCACATGCGCCTCGAGGGCGATCGTCACCCGGTCACGGAAGCGCCGCTGGACCCGCGTGCTGACGGTTCGGAGCACCCAGGTGGCCGTGAGCGACGCCCCCAGTCCGATCGCGGCCACGCGCACGAGGTCCGGTCGGCCGTCGATCACCCCGATGCCGAGCAGCATGAACCAGAGCGCAAGCAGCGCGTCGGGCAGGGCGGCGAGAAGGGAGAGCGCGAAGGCCCAGACCATCAGCCAGGGCTCGTGGTGGTACCCCAGGCGGCAGAGGCGCCACATCGACGGAAGCGCCGGCGGGAGCTCGTCGAGCGCGGCGGCCGCGTCGGCGCCCCGCTCAGGCGAGGACGTCATACACCTGTCCCTCCTCGTCCTCGGTGGCGAGAAAGCGGCGCGCCTGCAGGTCGAACATCGTCCGATAGCGTCCGTCCGCGGCCATCAGCTCGTCGTGCGTCCCGAGCTCCACCACGCGCCCCTGCTCCAGGACGCAGATCCGGTCGGCGTGGCGCACGGTCGAGAAGCGATGCGAGATCAGGATCGTGGTGCAGGACCGGGTGGCAGCGAGGATGCGGTCGAAGATCTCCGCCTCGCCCCGAACGTCGAGCTGGGCGGTCGGTTCGTCGAGCAGGACGACGCCCGCTCCGGTCCGGACCGCGCAGAGCGCCCGGGCCAGCGCGATGCGCTGCCATTGGCCGCCCGAGAGGTCCGTGCCCCCCTCGTACCCCCGCGCGAGCACCGTTTCCAGGTCGGCGAGCCCGGCTCCGCCGGCGGCGTCGAGGGCGGCGCGCACGTCGCCGTCCCGGGCGCCCGCCGGCGCCACGTTGTCGCGCAGCGGCCACTCGAAGCGGGTGAAGTCCTGGAAGACGGCCGTCACGCGGCGCCGCCAGCCCTCGATGTCGAGATCCCGGAGCTCGACCCCGTCGATCTCGATGGCGCCGGCCTGCGGGTCGTACAGGCGGCAGAGCAGCTTGGCCAGCGTCGTCTTGCCGGCGCCGTTGCGTCCGACGATCGCCAGCGACGAGCCGGCCGGAACCGTGAGGTCGAAGCGCTCCAGCACCGGCGGCCCCCCGGTGGGGTAGGTGAAGGTGACGTCACGAAACCGGATCTCGCGCCGCGGCCGAGCACCGGCACCTCGCCTGCCCGACGCCAGGGCGCCCCTCGGCGCCATTGCGGCCTCGAGCCGCAGCACCGCCGCCACCGGCGCCGCGCATCCGTCGATGGCCCAGTTGAGCCCCCCGAACGCGATCAGCGCGGTGCCCGCCGCCGCCTGGGCGTAGACCACGACATCCGCGAGGGCGAGGCTCCCCGCCGCCGCGTCACCGGCCAGGGACCAGCAGACGGCCACGTTCGCACCGCCCACGAGCAGGACGCTCAACAGCACGGGGCGCTCGCGAAGCCGGGTCGCGGCGAACTGCAGCTCGTGCAGCCGGGTACGGCTCGCCACGAAACGGGTCAGCGTCCACGAGGCGAGGCCGAACAGCCGCAGCTCCTTGCTGGCCGGCGGGTCGACGGCGAGCCGGTAGGCGTAGTCGGCCTCCCGCTGCGCCCGCCGCACCGCGTCCGTGGCCCGATCGCGCCAGACGGCGCTCTCGCGCAGGAGCCAGTGGGTCGCCAACCATCCGCCGGCCAGGACGAGCGGCGCCCACCAGCCGTAGCCGGCCAGCAGCACGGCGCATGCCAGCCCCGCGAGCAGGTCGACGAGCCCGCCCGCCAGGAAGTCCATCGAGATGTAGAGGGGAGGTCCGGTCACTCCCCGATCGAAGTCGCGCGCGACGGTCAGGTCGCCGGTCAGCGTCGGATCCTCGAGGTGGGCGAGGCCCGGCGGGCGGCTGCATGCTGCCGTCAGGCGGTCGTACAGCCACGCTGCGGTTCGGTCCCCCAAGTTGGCGCCAAGCGCCTGGTGCAACGGCGCCAGCACCTGCAGCAGCACGAAGACGACACCCGCGAACGCCAGCGGACCGGCCAGCCCGGCGCCGCTCTGGACCGCGCCGACGAGGCCGCCCATCGCCACCGCGAACAGGGCCGGCAGCAGTCCGCGGGCGACGACGGCCAGCCACCAGAGCCCGGCCAGTCGCCGGTCCGCCCGGGGCAGGGCGGCGAAGAACTGCCACTCGTTGCGGTCGCGCAGTCGGGCCAGGAGTCCGCGCAGATTCCCCACCCGACCAGCAGATCGGGCCAGGAGTCTGCGCCGCAGATGCTGCGATACGAGGGCCACGCGCGCGCGCAGACTCCCAACGCGACCGCCAGGTCGGGCGAGCACCGGCGCAACCATAGCGTGACGGCGGCGGCCCTGTCATCCGCGTCTCGGGGCGTTTCGGGTACGCTGAGGCCGCATGCGCGTGCTGGTCACCGGAGCCGCGGGGTTCATCGGGGCGGCGATCGCGTTGCGCCTGCTCGAGCGCGGCGACACCGTGGTCGGCGTCGACAATCTGGATCCCTACTACGACGTCGCGCTGAAGCTCTCCCGGCTGGCGCGCCTGACGGCCTGCGAGGGCTTTCGGGACGTCCGCGCCGACGTCTCGGACCCGGAAGCGGTCCGGGAGTTGATGGGGCGCGAGCGCCCCGAGGCGGTCGTGCACCTGGCGGCGCGAGCCGGCGTGCGGCACTCCCTGGAGCGACCGAAGGCCTGCGTCGCCGCCAACGTCACCGGCTTCCTGCACGTGCTCGAAGCGTGCCGCGCGCACCCTCCCGGCCATCTCGTCTACGCTTCGTCGAGCTCCGTCTACGGCGCCAACCGCGCGCTGCCGTTCAGCGTGCGCCACACCGCCGACCATCCCGTATCGCTCTACGCCGCCACCAAGCGGGCGAACGAGCTGATGGCCCACTGCTACAGCCACCTCTTCGCGCTGCCCACCACGGGGCTGCGCTTCTTCACGGTCTACGGCCCGTGGGGCCGGCCCGACATGGCGCTCTTCCGCTTCACCCGGAACATCCTGGCCGGACGTCCGATCGAGGTCTACAACCACGGCCGCCATCGGCGCGACTTCACCTACATCGACGACATCGTCCAGGCGGTCGTGCGCGTGATCGACCGCCCGGCGTCCCCGAACCCGGAGTGGCGGGGCGAGTCGCCGGAACCGGGAACGAGCGCGGCGCCGTACCGCGTCTACAACCTCGGCAACCGGCGGGCAGAGCCTCTCGAGCGCTACATCGAGGTGCTCGAGGCGGCACTCGGCCGGAAGGCGGAGCGCCGCCTGCTGCCGCTGCAGCCCGGTGACGTCCCGGAGACGCTGGCGGACGTGGACGATCTCGCCGTCGACGTCCACTACCGGCCGGACACGCCGATCGAGGTCGGCGTGCAACGCTTCGTGGAGTGGTACCGGGACTACTACGGCGACGAGTGACGGTTGACGCCGACCGGCCGCCGCGCGGTAGAATGGCGAATGTTGGACGGGGTGTGCCGACCGGCGTTCGGCCGTCGTCGGCGTCTGCCTTCTGATAGCCGTTCTCCCTTCCATGCTTCTCGGGCGGCCCTCTGTACCGGAGGGCCGCCGGTTCAGCGATGACTACACGCCGCAGCGCCGCCATCACCGAGGGCCCTTCCCGCGCGCCCGCCCGCGCCATGCTGAAGGCGGTCGGTTTCACTGACGATGACCTCGGCCGGCCGCTGGTCGGCGTGGCGAACACGTGGATCGAGATCGGGCCCTGCAACTACCACCTGCGCGAGCTCGCCGCGGAAGTGAAGGCGGGGATCCGCGCTGCGGGCGGGACCCCGCTCGAGTTCAACACGGTCTCGATCTCCGACGGCATCACGATGGGGAGCGCCGGCATGAAGGCGTCGCTCGTGAGCCGGGAGGTGGTGGCCGACTCGATCGAGCTGGTGGCTCGCGGCAACCTCTTCGACGGAATCGTGGTGCTCGTCGGTTGCGACAAGACGATCCCGGGCGGCGTGATGGCGCTCGTCCGGCTCGACATACCGGGGCTGGTGCTCTACGGAGGCTCGATCGCCCCCGGCCGGTGGGAAGGACGCGACGTCACCATCCAGGACGTCTTCGAGGCGGTCGGTGCCCACGCGGCGGGACGGCTGACCGACGCCCAGCTCGGGGCCCTCGAGGATGCGGCCTGCCCCGGCCCCGGCGCCTGCGGCGGCCAATTCACCGCGAACACGATGGCCACGGTGTGCGAGTTGCTCGGGGTGTCGCCGATGCGCGCCAACGGCGTTCCGGCGATGGCGGCGGAGAAGGCGGACGCCGCCCGGCGGGCGGGAGAGCTGGCGATGGAGGTGGTGCGAACGGATCTCCGCCCGCGCCGCATCGTGACGCGGGACGCACTCGAGAACGCCGTGGCCGCGGTCGCCGCCACCGGGGGCTCGACCAACGCCGTGCTCCACCTGCTGGCGATCGCGCACGAAGCGGGCGTCGACCTGCGGATCGGAGACTTCGATCGGATCAGCGAGCGGACGCCGCTCCTGGCCGACCTCAAGCCCGGAGGCCGGTTCGTGGCCACCGATCTGTACAGGGCGGGCGGGATCGGCCTCGTAGCCAGGCGGCTGCTCGAGGCGGGGTTGCTGCACCGCGACGCGCTCACCGTGACCGGCGCCACGAAAGGCGCGCTCGCGGCGGAGGCCGAGGAGACGCCCGGTCAGGAGGTGGTGCGGCCGGTGGCCGAGGCCGTGACGCCGACAGGCGGGCTGGTGATCCTCACGGGCAACCTCGCCCCCGACGGCTGCGTGGTCAAGGTGGCGGGCCACGAGCCGGCGCTGCACCGCGGGCCCGCCCGCGTCTTCGACAGCGAGGAGGACGCGTTCGCCGCGGTGGAGCAGGGCCACATCCAGCCCGGGGACGTCGTCGTGATCCGCTACGAAGGGCCGCGCGGCGGACCGGGCATGCGCGAGATGCTCGCCGTGACCGCGGCCATCGTGGGAGCGGGGCTGGGCGAGTCGGTGGCCCTCGTGACCGACGGGCGCTTCTCGGGCGCCACCCGTGGGATGATGGCCGGGCACGTCGCACCGGAGGCGGCGCGGGGCGGGCCGATCGCGGTCGTCCGCGACGGCGATTCGATCGTGTTCGACGAGCGCAACCGGACGCTGCGGCTCGACCTGCCGGACGCCGACGCCGAGATCGCGGCGCGACTGGCCGACTGGCGTGAACCGGCGCCGAGGTTCGCCAACGGCGTCATGGCGAAGTACGCGCGACTCGTGTCCTCCGCCGCGTCGGGCGCGGTCACGTCCTGAGCACCCGGCGGCAGGCCCGTCGGGCGGCCGCCCCACGACCCTGTAGACCCGACCGGAATCAGCCGATCAAGTCGATCAGAGCTATCCTCCAGAGAGCACACGGCATGGCTGCGATGCGAACCGGCGCACAGATCATCTGGGAGGCCCTGGTGCGCGAAGGCGTGACCACGGTCTTCGGCTATCCCGGCGGGGCGATCCTGCCCGCCTACGACGCGCTCCTCGAGTACCCCGTGCGGCACGTCCTCGTGCGCCACGAGCAGGGGGCGACGCACATGGCGGACGGCTTCGCGCGCGCGAGCGGCCAGGTCGGCGTCGCCATCGCCACCTCGGGGCCGGGGGCCACGAACATGGTGACCGGCATCGCCACCGCGATGCTCGACTCGTCGCCCCTGCTCTGCATCACGGGGCAGGTCGGAAGCCGGTTGATCGGCTCGGACGCGTTCCAGGAGACCGACGTCACGGGCGTCACGCTGCCGATCACCAAGCACAACTATCTGGTCTCGGACGTCGACGAAATCGCACCGACGATCCACGAAGCGCTCTACGTCGCGCGCTCCGGGCGGCCGGGCCCGGTGCTCATCGACGTCACCAAGGACGCCCAGCAGGCGACGACCGAGCTCGACTGGAACCCGCGGGACGTCAAGCTCCCGGGCTACCGCCCCGACCTGCGGGCCTCCGACTCCGTCTACCGGCGCGCCGCGCGGCTCATCAACGGCGCCAAGCGGCCGGTCATCCTGGCCGGCCACGGCATCCTGCTGGCCGGCGCGTCGGCGCAGGTGCGCGAGCTGGCCGAGCGGGCCGACATTCCCATCGCGATGACGCTCCTCGGCATCGGCGGCGTCCCCGCACGCCATCCGCTGAACATGGGGATGATGGGGATGCACGGCGAGTCGTGGGTCAACGCGGCCATCCAGGAGGCCGACCTCCTGCTGGCCCTCGGGATGCGCTTCGACGACCGCGTCACCGGCAACGTGCGGACCTACGCCCCCAACGCCCGCAAGATCCACGTCGACATCGATCCGGCGGAGTTCGACAAGAACGTTCGGGTCGACGTGGCGCTCGCCGGCGACCTGTCGGCCGTCCTCGACGACCTCGGTCCGCTCGTGGAGACCGGGGACCGCGGCGCGTGGCGCGCCGCCATCGCCGACATGAAGGGCGACGTGGCGGTGCGCGACATCCAGAACCTGCCCGACAGCGGCCACCTCTACGCGGCGCACGTCATCCACGACATCTGGCGCATGACGGACGGCCGGGCCATCGTCGTCACCGACGTCGGCCAGCACCAGATGTGGGAGGCGCAGTACTACCACCACGACGAGCCGCGCACGCTCATCACCTCGGGCGGCCTCGGCACGATGGGCTTCGCGCTGCCGGCCGCCGTCGGCGCCAAGCTCGCCCGCCCGGACGCAGAGGTGTGGGTGGTGGCGGGCGACGGCGGGTTCCAGATGACCATGGCGGAGCTCGCGACCATCGCCCAGGAGAAGATCAAGATCAACGTCGCCGTCATCAACAACGGCTATCCCGGGATGGTCCGCCAGTGGCAGGGGTCGCTTTCCAGCCGGCGCCACCCCAGGAGTTCTTCTACGAGCGGCGCTACGCCGCCACGCCGCTCCTCAGCCCCGACTTCGCCAGGCTGGCCGAGTGCTTCGGCCTGCGCGGCGAGACGGTGCGGACGCGTGCCGAGGTCGAGCCCGCCGTCGAACGGGCCCGCGGCGACGAGCGGACCGTCGTCATCGACTTCCAGGTCGAGCAGGAGGACACCGTCTACCCGATGGTCCCGGCCGGCGCCGACCTCCATGACATGATCCGCCGCCCCAGCCCGGCGCCCATCGTCGAGACGGCGCGCGATGCGTGACTCGCGGCGGCACGACGCCCTTCGTTCCCGCGTCCCGGGGAGGTGGTGCGCATCCGACCCGCGGCCGGCGGGCGGGTGCCGCGCGCGAAGGCCCGACGCGGAATGGCGGCGCGAGCGGCGCAGGGGTTGCCGATGACGCCAGGTTCGTTGCGGCGCCACACGTTCGTCGTCTACGTCGAGGACAAGCCGGGCGTCCTGAACCGCGTCGCCTCGCTGTTCCGCCGCCGTGCGTTCAACATCGAGTCGCTCACCGTCGGCCATTCCGAGACGCCGGAGGCCTCGCGGATGACGATAGTCGTCCGCACCGACGCCATCGGCGCGCGGCGGCTCGAGGCCAACCTCTACAAGCTGGTGAACGTGGTCCGCGTACAGGACATCACGGTCGGCCCGGCGGTCTTCCGCGAGCTGGCGATGGTCAAGGTGACGGCAACGGCGGAGACGCGCACGCACATCATGCAGCTCGTGGACGTCTTCCGCGCCCGCGTCGTCGACGTCGCACCCGACGCCGTCGTCATCGAGACCACCGGCACGGAAGACAAGATCGACGGCTTCGTCGAGGTTCTGCGGCCGTACGGGATCCTGGAGCTGGTGCGTACCGGCCGCGTCGGGATGATGCGCGGAGCGCGCAGCGTCATGATCGACCCCGACCCGTCCGAGCCGTTCGCGCCGGAGCCGCGCGACGACGAGGGGAGAACCGGCGACGACGGGACGGGCGAAACCGACGACCCCAACATCTCCTACTCGGTGTAGACTCTGCCGGCCTCGAGGCCTCCGACTCGGCCTTGCTCCCGCGATTCCGGCCCTGGCCCCGGGCAGGACCGCCACCGGAGCCCGGTCGGACCCGGGGCCCCGACCCGATCCGGGGGCCGCGCCGCCGCCGGCGCACGGCCCCGCCAACCCGCAACATCGCGAGGGAATGACGACATGGCCACCATCCACTACGACAACGCGGCGGACCTCGGGCTCATCCAGGCGAAGAAGGTCGCCGTCTTCGGGTATGGATCGCAGGGGCATGCCCACGCACTCAACCTGCGGGACAGCGGCGTCGCGGTGCAGGTGGCCCTCCACGCCGGCAGCCGCTCGCGGGCGCGAGCCGAAGCCGAGGGCCTGACCGTCGCCTCGGGGGGCGACGCCGCGGCCTGGGCGGACGTGATCATGGTTCTGGCCCCCGATACCCGGCAGGCCGGGATCTACACGGAGCAGATCGCGCCGCACCTGGGCGCGGGCAAGATGCTGATGTTCGCGCACGGCTTCAACATCCGCTTCCAGACCATCCAGCCGCCCGCCGACGTCGACGTGACGCTGATCGCCCCGAAGGCGCCCGGTCACCGGGTCCGCGAGGTCTTCCTCGAGGGCGGTGGGACCCCGGCCCTGATCGCCGTAGAGCAGGACGCTACCGGACAGGCGAAGGCGCTGGCCCTCTCCTACGCCAAGGCGCTCGGCCTCACGCGGGCCGGGGTCATCGAGACGACCTTCGCGGAGGAGACCGAGACCGACCTCTTCGGCGAGCAGACCGTCCTGTGCGGCGGCGTCAGCGCGCTGGTCAAGGCCGGCTTCGACACCCTCGTGAAAGCGGGCTACCAGCCGGAGGTCGCCTACTTCGAGTGCATGCACGAGCTGAAGCTCATCGTCGACCTCTTCTATCGCGGCGGGCTCAACTACATGCGCTACTCGGTGAGCGACACCGCCGAGCACGGCGACTACACGGGCGGACCTCGCGTCGTCACCGACGAGACCCGCGCCGCGATGCGGCAGATCCTGGCCGAGATCCAGGACGGCACCTACGCCCGCAACTGGATCGCCGAGGACAAGGCCGGGCGGCCCTGGTTCATGGCCCAGCGGAAGCAGGAGCAGGGACATCCCATCGAGAAGGTCGGCGCGGAGCTGCGCGCCATGATGCCGTTCCTCGATGCCGTGACCCTCAAGGAGCAGGTGTAGCCGCCGGCCGCAGGACGAGCACCAGCAGCATCGGCCAGCCGACGTAGCGCTCGGCGCGCGGATAGCGCCGCGCGAACTCGGCATCCGGGGCGTGCTCGCCGACCGCGAGCGGAGCCAAGTCCCCGGCGATCGCCGCCATGACCACCTCGCCCAAGCGGTAGGGGATGCTGCCGGGAGCGACGATCGCGCCGGAGTCGGGGTCGGTGAAGCGCGCCCGGCTGTCGCGGAGGAACATCGCAGGGTGCATCGCGGAGACGACCGCCCGGCCGGACGGGCGCAGCACCCGCCGTACCTCGGTGAAGAACGCCCGCAGGTCCCGGAGGTGCTCGAGGACGAGGCCGCTCACCGCGGCGTCGCACGACGCGTCGCCGAGCGGCAAGGGCTCGTGCAGGTCGTGAACGAGGAAGCGGACCGTGGCGGCCGGAACCTTGCGCCGCGCCCGCGCGAGCATCCCGGCCGAGAAGTCCAGCGCCGTGACGCGCGCCCCCGCCTGCGCGAGCCACGCGGTGTGCCGGCCCGTGCCACAGCCGAGATCGACGACGTCGAGACCGCGCACCTCCCCGAGGGCAGCCCGGACGTGGGGCCCCTCGAGCGCCGGCAGCGGGTTCGCGTCGTGGTCGTAGACGCGCGCCCCCCGATCGTAGCCGTCGCGC